>JABRVU010000171.1:0-4800 GCA_039961895.1 Phycisphaerae bacterium | reverse complement strand
TCAACAGAACAAGCTGATAGAGCATGGCGACGCGGCGACGCTGCCGGCGGTTCTTGGCGGCTGATCCCAGGACCGGACAACCCCTGGCCGCCGGTCCGATTCATGGCCGCGACCGGTGCGCAATATCATCATCCCCCGGCAGCGGCCGGGGGCTTGAGTCTATGGCCTGTCCCTCTGCCGGGCAATGAGCCCGCCCGCGCCCGGGACCTTAAAACCTTGCGGGCGCCGGGGGGGCGGGTCTATCCTGAAGCGTGGTGCGGTCCCTGGCGGGCGATTAGCTCAATCGGATAGAGCGCCGCCCTTACAAGGCGGAGGTTGGCAGTTCGAGCCTGCCATCGCCCAATGCGTTCAGCACGCGGACGCGGAGACGAGAAGCACGGGTACCTGTCCGCCGTGATCGCGCTCCCGTGGCCGGTGGCGGCTTCGTCAGCGGGCGGGTCAGTTCGGCTGACGGGATGAGCGGCGGAGTTGAAGTCCACGCAAGCGGAGGACCTGGTGATGGGCCGGATCAAGCACGCGGTGGTGTTCAAGCTCAAGGCGGGCACGTCGGCGGAGCAGGCCCGCGAGATCATGGCCGCTCTGGCCGGCCTGAAAGGCAAGATACCAGGGTTGCTGGACTTCTCCGGCGGGCCGTATTCCAGCCCCGAGGGGCTCAACCAGGGCTTCACCCACGGTTTCGTGATGACCTTCGCCGACGCCGCCAGCCGCGACGGCTACCTGCCCCACCCCGAGCACGAGAAGGTCAAGCAGTTGATCTTCCCGCGGCTCGAGGGCGGCCTGGCCGGCGTCATCGCGTTCGACTGGGAGGAGCAGGGGGGGCCCTGACCGGAACCGGGCGGCACCGTCACCGTCGGGGATTACACCTCGCCGGGCTTGACGATCCACGCCCGGTCCGCGGGGGCGTAGTCGTGAATCTCGGCCGGCTGGAAGTAGAGGGCGATCTCGGCGGCGGCCGATTCGGGCGAGTCGCTTCCGTGAATGAGGTTGTAAGTCTTGCTGACGCCGAAGTCGCCGCGGATGGTGCCTGGGTCGGCCTCGAAGCCGAAGGTCCTGCCCATCAGTTTCCGGCTGACGGCGATGGCCCCCGGCCCGGCCACCACCATCACCACCACCGGCCCTGAGGTGATGTACTCGATCAGCCCGGGGTAGAACGGCTTGCCCTGGTGTGGGGCGTAGTGGCGCTCGGCCAGTTCGGTCGAAATCTGCATCAACTTCATTCCCGCCACGGTCAGGCCCTTGTCCTCGAACCGCTGGATGATCCGTCCGATGAGCCGGCGCTGCACGCAATCGGGCTTGAGGATGATGAGGGTACGCTCCATGATCCGTCTGCTCCTGAACGCGGGTTGATCTTTGAGGCGGGATTATACTGCATGATACCGAGGGAGCCTATCAGACGGCGACTCTCAGGCCGGCGATCCCTTCGGAGCGTTGACGATCGGGCGGTTCATCCGCCTCTGGCGGCGGCGACGACGGCGCGGAGGTTTTCGGGCGGGACGGCGTCGGGGTCGAAAGTGCAGCCGGCCGTAATCAGGATGGGCCGGTCCTTGGCCTGGCGCAGCGCGTCGCGGACCTCGGCGGCGCATTGCGCCGGCGTGCCGTTGGGCAGTGTATTCAGATTGTCCACTCCGCCGGCGATGGCCGGCTTCACGCGGTCGCGGGCGTAGGCGATGCTCGGCCCGGCGGCCCGGTCGGCCCAGTTGAGCACCTGCACGGGGTACTCGGCGAAGGCCTTGAAGTTCATCGGCCGTCCGCAGGCGTGCAGGACGTTGAAGCGGGCTTCGGCGACCGCCGAAAGGATCGCCAGGTCGGTCGGGCGGACGATCCGGTCGTAAGTCTCCGCCCCGTTGGCCGGGCGGTTGACCCAGTCGTCGCGGACCGAGAGGAACACGCCGTCGGCGCCGGCCTGGAGGCAGGCCCGGGCGAAACCGGCCAGCGATTCGCCGATGGCCGCCACCGCCGCCGCCACCGCCGAGCGGTCCTCCTTGAGCAGGCGGGTGAGCGTCTCGTCGCGCTCGTCGTCGGCGTCGAGCTTCGGCGGGCCGTGCCGGTCGCTGGGCGGGGCGGTGAAAATGCGCAGCACGGTCCAGGCGTTGAACAACGTCGTGCACATGGGGACGTCGGGCCCGAGCCGTTTTCGCAGCTCGCGCAGGACCTGCAACTGGCCGCCGAAACCCCCGGCATCGGGGGGCAGCGGCCGGACCTTGCGCAGGTCGCCGACGGTCTGGATGACGGTCACCTCGCCGCGCGGATAGAAGTGGTCGTTCATCACCTTGAGGAAATCGAGGTCATACGTGTCGCGGAAGCGAAGGTGGGCCTCGACCGCCGCCGGGCCGGAGGCTTGAGCGGGCGGAAAATGATGCCAGAAGCTCACCGGCGGACGATCCGGCCGGCGCCCGGCGATCACGGCGTCTATGCGCTCCCGGGGGGTCATGAGGACCATGTTAACCCCGGTGCCGTTTACTGCAACGCCGGAGTAGGAGGCCGTGGGCGCGGCAAAACGTTCGGCTCACCGGGGTCTCGGATGGGGATGGCCCTCGTTTGGGGGCCGGCAGCAAGGCTCGGATGGCGCGAGCAGGCCGGCAGTCTGGAATTCTCGATGCGCACGGGTGAGTGTCGAGTGAGTGTCCGGTGGGTGACGGGTGGGTAGCCATGCGGAAGGGCGGGCCGCTCGTCGCGGAGGCGACCGGCTGCCCAGGCGATTGGTGCCTGCCGTTCGTGTTCGACATGGCCACGCAAAGCCGTGGCCGTGCCACACCACGCGCCGGCCGCTATTCGATCGCCCGGCGGTGGGAATAGTCGAACAGCAGCCGCCATTCCTCAAGCCCCACGCGCCGGCAGACGCGCTGATCGGCGTCGTCGTTCGCGTAGCAGGCCGCGCACAAGTCGATGAACCGGAAGGGATCCCACCCCTTGACCCGGGTAAGCCAGGCGGCCTTGTCGATCGGTCCTGCCGACGCGGCGATCCGGCGGGCCGCGTCCGCCAGAGCCGCGAAGATCGGATGCTCGCCGACGCGGTGGAACCAGTAGCGGGAGTTGTCAAAATCGGGCTCGCGGCGGTGCATGACGCCGTGCCAGTAGGATCCGGTCGTGGTGCGGATCGACTGGCTGATGGTATGCGAGCGGTCGAGGTAATCGTGATAGAGCCACAACCCGCTGATACAGGCGTTGGCCATGTCCCGGTCTTTGGCCCGGCCCGGCTCGAACAGCGAATCAATGGTGAGCGCCTCCAGCTCGGCGCGTACGGCCGCGTTCGGACGGCCCGGCCCCAGCGGGGGGAGACGCTCTTCGGCCAGCAGACGGGCCGCCGCCGGCCCGTACGCGGATGGATCAAATGAAAACATCGAACGTTTCCTTTCCCGTGGCCCGGCCAGACCTCATCGCCGCACAAAGACCCCACACCCCAAACCCGTTTGAGACCGGTTTTCATCCGCTCGTTGTGCGGGGGTTGGGGACGGGCTCGAGTGCATCCCCGGGAACCCCGTGGGGCAACGGTTTACCACCTGTGGGATTCGAGGGTTTCCGAATGCACTCTTCGATGTAGGTCAATCCGCAATCCGAAATCCGCAATCGCCTCGCCCCTACTTCACCTTCATCACCACCAGGGTGACGTCGTCGGTGCGGTCGGCCAGGCCGCGGAACCGCCGGATGTCCCAGAGGATGTTCTGGGCGGCGTGCTGGGCGGGCTGATCGGCGTGGCGGATCAGCGACTCCTCGAGCCGCTCGCGCCCGAACCGCTCGTCGTTGAAGTTGAGGGCCTCGACCGCGCCGTCGGTATAGAACAGCAGCACGTCGCCGGGCTTGAGATCGAGGACCTCGCGTTCGAAGACGGCGGTGCAGTCGACGCCCAGGGCCATGCCCCCGCGGGTCAACCGATCGATCCGGCCATTGCGCAGGCGCAGCGGCGGGTCGTGCCCGGCGTTGCAGTAGGTCAGCCGCCGGCCGTCGGGCGTGACCACCCCGTAGAAGCCGGTCACGAACTCGCCCGTGGTGGTTTCGCGGCAGACGTGGCGGTTGACCTCGGAGAGGATGCGGTCGATGTCGTAGGTGAAATACGCATACACGCGCAGGGCCGAGCGCAGCGAGGCCATGAGCAGCGAGGCGGGCACTCCCTTGCCGGACACGTCGGCGATGACGATGCCCAGGTTGCCCTTGGGCAGGAGGATGAAGTCGTACAGGTCGCCGCCGACCCGGTAGGTGGGCCGATAGACGGCCCCGATCTCGAGGTTGGGCAGGACGGGCGGGGCGGAGGGGATCATCCGCCGCTGCACTTCGCCGGCGTAGGCGATCTGGCGGGCGTAGCGTTCGGCCTCGATGGCCTCGGCCAGCAGACGGGCGTTGATCACCGCCGCCGCCGCCTGGGCCGCCACCGCCCGCAACAGGGCCTCCTCGAACGGGCTGAAAACGTGGATCTCGCCGGTGTACACGCGCAGCACGCCCACCGCCGTCCCGCGGTAGATCATCCCGCAGACCAGCCCGCTGACGATGCCCTCCTTGCGGGCCTGGTCGGGGTAGCGGGTGCGCGGGTCGGCGGGCGCGTCCAGGATGCGGACCATCTCGCCGCGGATGGCCGCCGCGTCGATGGGGTTCTCGTCCACCGTCACCGGGCCCTTGTTGAGATACTCTTCGGAGAGGTTGTGGACCGCCTGGATGCGCAGGACGCCGGTGGCCTCGTCCAACATGCGGATGCTGCACGCCTTGACCTGCATCACGTCGCAGACCATGCGGGCGGTGCGGTCGAGGATCTCTTGCAGGTTGCGCGTGCCGGAGAGCAGCCCGACGATGTTGTAGACGGCGCTGAGT
>JABRVU010000170.1:0-8276 GCA_039961895.1 Phycisphaerae bacterium | reverse complement strand
ATAAACCCCCTCGGCCCCCATGCCGATCAACCCGATCAGGGCCCAACAGCCGTAGCTCAACGGGCAATAACGAGTCATGGGCAACCTCCTCAGTTCCCGGGCGATCGAAACGGGGCCGGCGGAAGGCGGCAACACCTTGCCATGCTAAGGACTTACGGCCCGCCATGCAAGCCGATTCGCCGCCTTGACCCTGGCCGGGCTTCCCTGGCCGATAGACGACCCTCGTATATCAGACACTCGGATGGTCAGGAACGTTAGCCCAGGAAGACGGGCACTTTTTCGCGGACTGGCCGGAAGTGACCCGCCGCGGAATCGGCGTGCCGCCGTTACTGCCGCGCACCCGAAATTCCGCCTGCTTCTCGGCTCGGCATGTACCTGCTACAATCCGGGGCTCAGAGTGCATCCAGCAACCCCCGACTACCGACCGGTGGAAAGACGGTTCCGCACGCGGGTGTTCGAGCACGCACGATAGCCAGCGACTCCGGGAGTGCCCCTGCGCCGATGTTCGACCGACGGCTGATCCGCAACTTCAGTATCATCGCCCACATCGACCACGGCAAAAGCACGCTGGCCGACCGCATTCTGCTGGCCACCGGGGCCGTCCAGGCCCGCGAGATGCGCGAGCAGTTCCTCGACGACATGGAACTCGAACGCGAGATGGGCATCACCATCAAGGCCAACCGGGCCACGGTGTTCTACGGGTACGACGGGCAGCGTTACATGCTCAACCTGATCGACACGCCCGGGCACGTGGACTTCCACTACGAGGTGTCGCGGGCCCTGGCGGCCTGCGAGGGCGTGCTGCTGCTGGTCGATGCCACCCAGGGCGTGCAGGCCCAGACGGTGGCCAACGCCTACAAGGCCCTGGAGGCCGACCTGGCCATCATCCCGGTCATCAACAAGATCGATCTGCCCACCGCCCGGCCGGAGGACGTCGCCCTGGAGGTCGAGCACGTCCTCGGGCTGCCGGCCGACCAGGCCGTTTTCACCTCGGCCAAGACGGGCACGGGCACGGACGAACTGTTCAAGGCCATCATCGAGCGCATCCCGCCGCCGGCCGGCGACCCGGACGCCCCGCTGCGGGCCCTGGTCTACGACGCCAAGGCGGACGTGCATCGCGGGGTGGTCTGCCACGTGCGCGTCAAGGACGGGCGCATCCGCCGCGGCGAAAAAGTGCTGCTCATGGCCGCCGGGCGGTCGTACACCGTCACCGAGGTCGGCAAGTTCACGCCCAAGCCCGGCGCGGTCGAGGAGCTGGCCGCCGGCGAGGTCGGCTACGTGGTGGCCGGCATCAAAACCCTGGCCGACGTCAACATCGGCGACACCATCACCCTGGACGCCCGCCGGGCCGAGACGCCGCTGCCCGGCTATCAGCCCCCGCAGCGCATGGTCTTCTGCGACTTCTATCCCGGCCCCATGACCGAGGCCCCCGAGCTGCGCGACGCCCTCGAGAACCTCTGGCTCAACGACTGCTCGTTCTCGTACGAGGCCGTGCACTCCAACGCCCTGGGCTTCGGCTTCCGCTGCGGCTTCCTGGGCCTGCTGCACATGAAGATCATCCAGGAGCGCATCGAGCGCGAGTCGAACATCGACGTGGTGCAGACCGCCCCCACCGTCACCTACGAGGTGCTCAAGACCGACGGGCAGATCATCCACGTGGATTCGCCGGCGGACATGCCCGACCCGGGCGTGATCGAGGAGATCCGCGAGCCGATGATCGACGCCAGCCTCATCGTGCCGGCCGAGAGCATCGGGGCCATCATGCGCATCGCCGAGGACCGCCGCGGCGAACACAGGAAGACCGAGTATCTCTCGCCCGAGCGGGTGATGCTGACCTACCGCTTTCCGCTCTCGGAGACCATCTACGACTTCTACGACCGGCTCAAGGCCGCCACCCGCGGCTACGGCACGATGGACTACGAGCTGGTCGGCTATCACGCCGACGACCTGGTGAAGCTCGACATCCTGGTCAACGGCGCGCCGGTGGACGCCCTGTCCATCATCGTGCACCGCGACAAGGCCGAGCGCCGCGGGCGGGCCCTGATCCGCCGGCTGCAAAAGGAGATCTCGCGCCACCTCTTCGAGATCCCCCTTCAGGCGGCCATCGGCGGCAAGATCATCGCCCGCGAGACCATCAAGGCCCTGCGCAAGAACGTGACCGCCAAGTGCTACGGCGGGGACGTGACCCGCAAACGCAAGCTCCTCGAAAAGCAGAAAGAGGGCAAGAAACGCATGAAAATGGTCGGGCAGGTCAACATCCCCCAGGAGGCCTTCATGGCCGTCCTCGATCCGGGGGATGAGGATTGACCGCCCGTCGGGCGGCGGCTTTCGCACCGCGCATCGCCTACACCCCCTTCGCAAACGCGCGGGTCCCCACTGCCCGATTGGGACCGGCTTCCAGCCGGTCGAGGGTCGGGATGAGGGAATGGGTTCCCAAGCCAAGGAATGCGGGAGCCGCTTCAGCGCGCCGGCGTCAACGTGATCTTGCGGTAGTCGATGGCGCTGTGGTCGCCCTGGAGGTAGATCGGCCCGGGCTCGTTTTCGTGGCTGTCGATGGCCCCTCCGGTGATCCCCTCGATCTCGATGTTGTCATGGACGGTCTGGCCGTTCCAGACCACGGTGACGTAGTGGTCGATCAGGGTGATGTCGAAGGTCTGCCACTCGCCGGGGGGCTTGCCGGCGTTCCTGCTGGGGACGGCCCGGCTGTAAAGGGCCCCGCAGCTTCCGCTGCTGGGCCTGCCGTCGTCGGTGGTGGCCACCTGGATCTCGTACCGGCCGCGCAGGTAGACGCCGCTGTTGCTGTGCGGGCCGGTGCGGAACTCGACGTGCAGCTTGAAGTCGTCGAACTTTCTCTCGCTGACGATGTTGGCGCTCTGCCCTTCGCAGTGCAGGATGCCGTCCACCACTTTCCACTTGAAGTTGTTGGGGTCGCCCAGCGGCTTCCAGCCCTCCAGGTCCTTGCCGTTGAACAGCTCGATGGGCTCGCCCCATTCGCGCTGCCGGACGGCCTTGAACTTCTTGTCGCCCACCGTGCCCTCGAGCACGTCGCCCTTGACGGCCGCGGTCAGGGGGCGCTCCCCGGCGACGAGTTCGAGCCGGTAGCCCTCCAGCTTCACGTCGCGGACGCGCTGCGGCGTTCCTCCTTCCATCAGCCGGCCGCGGATGTTCCCGTTGCGCTCGCGCAGGATCAGATCGGTCGACGCATCGCCCTCGAAGACCCACCGCCCCAGGACGTTGACTTTGGGGACGAACCGCCGGGCGGTCCACTTTCGGGCGTTTTTGCCGAAGGTGCCCTCGATGGCGTCGCCGCGCACCGTTCCGGTGAACACGTTGCCGCCGCCGGCGTCGAACTCGATCTTGTCCCCCTCGACCTTGAGCTGCTTGAGGTCGAAGACGCTGCCGGCCACCATCAGGAAGCGTCCGGCGAAGCCGCCGTCCCTGGGCTTGACCTCAAGCCAGCAGGGGGTCGGTCCCTCGCCCAGGGTGATGTCCCATCGGCCGACGGCCGGGGCCTTGGCGTCCGCCGCCTGGAGGCTCGGAACCGATACCAGCAGAACCGACGCGACGAGGATCGCCGCCTGCCGAAATGTTGCCTGGCTCATGACGTGTCTCTCCCTTGAGTTGCCGAAGCGGCCGGGGCTTCCGCGACCACCCCGTCCGCGCACCGACCGGGGCGTATTCTCGCGCCTGGGCCGGCGGCTGGCAAGTCCGCCGCCCGAGGGGCCGGTGCACCCTTGTCCCCGGTTTTGAGGTACCATACCAGGTGGAAGACGCCCGGCCGACGAGAGACCATCACCAACCTGGAACCTTGCATGAGCCGACACGCCGCGAACCGACCCGACGCCGAGTTGTTGGATTATCTGACCCAGGGGCTTCGGCTGGAGGCCTCGGACCTGCATCTCGTGGCCGGCTACCCCCCGACGCTGCGCATCCACGGGCTGTTGAAGCCGATCACGGGCGCTGCCTTGACCGCGGATCACACCGCCCGGCTGATCGCGTCGATCCTGCCCGAGCATCTTTCCGCCGACCGCCGCCGGAAAGATCACGATTTCTCACTGTCCATTCCGCACGGCCAGGGCCGGGCCCGCTTCCGCGTGAACGTCTTCCAGAGCCAGGGTGCCGCCGGGGCCTGCCTGCGTTTCATTCCCGACGCCATCCCCACCTTCGAGTGGATGGGGGTGCCCCTGCCGCTGGCCAACCGCATCGCGGCGCTGCACGGCGGGCTGGTGCTCATCACCGGCGTGACCGGCTCGGGCAAGACCACCACCCTGGCCGGGCTGGTGCAGCTCATCAACCAGCGCGGCGACTGCCGCATCGTCACCATCGAGGAGCCGATCGAGTATCTCTTCGACCCGGCCAGCACCTCGGTCATTACCCAGCGCGAAGTGGGCCTGGACGTGGACAGCTTCGCCGACGGCCTGAAATACAGCCTTCGGCAGGACCCGGACGTGATCCTCTGCGGCGAGATCCGCGACCACGACACCGCCCAGATGGCCCTGAGCGCGGCGGAGACCGGCCACCTGGTCATGACCACTCTGCACACCCAGGACGCCAAGGGGGCCATCACCCGCCTCATCGACGTTTTCCCCGTCGATCAGCACCAGGACGTGCGCGGGCAGCTTTCGCTTTCGCTGCGTTTCGTCATCACCCAGCACCTGCTGCCCGGCGTCACGCCCGGCGGCAAGCGGGAGCTGGCCCTGGAGGTGCTGGTGGTGACCGACGCGGTGCGGGCGGCCATCCGGCTCAACAAGGTGGAGTCCATCGACACGCTCATCCAGACCGGCAAGGCCGCCGGCATGGTGACGCTGGACGAGAGCCTGGCCAACCTGGTGGTCGCCCGAAAGATCAGCCCGGCCACCGCCCATCGCTTCGCCAAGAACCCCAACGGCCTGCGGGCCCTGGGCGTGCCCAACGTGACCGCGGACGATCAACTTCATTGAACGGCCGTACGGAAAGCGAACGGCCACGGCGGCGGGCGGGTGAGACCGGCGCGGCGGGCGTTACGGCAAGTCTGCCCCCGGCTACTTCCAGAAGCGGGCGAACAGCCCGGTGCCGGCCTTGACCGGCCGGGCCTGGTGCTCGGACGCGCCCTCCACGCCCGCGATCCGCCGGGCCATCTGCTGAATCGCCAGCCGGGCCGGCGTGTTGGGGGCGTCGGCCACGATCGGGTGCCCCAGGTCCAGCGCGGTCTGCACCCGACGGTAGTCGTTGGGAATCATCGCGAACACCGGCTTGCCGAAGTGGCTCTCCACGTCGTCGGGCCCGATCCGCTCGTAAACCGACTTGCAGCGGTTGAGCACGATCTCGATGGCGTCCTCCGGCGTCTCCATCAGCCGGAGGTTCTCGTAGATGCGGCTGGCGTTGCGGATGAAGGGCACGCCGAGCTGGGTGATGATGAGCACCTTGTCGGCGTTGCGCACGGCGGCGGCGTTCAGGACATTGAACGACCGCGGCAGGTCGATGACCACGAAGGGCAGCATCTCCGACAGGACCCGCAGCATCTCCTGGACGCCCTCGGGCGTGACTTTGCCGGCGTCCTCGAGCTGCTCGGGCCGGGCCAGGATGGAGACGTTGCAGGGCAGCTCGTGGAGGGCCTTGCCCAGCAGCACGCGGTCCACCTCCACGCCGTCCTGGCAGACGTCGGCCAGCGAGAAGCGCGGCGTGCAGTCGAAGGCGCAGGCCACGTCGCCGAACTCGAGGTTCAGATCGACCAGGGCGCAGCGGCGGTCGGAGATGTGGGCCAGCTCCATGGCCAGGTTGCAGGCGATGCTGGTGGCCCCCGACCCGCCCGCGGCCCCGATCACGCACACGCGCTTGGACGCGCTGGGCGTGGCCATGCGGGCGGCGCGAATCCGCCCCAGGGCCTGGTCCAGGTCCTTCGGGTCGATGGGGGCGCAGACGAACTGGCTGCAACCGGCCCGCATGGCCGCGATGATGCTCGCCGGGTCCTGCCGGGCGCTGACGCCCACCACCCCGCAGGACGGGGCGATCTCGGTCACGCGCTGCACGACCTGGAGATCCTGTTCGGGCTGGTTGTCGAGGTTGACCGCGACCACGTCCAGCTGTCCGTGACGCAGCCACTCGCGGAGCTCGTCGAAGGACGACGCGCTTCCGACGATGACGGTTCCCGGCGTTTGCTCGAAAGCCGGCCGGAGTGACGTTTCGTTCCCGTTGGATCGGTCGAACAGATACACGCGCAGCAGGCTGGCCATGATTCGTTCCTGTCGTCAGAGCGAGGGGCGTTATCGGCCCGGCGCATCGCGGGCGCCGCGTGGTCGGCCCGGACCGGGCGGTGGAATCGCTCCCGGCGCAGTTATCGGCGCAAACCAGGCGGGCCTGAAGTTATCGCCCGCCGGGACGGAGGCGGGACGACGCCCGGGCGGCCCTGACCGGCGAACCGGCGGGGCCCGCGGGAACTCGTCGCAATAAGTCCTTGATCCGCGTACCGTTCGGCGCGCCGACGGGCGGGCCGGACGGTGGTATTGCGGCCTACGACGGGCGGGTATAATACGCCCCCGTCTCAGCCGGCAGCGCGATGCTTCAGGGCGCGGACCGGGAGAAAAGCGTCTCGCGGACGGTCTGGGATGGTCCGTTTTCCATTCTCGCGGCCCGGCTCGCCGAGGGGCCCGGCGCCGCCGTACGGGTCATGGGCGACGCAAATAGAGACCACGGGAAGACCGGCTCGTGGAGACCGCCCTGGTTCTTGGCGAAGGAGATTACGACGATGTCCGAACAGCCGGCGCAGCTCGAGCGGATCAACTGGACCGGTTGCCTCCCCTTCACCCACGTCTTTCGCGCCTTCAAGATCGCCCGTCATCCGTGGATGGTGGTCCTGGCGATGGCGGCCATGCTGCTGACGCTGCTCTGGGGTTCGGCGCTGGACCTGGTCTGGCGGCTGTCGAAGAGCCGGCCGGTGGTCAACGAAGTCTTCGAATTCTGGCAGCAGCCCCATCTCGAACGCTGGCGTCAGGAGCGTCGCGCCGCCCGACTGGGCGAGATCAACCGGGCTTACGGCGCGATCGGCCGGCCCGTGCCCAAGGAGATCGACGGGAAAAAACTCGCCGACGACCCCGACGGCGCGGTCAGCCTGGCCCTCAAGGACCTGAAGAAAGGCTACGAGGAGGCGTCGGCCAGCGAGAAGGACGACCACGCCCGCGCCGCCCTGGCCGCCCGCTACAGGACGGCCTACGGGCGGGTGTCGAGCCTGGGAACCGAGGGCGTTTTCTGCGGGCTGATCCGCTATGAAGCTTCGGCGGTCCGGCGGTTCGTGTTGTCGGCCGCGACGCTGGACTTCTTCGCCGGCCTGGGCAACGTGATGCAGGCCCGGCAGATCGGAACCTCGGCCCTGGCGGGCGTCATGCCGCCCGAGGGCGTCCCGCTGCGCCCCGATCAGTCGCAGATGGGCGCCCTCGCCAGCTTGGTGCTGATGGCCCGCGGCGCCCAATGGCTGGTCACCGAGCATCCCTTCTTCGCGGTCCTGCTGGTGCTGGGCAAGCTGGCCATCTGGTCCCTGTTCGGCGGGGCCATCTGCCGGATGGCCGCCCTCAACTTCACCCGCGACGAGCACATCCCGCTCAAGGGAGCCTTGAGCTTCGCCCGCCGGAAGTACCTGGGCTTCCTGCTCGCTCCGCTCATGCCCATCGGCATCATCCTGGTCATCGGGGCGGTGCTGTGGGTGGGCGGGTTCATCTGCCAGCTTCCGTACCTCGGCGACCTGCTCGGCGGTCTGGGGATGGGCCTGGCCTTGATGGGCGGGGGCGCGATCGCCATCGTGCTGATCGGTTTCCTGGCCGGGGTGAGCCTGATGTGGCCCACGGTCGCCGCCGAGGGCTCGGACGCCTTCGACGCCATGTCGCGCAGCTACAGCTACGTGCTCACCCGCCCGTGGAAGGCGGCGCTGTACGCCCTGGCGGCGTCGATCTATGGGGCCATCTGCTACCTGTTCGTGCGCCTGCTGGTCTGGATCATCCTGCGGGCCACGCGGGCCTTCGTCGGCGCCGGAATGAGCGTGTGGACCGCGCGGCCCGGCACGGGCCTGTCCCAGGGCTCGAAGATCGATGCCATCTGGCCCACGCCGACGTTCGACAACCTCTGGCCGGGCCTGTCGCCGTTCGGTTATCAGCGCGGCTTTGAATGGCTGGCCATGGGCCTGACCTGGATCTGGGTCATGCTGGTGGTGCTGGCCCTGGGCGGTTTCCTGGTGTCGTTCTACTACAGCGCCGCCACGATCATCTACTTCCTCCTGCGCCGTGACGTCGATCACACCGACCTGGAAG
>JABRVU010000169.1:0-15019 GCA_039961895.1 Phycisphaerae bacterium | reverse complement strand
GTTCGGCGGCCCGCCGGGCAAAGCCGACGACCTGGCCGCCGCCAGGGCCTATATCGAGGACCTTGCCGCCCACCACATCAACGTGCAGATGCCGCAGATCGGCTCGGCGGCCGTCCAGTCCTTTCTCAAAGACCCCGCCGGTCGGGAGTTCTTCCGCGCCCGGGGCATGAGCCTTATCGCCACCGCCCCGGGCAAATTCGGCATTTCGGATACTGCGGCGATCTACGTCCACGACGAACCCGACGCCGGTGATTACCGCATGGAGGGCGTGCCCGAGGACAGGAAGATCGGAGGTCTGGCCACCTGGTGCATCGAGCACGCCGAGGAGCTGCGCGCCGGCGACCCCGGCGTACCGCACATGCTCAACGTCGACAGCACCTACAAGCCGCACAACCTCCACACGTACGGGCAGGTCTGCGACATCCTGGCGACGGATCCGTATTTCCAGGCCCGGCTGGCCGACGCCTGGTCGAAACGGCCGGAGCGTATCCCGCTCTATCGGAAGATCACGTACCTGCTGGCCGTCGCCGCCGCGGCCGAGTCGGCCTGCGCGCCCCGCCCGCTGCACGTGATTCTCTACGCGGTGCAGAACCGCGGAGAAATCGCGGGGCGGCAGTTCCGCTTCGCCGCGCCGGAAGAGAAACGCATCGAGCTGTACTATGCCCTGGCGGCCGGGGCCCGGGGCTTCTCCTACTGGTGGTATACGCCCGGAGCGCGGTCCCACGGGATCGGAGCGGCCGCCTCCGACCCCGACGCGGCCAGGCTCTGGGCCGAGATCGGCCGGCTGGGCGCCGAGGTCCGCACCGCCGGCCCGCTGATCGTGCGAAGCTGCCCGGCCGACGTGAGCGTCAGAGCCGATCCGCCGGCCCTCTGGACGCGCTGCCTCCTGACCGACGACGCCCTGCTGCTGCTGGCCGTCAATGACGATCATCGCGTCGAGCAGCACCGGTTCGAGTATACGCCCATCCGCGACGCGACCTGCCGGGTGCGGCTGCCCGCCTGGCTGGAGCCCAGGGCCGTCTTCGAGATCACCGCCCGCGGCCTTCAGGACGTCAAGGCCGACCGCGACGGCGCGGAGTTGAGGATGGAGCTGGGCACGGTGGAGGTCACGCGCCTCATCGTGGTGACGCACGATCCCGCACTGCGCAAGCAGCTCGAGGGGTTGTACCGGAATCGATTCGCCGGCAAAGCCGACGCCTTGGAGAACCGATGATCCGCAAGTCGCATTCACGTTCGCGGCCGGACGCTCAAGGGTTCCGCGGCCAAGGTTCGCTTCCCACGTCGCCCGGCGGCCGCCGAATCCCGCCGCCCGTGAAGTCCCCAAAGGTACACGGTGGGCGCTGGTTTCTCGCTTCTCGCTTCTCGCTTCTCATTTCTCCGGCATGGCGTCTCGCCACGCTGGGCCTGGTCTTCGCGGGCTGCGCGCGGGCACCGTCCGGCCCCGATTTCGTCGTCTATCATCCCCAAACCTGGGACGGCCTCGACTCCACCAACGAGCATTTCCTGGTCGTGCCGGTTCGCAGCGGCGCCTTTCTGGCCTTCTGGACCCAGGCCAGCGTCGAGAACAACCCCGATCAGCGCATCGTCATGAGCCGCAGCCTCGACCGGGGCCGGACCTGGTCGCCGCCGGTCACCCTGGCCGGAGACCCCACGGGCGAGTCGAAGCGGCTGGCCTCCTGGGCCTTTCCCTTCGTCGTGCCGGCCACGGGAAGGGTCTACCTCTTCTGGAACCAGAACGTGGGTATCGTCGATGCCCGCGAAGACACCACCGGAACGCTGACCTACTGCTGGTCGGACGACGAGGGCGCCACCTGGTCGCCGCGGCACACCCTTCCCATCCGCAAGTCGGCCATCTCGCACCCGGACCCGAACGTCCCGGAGAACTGGGTCACGTTTCAATGCCCGATCATCACCAGCAGAAAGCAGGTGCTGGTCGGCTTCACGCGCTGGGCCAGCAAGGCCTTCCAGCCCGTGGGCGGGCTCTTCGAGCGCCACTCCGAGCTGGGTTTTCTGCGCTTCGACAACATCCTCACCGAGCCCGACGGCTCGAAGCTGCGCGTGACCACGTTGCCGGAGTCGGATCACGGCCCGGCCGTCCCCTGGCCCGAAAAACCGAAGATCAGCATCGCCCAGGAGCCCGCGATCCAGGAATTGGCCGACGGCCGGCTCATCACCGTCATGCGCACGCGGACCGGCTACATCTATTTCACCCTCTCGGCCGACGAAGGCCGGAGCTGGAGCCCGCCGCAACCGCTGCGTTTCGCTCCCGGCGGCGAAAAAATCCCCCAGCCGCTGGCTCCCTGCCCGCTCTACAAGCTCCGCGACGGCCGCTTCCTGCTGATCTTCCACAACAACACCGGCCATGCCAACGGCGGCACCGGTCCGACCGATTCGCGGCGCGTCCGCCGGCCGGTGTTCATCAGCGTGGGGCGCGAAATCCCCGACCGCGATCAGCCCATCCGTTTCTCGCCGCCGCGACTGCTGGCCGACAACGGCGGTCAGCCCCATCCGGTCAACGGCCACACCCAGATCGGAACCTACCCCAGCCTCTTCGAGTTCCAGGGGCGCATCTACTTCTGGTATCCCGATCGCAAACACATTCTCTACGGTATGATCCTGCCGCGCGGGTGGATCGACGCGATGACGCCGAAGGGGTGATGGTTTCTGGTTCCCGATTTTCGAGACCGCGCCCTCATGCGCCGGAAGGCTGTTTCCCGTACAAGGGCTGATAGAGTTGAACCTCGAAGCCGCCTGGAACCTTGAAGCGCGTGACCAACCCATAGCCGGCGTTCGTGATCCCGCCGGTGAACTCGACGCCCCGGGCTCGCAGACCAGCCACGGTCCGCTCGATGTCATCGCAATAGAACGAGATGTCGTGCGTGCCGGAAGGTTTGCCGTCCTCGCCGCCTGAGGGGTGACAGCCCATATCGGCTTCCGGAAGGTCGAAGATCAGCCACCCGTCGCCCACGTCCGTGGCCGGCAGCCCCAATTTGTCGCGCAGGAAGGCCCGCAGGGCTTCGGGCTGCGAGGTATAAAACATCGCGTGGACGCCTCGAATCATGGTTTTCTCCTCGATCGCGCGCCCGCGACGGCGGTTTGGCGATCGCCTGGTTCACTGGGCGGCCAGGAACGCCTTCAGGCCGGCGACCTCTTCGTCGGAGAGGGTGATGCCGTTCATCGTGGCGCTGAGGGTGCCCAGGTCATGGGTGATCAGGCTCTGCCGCCCGGCCAGCGAGGCCGCCGTATGACACGCGGCGCAGCGCGCGTTGAACGTCGCCTCACCGGCGGCCACGGCCGGGTCGGTCGTGACGCCGGCCGTCCCGTTGCAACCCGCCAGACCGGCGACGCCGGCCGCCATCACCCACCCGACGCTCCCGCGGCGAAGACTCCTCGACATGCTGGGCAGACCTCCTTTCACGTCCGGCGACCGGCTTCCACGCCCTGGTGCCGGGAGACCGGACGATCCTACCCGAATCGCCCGCGCCATCCGATGGCAGGTCGCGTTCCTGGTCAGCCATCCACCTGGACTTGCCAAATCTGATTCGGGCGGTATGCTTGCCAACCTGTGTTTGGGTTATGTTCGTTTTCTCAAATCCTGTTCCGAAAGGAGACCGACCGTGCGCAAGCTGTCATGGGTGGTTCTGAGCGTTCCGTGGTTCGCCTTCGGGTGCGTGCAGCCGAGCATGGAGGACATGACGCCCAAGAAGCCGCCGGCGCCCCCGGAGATGGCCAAGCTGGAGGCCTGGCTGGGCACCTGGACGGGCGAGGGCCAGATGGTCGAGCCCTCGCCCGAGGAGATGAAGAAGATGATGGGCCCGGCCGCCGAGGACATGCCCACCACCTTCAAGGGCGGGCAGAAGGTTGAGCGCGTCCTGGACGGCATGTTCGTCCGCGAGGAGTCCTGGCACGAGATGCCCAAGGGCCAGCGCGAGCACTTCGTCGGTTACTACGGCTGGGACGCCAGGGCGAAAAAGTACAAGGCCTGGTTCTTCAGCGACTGGGGCGGTCACGGAGGGGGCACCATGACCTTGGACAAGAACGGCGTCTGGCACATGGACTTCTCGTCGGTCGATTGCCGGGGTAACGCCTCATCGGGCACCGGCACGGTGCGGATGATCGACGACGACAACATGGAATGGACCTGGACGGAGAAAGGCCCCTGGGGCCGGATGAAGATGAAGGGCGTCAGCAAGCGCGAGTCGAAGTGATCGCGAGCGCGCCTCGAGGGGTCTTCAGCAACGGCGGCGACGGGCGGTGCCGCCGTTGTTTTTCGCGCCCACGGCGACCGCGCGCCCGGCGCCGCTACCACAGCTTGGTCACGTCCTTGAAGGTCACGTAGACGAAGACGCTGACGATCAGGGCCAGCCCGATGACCTGCGTGACCACCTGGACCTTCAGGCTCACCGGGCGGCCCTTGATCCACTCGATCAGCAGGAACACGAACAGCCCTCCGTCCACGATCGGCAGGGGCAGGAAGTTGATCACCGCCAGGTTGGCCGAAATGATCGCCAGGAAGAACAGCAGATAGACCAGGCCCTCGCCGGCCACGTCGCCGCCGATCTTGAAGATGCCCACCGGGCCGGAGACCTGGTCCATGCTCACCGAGCGGGTGATGAGCATGCGCTGCATCATCAGGTAAACCTGCTCGATGGAGTAATAGGTCTTCCACATCCCGACCTTCACGGCCTTGAGCGGATTGCGCTCCTGGATCAGGATCTTCTTCGGGTAGGTGGCCATGTACCGGGGCTCGCCGAAGACGAACTGCCGCGTCCAGGGCACGAGCATGTCCGGCTCGATGGCCACTTCGGCGGTCTTGGTGCCCGGTTCGAGGAGCAGCTCATACTCGACGCGCACCGTCTTGCCCACCAGATCCTTGAGCACGGCCCGCTGTCCGAACTGATTGTTGACCTGGTAGGAATCCCGCCGGCCGTTCACTTCCACCTCCACCCGGTCCCTGCCGGCGATGGATTTGACGATGCTGGCCGGCGGCAGGCCCAGGGCGGTGTCGAGCGTCCGGGGCACGTGGATGGTCCCCGACTGCTCGGGAGTGCCTTCATAGACCCAACTGATCTTCACGTCCGTGCCGGCCAGAGCGTAGAACCTGCGGATCAGTTCGCCCCAGCTCGACACCGGCTCATCGTTGACCCGCGTCAGCAGCGACCCCCGCGGAACCAGGTTTTTGAGCTGGGCGGCGGGCGTCGGCGTCCCTTCGATTCCCTCCGCGACGACGTCGGCGATCACCACGGGCCCGGGTTCCCAGTTCCACTGGCCGTCGGCCAGCAACACCCCTCCGCTCCTGGAGGGAATGGTCAGGTTGACGGTCTGCTCCTCGCCGCCGCGAAGCACCGTCACCGGAATGACCTTGCCGACGTTGGACTCGATGCTCTTGCGGATTTCACTGAAGCGCGGCGCCAGCACGCCGCCCCAGCGGACCACCACGTCGCCCCGCCGCAGACGGTTGGGAGCGACGGCCCCGCTGTCGTCGAGGTCGTTGAACCGCAGGCGGGGCACGAAGCCCAGCACGCTCTCCGCGCCGGCCGCGGGAGGAACCAGGATCAGCCGGCCGCGCATGCGCGAGCGGACTGGAGTCGGTTCGCCCTGCCCGTCGCCGGCGGGCCGCTTGACCGTCAGCTCCAGCCACTCGCCCCAACTGTCGGCCACCAGGGCACCGAATTCGTAGAAGTCCGAAACCGCCCGCCCGTTGACGGCCACGATCTCGTCTTCTTTTCGGAGCTGCTCCTCCGGGGGCAGATCGGGGTCCTCCAGGACCAGGCCGATCTTCAACGTCATGGGCGGAGAGACTCCCAGCTTGCGCGTGTCGTCGCCGGGGAGCACTTCGGCGCGGATGGAGAGCGTCTGCGACAGGTAGGCACCGGTGGCCGGGTCTATGCGCTTGAAAGCCACCGATACCGGTCGGTAGGGGTCTGACAGGACGACCGCGGCCTTGAGGTCCGCCTGGTCGGAGACCTCCCGCCCGTTGATCCGGGTGATGACGTCCCCGGGCATCAGGCCGGCCTTGTCCGCCGGGGAACCGGGCAGCACCATGCCCACTTCCGCCGCCGGCGACGGCAGACCCCACATGAACACCACCGCGAACACCAGGGCCGCGAACACCAGGTTCATCACCACGCCCGCCGAGACGATCAGCATGCGCTGACGGATGGGTTTGTGGGTGAAGGCCCGCGGGTCGTGGCGGACCATCAGCTCACCGGATTTGTCCACCGTGAAGTCTTCCTGCCCCAGCATCTTGACGTACCCGCCCAGCGGCAGGGCGTTGAAGCAGTATTCGGTCTCGCCCAGGTCGATCTCGCGGGCCGCCCGGCTCAGCTCTTCGTCGCTGGGTTCGGCGGACGGGTCGGTGGGGCCCGGGCCGCGGTTGGCCTCGACGCGGGCCAGCAGGCGTTTGCGGTATTCGTCATAGGTCGAGCCCCAGCGGAAGCCCAGCCCCTTGCGCCAGGAGAAGAGGGCCTTGCCGAAGCCGACCGCGAACTTGTCCACGCGCACGTCGCACCACTTGGCGGCCATGAAGTGGCCCAGCTCGTGGACGAAGATGACCAGCGAGAACCCGATAAAGACCAGCAGCAGGTTCTTGGTCGTTTCGAGGATGCCCACGAGGGAGACGGCCAGCAGATTCAGCTCGGCGATAGCCGGGAGAGAGTCCGTCATGCTCTAGTTCACCTTTGTCCCAGTTGGTCGGCCACCTGTCGGCGGGCCCAGGCATCGGCTTCCAGCAGGGTGGGCAGGTCCGGGTCGGTCACGATCGTATGTCGGGCCAGCACGGACTCAATCAATCCTACAATTTCGGTAAAGCCGATGCGCTTCTGCCTGAAGGATTCTACGGCGGCCTCATTGGCCGCGTTCAAGACGGCTCCGGCCGTCCCGCCCGCCCGGGCGACCTGATAACCCAGCCGCAGGGCCGGAAACCGTTCCAGGTCGGGCGGCTCAAAGTTGAGCCTCCGCAGCGTCGAAAAATCCAGCCGTCGCGCAACCCCTTCCAGCCGCTCGGGATACGTCATCGCGTACTGGATCGGCGTCCGCATGTCGGGCGTGCCCAACTGGGCGATCACCGAGCCGTCACAAAACTCGACCATCGAGTGAATGATCGACTCCGGGTGAATCAGGACTTCAATCGAATCAGGCTCCAGATCGAACAGCCAGCGGGCCTCGATGATCTCGAGGGCCTTGTTCATCATGGTGGCCGAGTCGATGGTGATTTTCGGCCCCATGCTCCAGGTCGGGTGGCGCAAGGCGTCTTCGAGCGTTGCCTTGGCCATCTCGTCAGCCGACCAGGTTCGGAACGGCCCGCCGCTGGCGGTCAGATAGACCTTGCGGACCTCCTGCCGGCGGCCGGCGGCCATCGACTGAAATATCGCCGAATGTTCGCTGTCGATGGGCAGCAGTTCGGCCCCGCTCCTGACCGCCAGCGGCACCACCAGCGAGCCCGCGACGACCAGGGCCTCTTTGTTGGCCAGCCCGACCTTCTTGCCGGCCTGAACCGCCGCCACCGTCGAGGCCAGGCCGGCGGCGCCGACAATGGCGGCCACGACGAAATCGCTGTCCGGGCGGGCGGCCAGATCGACCAGCCCCTCCGGACCGGCCAGCAGCTCCGTGCCCGGCGGGAGGTGCGGCCGCAGCTCGCCGGCCAAGGCCGCGTCGGCGATGGCCACCGCCGCCGGCTTGCAGGCCGCGCTCTGCCGGGCCAGCTCACGCCAGCGTCGCCGGGCGCCCAAGCCCGTGACCCTGTACCCAGGCCCCAGCGCGGCGATCACGTCCAGCGCGCTCGTGCCGATGGACCCCGTCGAGCCCAGGATGGCGATTCGTCTGGTCACAGCGCGGCAGCATCCCCACGCGAGCCCCTCGCGCAGCTCGGCAAGTGGGCGATAATATAGGCACCGGCGCTGCTTCCTGCAACGACGGACGCTGCCCGTGAATACCCAGCTCAGCGGCGGGAAGGTATAATCCGATGAGCATCGGGTCGCACCAAGCCCTGGGGCGAAGGAAGAATCATGGGCGACGTCCTGCTGACCAGCCGAAGATTCCGCGTCGAACGCCGGGAGTTTGACCTGCCCGGCAAGGGGTTGGTGCGCCAGGAGTTAATCGTGCATCCGGGCTCGGTCCTGATCGTGCCGAAGCTGGACGTCGATCAGGTGGTGCTGATCCGTAATTTCCGATACAGTGCCGAGCGTGAGCTGCTGGAGCTGCCCGCCGGGACACTGGAGCCGGGCGAGCAGCCGGTGGCCTGTGCCGCCCGAGAGCTGGAGGAAGAGGCCGGCTACGTCGCCGAGCGGCTGGACCCCCTCTGCGCGTTTTACACCGCCCCGGGCCTGACGACCGAATACATGCACGTTTATCTGGCCACCGGCCTGCGCCGGACGGCTCAGCGCCTGGATCCGACCGAGCAGATACGGGTTGAAGTCATGAGCCTGCCCGCGGCTCTGGCCGCCACCTGTGACGGCCGCATTATCGACGCCAAGACGATCGCCGCCCTGCATGTCTATCATTATCGTGGAGGCGGGGCCCTATGAGCTGGCGAGACCGACCCTATTCCGGCGACGACACGCAGGCCGAAATCCGGCTGGGGTTCCCGCGCCCGACCACCACGGTGGCCTGGCTGGTCGCCGTCAACGTCGTGATTTTCATCCTCCACCAGATCATCCTTCGCGCCGCCGGCTGGCCCCGGGATGAGATCATCCTGCGGTTCGGGCTGAGTTTCGACGGCCTGCGCGACCTGCGCTTCTGGCAGCCGTTGACCTACCTGTTCGTTCACGGGGGCATGTTCCATATCCTCTTCAACATGCTGATGCTCTATTTCCTGGGCATCGAGTTCGAGCGGACGTTCGGCCGGCAGCGGTTCCTGAAGTTCTATTTCATCTGCGGGGTGTGCGGCGGGCTGGCTTACCTGGGGCTTTCGATCGTCCGGCCGGAGTTCCGCGGGCAGCCGCTGGTGGGCGCCAGCGGCGCGGTATACGGCATCCTGGTGGCGGCCATGATCTTCTTCCCCAGCATGAGGATTCTCTTCTACTTCTTCCCCGTGCCGGTGCGGGTCTTCGGGCTGATCCTGATGGGCATGTGGTTCGTGGGGCTCATCAGTCCGCAGGGTTTCGGCAACCCGGGCGGCGAGATCTGCCACGCGGCCGGGGCCCTGACCGGGGTCCTCACCTTCTACGCCTGGGGCATGATGCCGAGAATACGCATCGGCAGCGGTCGGCTGGGGGCCCGCTGGCAGGAGGGCGCCTGGGCCCGCAGACAGAAGCGCCTGGCCGACGAACAGGCCGAGGTCGATCGCGTCCTCGAGAAGATCCACCTGGAGGGCCTGGCCAGTCTGACCCGCCGCGAGAAGAAAATCCTCGCCGAGGCCACCCGCCGGCAGCGCGAACGCGAGGCTCCCTTCGGGCGTCTGGATCGGCTGTGAAGGCGGCCAGCAGCGGCCGGTTGTCAGCGGTGCACCGGCGGAGTATCGTCCCCCAACCGATCGCGCACCACTGGCCCTTGGCGACAGACATGACCGACAAGGCCTATCAGCTCTGCATCAACCCCGACTGCGGGCGGCGATTCGGCCTCTCGGAGGTCATCTTCGGCTGCCCGGCCTGCGGTTCGCTGCTGGACATCGCCTACGAGTGGGACCGGCTGGCGGTGCCCGAATCGCTCGAGTTCTTCGAGCACCGCTGGAGCACCAAGGGCTACGGGGCCTCCGGGCGGCTGGATTTCTCGGGGGTGTGGCGCTTCCGCGAGCTGCTGCCCTTCGCGCCGGCCCGCGAGATCGTGACCATCGGCGAGGGCCGCACGCTGCTGGAGGAGTGCGACCCGCTGGCCCGCGAGGTGGGCATGAAGCCCGGCCGGCTCTTCCTGCAATACGAGGGCCTCAACCCCTCGGGCAGCTTCAAGGACAACGGCATGACCGCGGCCTTCACCCTGGCCCGGATGCTCGGCCGGACGCGCGTGGCCTGCGCCAGCACCGGCAACACCTCCGCGTCGCTGGCCATGTTCGCCCACAAGACCGACCCGCCCATGCAGGGCATCGTCTTCATCGGCTCGGGCAAGATCGCCTACGGCAAGCTTTCTCAGGCCCTCGACTACGGGGCCCTGACCCTGCAGATCGAGGGCGACTTCGACGCCTGCCTGCGGCGCGTGCGCCAGGTGGCCGACCGGCTGGGCATCTATCTGATGAACTCGGTCAATCCCTATCGCCTCGAGGGCCAGAAGGCCATCATGTACCGCGTGCTGGAGGCCATGAACTGGCAGATCCCCGAATGGGTGATCGTGCCGGGCGGGAACCTGGGCAATTGCAGCGCGTTCGGCAAGGCCTTCCGCGAGATGAAGGACCTGGGGCTGGTGGATCGCGTCCCGCGGCTGGCGGTCGTCAACGCCCGCGGGGCCAACACGCTCTATCACGTGTTCGAGCGCGACGGGGTGCGCTGGAACGGCGGGCGGTACGACGCCGGCAAGGTCGGGGCGCTCTACGCGGCCATGGACGAGGCCCATTATCTGCCGCACACGGTGGCGTCGGCCATCGAGATCGCCCGCCCGGTGAACCTGCCCAAGGCCCTGCGTGCCCTGGAGATCATGAACGGCGTGGTCCGCGAAGTGAGCGACGAGGAGATTCTCGAACACAAGGCCCTGGTCGGCCGCTACGGATTCGGGTGCGAGCCGGCCAGCGCCGCCGGCGTGGCCGGCCTCCGACAGCTCATCCGTGAGCAGGTCATCTCGCCCGATGATCGCGTGGTATGCATCCTGACGGGGCACGAACTCAAGGACCCGGACGCCACCGTGAAGTATCACACCGGCATCGACATGAAGTCGGTGGCTCCGCCGCCGCCGACGACGCCCACCGGGCGATGCGCCAATCCCCCGCGAAAGGTCGCCGACGACCTGGCCGCCATCTGCGCCGCCCTGGGCGAACCACTCCCGGATTGACTCATTTCCCCGCGTACGAGAGACGGTAAATTCTGTTGCCGCCGTCGTCGCTGATGAGCAGCGAACCGTCGGGCGTCAGGCAGGCGTCCACCGGCCGGCCGAGGGCCACCTTGGTCCCCGCCGGCAGGAACTTCACGTAGGGCAGCTCCCCGTAGGGATGCCCGTCCTCGAACAGGACGCGGGTGACGCAGTACCCGGCCGCCTGCGTGCGGTTCCACGAGCCGTGATAGCACACGAAGGCGTCGCCCTTGTGGCCGGGGAACTGGTCGGCGGTGTAGAACTCCATCGCGTTGGCCGCCCAGTGGGCCCCGCCGCACCACTCCGGGGGGATGCTCCTGGCCGCCAGGGCGGTGATGTCCGGCCTGTCCAGGAACTCCAGCCGCGGAATGCGCGGCCCGACCACGAACGGGTGCCCGTAAAAACCGCCCTCCACGTAGTGATTCATCTCCTCCGGCGGGATCAGGTCGGTGAAGGGCTGCCCCTGGTCCTCGCGGTCCTCGAGCTCCTTGCCCCAGCGGTCGCTGCCGTGGTCCATGCCCCAGATTTCGTCGCTGCCGGGGCGGATGACCAGTTTCTCGGTGTTGCGCACGCCGGTGCAGAACACTTTCTCGTCGCCGCCGTCGAGGGCGTAAGACAGAATCTTCATCCGCCGGGGAACGTCCTCGGGCGTGGCGTTGCCGGGGTCGCCGATGCTGGTGTAGAGCCGCCCCTTGTGGATCAGGATGGACCGCCACCAGTGCCCGCCGCCCTTGGTGAGCTTCTCTTCGGAAAGGACCACGACGTTTTCATCGGCCTTGCCGTCGCCGTCGGCGTCGCGGGCCCGCCCGATGGTGCCGGGACGGGTGTACCACAGCCAGCCTTCGTACCAGAACAGGCCGTGCACGAACGAACCGGCCTTGAGGAAGGTCGTGACGGTCTCGTAATAGCCGTCGCCGTCCTTGTCCCGGCAGGCCATGATCGATTCCTGGTTGGGGACGCTGACGTAGAGCGTGCCGTCGGGGGCCAGCTTCAGGAAGCGGGGCTGCCTGATGGTGGCCTCGGCCACGGTGAGCCTGTAGCCCGGGCGAACCCAGACGCCCTTGGGGACTTCCCGCGGTTCGGCCGCTTGGCTCCACGCCGACATCACCGCCACGCCGGCCATGACCGGCCAAACCGTCTTCACCAGAGCAGTCATCAACACCTCCGTGCAGGTCAGCATCGGGTTGAGAATGCAGCCTGCTCACCACGAAAACCGACCGGCCAGATGCCAGTCACACACTTTCCGGCAAGATGCCGGTCCCAGTCGGGCTTTGGGAGCACTCTCGACCGCCGACGGCCCGGCAACAGCATGACGGAACATGCCCCGCGGATCAACCCCGAGTCCACTGCGCCTCGGCTCGTAAGTTGCATTCGCACCCGCCTTCGCCGCGGGACCACGAAAACCCCTGGGGTCATTGGCTGCTTGCCGCGCCGGCGCGGATTCCGCAAACACCGCTTCCAGTGCAATTCCGAACCCCGCGCGATGGGCGATGGGCGCTGTTTTCCCGCTTGCCGGTTATCAGATGATGTGAACATGGACCCCAACCCGCGTTTTGTTGCGGGGGACGCGGTCCGTAGCCGTTTTTTCACAAGTTCTCAATCCCCCAGCGTTGCGGGATGCAGCGCCGCGGTTGACGTGTGTCCGGCCCGGCCGGATGGATGCCGCCGATTCCGGCAGCGAGGGAACCGCATGCTCCCCGATCCGGTCTTGCGGCGTTTTGTCGATCAGAATCCCATCACCGTCATGGCAGGGGCGGCGCGGCGCTTGCCTTTGGATCGGCCGAAACCCATAATAAAGGTGCCGCGTAACCCCACCGTCGCCGTACGTTGAAGAAAGCGAGGCCCAGCATGTGGTCGGCCCGTGTCGGCGTCATGGCACTCGTGTTCGCCGGCGTTGCGTCGGCCGGCGTTTCCATCGCCGCCGGTCAGCAGCCCGGCACTTCCGGTCCGTCGATTCAGCCGGCCCCGGCGGCGGAACCGGTCAGGCCCGCGCCGGCCGGTTCCGCCCAGGAAGCCTTGCGGACGCTGTATTACCTGCCGCGGCCCGCCGCCGCGACGCGACCGGCCGGCCAGGCGGGCGACGCCGACCGCGGAGCATCGGCGCCCCGGCCCGCGCCGTTCAGCACGGCGGTTCCTTCGGCCGGCCCGGCCCGGGCGGCTCAGACCGCCCCGGCCGCCGGCGGGCGTACGCCCGCGCCCAACGTGCCCGATGAGGAGGACCTGCGCTCGGCCGGTCTGCGCGATCCGCGTCCGCCCATCCGGGATCAGGACGGCCCGTTCACCCAGCCGCCCTACGGCCTGGGCTCGTACTGGCTGTTCTCGGGCATCGGGCGGGGCTATCGCGGCAGCCGCATATCGGCTCCCGAGCGCGACTGGAGCGATTACGTCTACTTCGGCGGGCGCCCGTCGGCGTACGGCTACGGATACAACGATTACTACGGCGACGGCCCCGAGGGCCAGGCCTATCGCTTCGGGTTCAACCGCGGCTACTACCGTGGGCGTTTCGAGCAGAACAACGAGCGCACCGAGACGCTCATCAAGCAGGCTTACACGTCGATGGACCGCGGGTTGATCGCCTTTCGCGAGGGGCAATACCGCGAGGCCGCCGACGCCTTCCGGCTGGCCGCCGACACCAACCAGGGCGACCCCGCGCCGAAGATTTACGCCGGTCACGCCCTGTTCGCCACCGGCCGCTATCGGGAGGCGGTCAAGTTTCTGCGCGCCGCCCTGGAGCGCCAGCCGCGAATCGCCTATCTCAACTACGACATGCGCAGCGATTACCGCCGGCGCGAGGACTTCGACCGCCAGCTCGCCGCCCTGCGCGAGGCCCTTCGTCTGGCCCCCCGGGATGAAGATCGCCTGTTCATGCTCGGATACGTGCTCTACTTCGGCGGGCAGCGCGAGAACGCCTATTACGAGTTCGAGAAGCTGGTGCGTATCAATCCGCGCGACCGGCTGGCCGCCCAGTTGATGGAGCGCTGCCAGCCGCCGGACGTGGTGGTCAGCGCTCCTCCGCCGCCGGTCCGTGACCGCCGTCCCCAGAAGTAGCGGCCGGACACGAGCGCCGGCCGCCATAGGGCCCTTCCCGCAGAAGGTGTCGCGGATTCCCCCTGCTGCCCGCCCTCTTTCCCGGAGTGGTATCGTCGCCGGCCCCGCGTTATAATCGTTGGTGAATCGGGCCGCCGGGCGGTGCGGGAACGTCACCATCTGAGGTTCCGATCGACCGTGCAATGGGAGTTTCCACGTGATTGAGATTACCCCCCAGGTGGGCATCAGCGAACACGAGTTGACGTTTTCCTTCGAGCGCAGCCCGGGGCCCGGCGGGCAGAACGTGAACAAGGTCAATACGCGCGTCACCCTGCATTTCGACGTATCGCGCAGCACGTCGCTTTCGCATCAGCAGAAGGGCCGCGTGCTGAGCGCCCTCACCGGTCGGATCGGCCAGGACGGAGTGCTGCGGATCGTCTCCAGCCGCGAGCGCACCCAGCTCGCCAATCGCCGGGCGGCCATCAACCGGTTTATCGAGCTGATCAACGGGGCCTTCAAGACGGCCAAGCCGCGGGTCAAGACGCGCCCGACGGCTTCTTCGCAGCGCAAGCGGGTGGACGCCAAGGCCCAGCGCGGCTCGACCAAGCGCAGCCGCCAGGCCGTCGGGTCCGACGAATAACCGCGGGATGGCGGTCGGGGCCTTCAGGCGATCCCCACGGTCAGCACCGACGGGAACCAGAAGTTGAACTTCCGCCGCCGGATGTCGCGAAAACCGGCGCTCTCGAAGTAACCGTGGATCGTGGACCAGGGGGCGTGGAACACTTCCTTCTCGACCCGCGAAATGATGACGTCGTAGACCACCCACCCGATGACGTTGTCGCGGAACCCGTCGATGAGCATCAGTCGTCCGCCCGGGCGCAGCACCCGCCGCATCTCCCTGATGACCTGCTGCTGATGGGGGTAGTGGTGAAACGAATTGCTGCACGTGACCGCGTCGAAGGAGCCGTCGCCGAAGGGCAGGTGCTCGCTGTCGGCGGCGACGTGCCGGACCCGCCCGTGGGCGCCGGCGGCCCGGGCCTTGCGGGCGGCCAGCGCGCAC
>JABRVU010000168.1:0-5643 GCA_039961895.1 Phycisphaerae bacterium | reverse complement strand
ACCCGCACGCGCTTGGGATCGATGTTGACCACGATGCACTGCCTTCCAAACCGCTCGGCGGCCTGGCGCACGAAATCCGGGTCGCGCACCGCCGCCGAGTTGATCGACACCTTGTCCGCCCCCGCGTTCAGGAGCCGGCGGATGTCCTCCAGGTTGCGGATGCCGCCGCCGACGGTCAGGGGCATAAACACCTGCTCGGCCGTCCGCGCCACCACGTCCAGGATGATGTCGCGACGCTCGTGGCTGGCGGTGATGTCCAGGTAAACCAGCTCATCAGCGCCCTCCGACTCATACCGCCGGGCGATTTCCACCGGGTCGCCCGCGTCGCGGAGGTTCACGAAGTTCACCCCCTTGACCACCCGGCCGGCGTGAACGTCGAGGCAGGGAATGATCCGTTTCGCGAGCATTCAAATCCTGATCCAGCTTCCGACCCGGCCGCGGACGGACGGAGAGAAAACAACGGAAATCGTTCCTGATCTCCCCTGTGTCTGCCGCGCGCTCGGGCATTGTGCCTTCACCGTGGTGAACGCGATCCCGCTTCGCCAGGTCGAGACTCCAGGCAGGGCCTCTGGCAGAGGCGGATCCGCGGCCCGGGCGGACGAACAGGCGGGCCGCGGGCGACCCGCGCGACTCATTCTAGCCGCCCACCCTCCGCCCATTCAAGGGGCGGTCTGTCGCGGGCGACCGGCGTGGGTGGCATGGCCACACGGTACTCCGGGCGGTCATGCGGAAGGCCGAGCCGTTGGTCGCAGAATCATCCGGCTTGCCCGAGCTCCCCGCGCCTGCCATCGCGTCGGTGACTTTCGACATGGCCACCCAAGCCTGAGGCCATGCCACCCACCACGCAAAGCCGTGGCCATGCCGCCCGTCGGAATCGAGCCTCGGACGGCGCAAATCAGCCGCTTACCGGGGTTTGCCGCGCCCGCTGATCCAGGAGTCCGTCCGTCGATCGCGGGACGGCGTCGATCCCATGCGACGGGACACCACGAGTCGGTTATGATCCTGCTGAAGCACGGGGCAAGCCAGAGACGATGGAACACCCATGACGCCCGATCCGAAATCGACTGTTCATCGCGCCTCGGGACGGCCGGCCTGGCTGACCAACTGGCTCGAACGGCACCAGCATCCGGCGTCGCTGGTCCTGCACCTGGTCGGCATCCCGCTGACCCTCGCGGCGGCGGGGCTGGCCGTCGGCCAGCTTGCGCTGTGGCGGTGGGATTTGTGGTACCGGCCGATTGTGCTGCTGGCGGGTGGATACCTGCTGCAATGGCTCGGTCACGTCATCGAAGGCAACGACATGGGCGAGGTGATCCTCGTCAAACGGTGGCTCGGCCGGCCTTACGTGGCGGTCGCGCCGCGCTATCAGCGCTCGCCGGGCGAAGTTGACGCGGCGCCGCCCCCGGTCAAAGTCCACGGCAGCGGCCCGCCCTGATGAGCGTGCCTCCCCGGTTAAGACCGCCTCCTCGGCCAAGTGCGTCTTCTGTGATTAGCGTGCATCCTCTTACCCGTGTGGGGCCGGATTCCAGTCGGTCGGTTTTCGGGAGTTTACGAGCCACCCGAACGAGCCGGCCGGCGCGCCGCGGCAGAGGACCACCCCCCATTCACCAGCGGTAGTAATCCATGATCTCAAAATAATTGACCGCGTACCAGCCCGGCCCCATGTAGGTGCGGGTCAGCTCGTTCTGGCCGGTCAAGGGATTGAATCGCCGCGGGTCGATGTACAGGTTGGCCGCGTGGAAGTCCAAAAACACGAAGTTATGACGCGAGTGGCGCCCGTGCCAGTTCTTCACCTGTTGCTCATAGGCGATGCTGTAGTAGGCGGGGGCCTCCTCGGCCACGATGAGCGTCGAGGTCGTCTTCGGGCGCTTGCGGCTGGGATCGATCCGGTTGTCGTCCCAGGCGTTGGTCCAATAGCTGTTGCCGCAGATCTCGTACATCGACGAGCTCTTGAGCGCGGGATCGTCCATCCAGCCCAGGAATTTCCGTTCGGCGCCGTTGTCGTCGGGGCAATGGAACAGCGGCATGTCCGCGTCCAGGCCGGCGCGCTTATAGATGAAATCGGTGAGCGGCCGTTTGAGCACTTCCGGCCGGGCGGGGTTCATGAAGTCGTGCGGATAGGCGGCCCGCTTGCCGCCCCAGGCGCAGTTGAAGGACGGCCAGGGCCGGCTGTTGGGCGGTGGCGTCTCATACAGCACGACTTTGTCGGTCACGCTCATGTCCCGGTAACGGATGCGGTCGGCCGGCCCCACCGGCAGCCACCCCCGGTGGGCCCCCTGGTACATCCCCATGCTCGAACCGATGTTCTTCATGTTCGACAGGCAGGCCGCGGAACGGGCCTGTCGCCGGGCGGCGGTCAGGGAGGGAATCAGGATGGCCACCAGCAGTGCGATGATGGCCACCACCACCAGCACCTCGATCAGGGTGAAAGCCCGTGACCGACCGGAGCGTCGGCGGCGTGGTGTGGGTGCGCTGCACATGAACGACGTTTCCGTTCCCTCTGGGGCTGGCACGGCTGCCGATAAAGGGATCTCAAGACGCCCAAGGCATACAAACCGGCTGCTCCGCCGTCGCCGGCCAACCCGGCGGCGCGCAACGGGTTCCTCTCTCACCTTAGCAAGTCGCGCCGGGGAGTGCAAACCCTTCATGGCTCCGATCGACAGAGGGCATGGCAAAACGTTCGGGCCACTGTGGCCTCGGATACTGATCGCCCTCGTTTTCGGGCCGGAATCGAGGCTTGGACGGGAAAAGCAGGCCGTCGGCCGGAAATGCCCGCCACGCACCGCCGGCCTGCCGCGTCATGGTGGGAGGCATGGCCACCCACTCGGCCCGGAACGCCGGCCGCGCTCAGACCAAACCGGCGGCGCGGATTCCTCCGCGGCCCCGGCCGCCGACTCCGTCACCCGTGATTCTCGCCGCGTATCGGGGCGGGCGCGGATCGAGTTGTTTTCCTGCTGCCGGCGCGCTCAACTGTTCGATAGTTATGCTATGATCAGGGCACGATGGACGCAGGCGGGCATGGCCACCGGTCTTGAGAGCGCAACCTGACGATCCCGCGGCGTCGGCCTCCAGCCGATCGGCATTCGGCTGTTCAGGATGATCTCCATTCGGTCGCGTCGGAGGCGAGCGGCGCGACACGGGCGAGCGGATTCATGGACAACAGACCCATCGGTGTATTCGACTCCGGCCTGGGCGGGCTGACCGTCGTGCGGGCCATGCAACGGCTGCTGCCCAACGAGTCGATCGTCTACTTCGGCGATACCGCCCGGGTGCCCTACGGCACGAAATCGTCGCAGACGGTCCTGCAATTCGCCGAACAGGATTGTGCCTTCCTGCTGCGGTTTGATCCCAAGATGATCGTGGTGGCCTGCAACACGGCCAGCGCCCTGGCCCTTCAGGAACTGCACGGGCGGATGCCGGTGCCGCTGCTGGGCGTGGTCGAGCCGGGGGCGGCCGAGGCCGTCCGCCACGCCGGCGGCAGAACCATCGCCGTCCTGGCCACTGAATCGACCGTCGCATCCGGTGCTTACCCCCGGGCGATCCAGGCCCTCGCGCCCAACAACCCGGTGATCCAGCAGCGCTGCCCCAGCCTCGTGCCGCTCATCGAGGAGGGCCGCGGGGCCGACGACCCCATCCTGCGCATGCTGCTGACCGAGTACCTCGACGACGTGCGCACGCTGGGGCCCGCGGTGGTGGTGCTGGGCTGCACGCACTATCCGCTGGTGGCCGAGGTCATCGCCGAGCTGATGCCCGGCGTGCGGGTGGTGGATTCGGCGGAGGCGACGGCCCGGCACGTCCGCGCGTCGCTGGCCGATCTGTCCGCCTTGTCCGGCGCGCCGGGCAGGGGTAGACTCCGCTGCTATGTCAGCGACAATCCGCAACGCTTCCGCGAGATCGGCGGGCGGTTCCTCGGACAACCCATCCGCGACGTCGCCTGGGTCACGCCGGAGCAATTCTTCAACGAAAGCCTGCTGCCGTCCGAGGCGGATCCCGAAAGGCTCGCACCGTAGGTCGCCCGTCCTCAGTTCTCAGCTCTCCGTTCTCAGTTTCTCCGTTGCCCTGGGATGTCTGTTTTTGACGGGCGCCGCCTGTTCCGACCGTCAGAAGCGCTTCTGGCGGCCGCGCTCGGCGGCGGAGAACTATCGCGCGGCCCTGGAGGCCGAGCACGCCGATGATCGCCGCGATGCGGTGACGCGCATCGCCGAGTCGGGTTACGTGACCAGCGACGACGCCTTCGGGGTGCTCGACGCGGTGGCCCGGACGGACCCGGCCGATCAGGTCCGCTGCGTGGCCCTGCGGGCCCTGGCCCGCTACGACGACGAACGCCCGATCGGCACGCTGCTGGCGGTATTGCAGGCCGGTCCGGACGCACGGGAGAAGGCTCTTCCCGCCGGCCAGGACGTGCGGCGCGAGGCCGCCGCGGCCCTGGCCGAACTGCACCGCAAGAACCGTCTTCCCGCCGAGGACCAGCCGACGGCCGGCGCCCTGTTCGTCCAACTCGCCGAGCGGACGTCGCCGCGCGACCTGCGGATCATCGCCCTGCGGGCCCTGGGCGGCTTCCAGGACCGGCGGGTGTTCGCTCCGCTGGTGCAGGCCCTGCGCGAGAGCGATTTCGCCCTGGCCGACGCGGCCGAGCGGGCCTTGATGGCCTTGACCGGCCGGACGTTCGACTACGATCCCGAGGCCTGGGAGCGCTGGCTGGCCGCCGCGGAACATCCGTTCGAGCACGCCGGCGAAAAGGTGGTCAGCACCCGGCCGGCCGGACCGACCTGGTGGGACCGCGAGCGGGCCAGGTGGCAAAGAGCATTCAAGCGGGATTAGAGCGCCCCTGCAAACCGTGTGTCATCGGCTTCCGGCCCAGTGATTTCAGGGTTTCAGGAGGCCCCCTTGGCATTCCCCGTGAGAAGGGAGAAACGACAGGTGAGAAAGTGTGTCTATGCAAGCACGATTCTCGCGGCGATCGCGATGGGCCTGGGTTGCGGAAAGCCCCAGAACCCGCGGATCATCCATCCCTCCTCGCCGCCGCCGGACTGGGATGCGCGTCGGCAGGCTGAGCAGTCGGCCGGGGGGTCCTGGCGTTTCGACGACGCGCCGACCGGCGGGCTGCCGTCAGGCTGGCGCATCGCCGAGACGCAGTCGGCCGGCACGCCGGCGACCTGGCGGGTGGTGGCCGATCCGTCGGCGCCCAGCCCGCCCAACGTCCTGGCCATCACCGAGACCCGTAACACCGGCGGGACCTACAACCTGGCCATCCTCGAGGACACCGCCTTCGCAGACCTGGACCTGAGCGTGAAGGTGCGGGCCGGCGGCGGCAAGGAGGACCAGGGCGGCGGACCGATCTGGCGCTGCCGGGACGCCGGCAACTACTACATCTGCCGCTGGAATCCGCTGGAAAACAACTTCCGGGTCTACAAGGTGATCGACGGCCGGCGCCGGCAGCTCGCCACCGCCGACACCGACGCGGCCGCGGACGCATGGCACACCATCCGCGTGACCATGCGCGGGCGACACATCGCCTGCTACCTGGACGGCGCGAAGCTGCTGGAGGCCGACGACGACGCCCTCGCTTCGGCCGGCAAGGTCGGCCTGTGGACCAAGGCCGACGCGGCCAGCGCCTTCGACGACCTGGTCGTCCAGGGCCTTGAT
>JABRVU010000167.1:0-3103 GCA_039961895.1 Phycisphaerae bacterium | reverse complement strand
GCGTATAGCCGCACCACCAGCGGTTGGCGTTCATGTACGCGCCCATAGTGGTCAGATCGTTGCTGATGGTCTCCGGGCGCCAGTGCCCGTGCCAGGTGCCCCAGGTCGAGCCCTCGGTCGCGATCACCGGCGGGAAGCGCCACCCCCGCCGGGCGTAGAGGTCCTTGAACCGCCGCGGCCGCATGGCGTAGGCGCAGACGTCGTCGCGGCCCTGGTTGGTGACCATGAGGTCGTCGTTGGGCCCGCCGCTGCAATGGTGTCCCAGGTAATCGGCGACGGCCAGCAGCTCCCGGCAGGAGGGCTCGAAGGTCTCATCCACCATGCGCCAATAATTGGCCGGCTCGCCGGTGCCCAGGTTGAGGGCGACGACCTTCATGCCCAGCTCGTGTGCCCGGTCGGCGAAGGCCTTCTCGAAGGCCAGCGCCGCCTGCCAGTCGCGCTGGGCGTCGGGCTCGTTGAGCCCCTGCCAGCAGTCGATCCGCGGGAACTGCTGCTGCTTGATCCAGAGCTGATCGGCGAGCTGCCGTCCGAAGAACGCGGGGTTGGTCCTGTAGATGTCCCAGTTCGCGTCGATGGCCGGCCGACCGATGATGATGGTGTTCTCGAGGTGTTGATACTCCTCGGCCAGGGTCCTGGCGTCGCCGTAGGTGCCGTCGCCGCCGGCGTCGTTCGGCTGAGTCGGGCTGGGGGTTCCGCCATAGAGCAGAATGGTCTTGGGATTCATCTCGGCCAGGCCGGCCAGGTCCCCGCAGTCATAGCGCCCGCCGCCCACCTTGCCCACCCGGCGCGTCTGCCGCCACACGCCTTCCCCGACGGTGGACCACCGGTTCCACCCGGCGGAGACGCCGTCGGTGAAGGGCTGCTCGAAGCCGGGGTTGCCGACCAGGTTTGCCCCGATGGTGCGCGGCAGGGCCGCCTCCGGGTCCAGCGGGTCCGGTTCGGGCCCCGGCGGCGTCCCGGTGGGAACCGGTCCGGTCAGCGTCACGCTGTCGAACCACAGTTGCCCGTCGTGGCCGTGCTGCGGAAACTTGCGGACGCCCTTGAGCGATAGGGTCATCACCGGCAGGACGGCCTTGACCGTCACCGTCAATGTCAGCCAGGTTCGCGGCGAGGAGGCCTCGGCCGACCAGACCATCCCCCCGCCGTCGCCGCTGGCTTCGCCATAGGGATCCAGCCCCAGCCAGGCCACCAGGTCTTCGCCGTTATAGGTCTGTTGGGCGGGCGGATCGAGGTAGACCCGGGCCGTCGCCTGATACGTTCCGCCGGGCACGACCCAGATCTGCTGGTAGATGCCGGCCTGCTGCGGGCCGTCGGCCGGCTGGGGCAGGACCAGTTGTTGCGAGGCGTCGCCGGCGTAGACGCGATCGGCCCCGGGATAGTGCACCTGGCCGGTATAGGCGGCGTCTTTGAACGCGGTCCAACCTTCGGCCGCGCCGGAGGTAAAGCCTGCCTCGAAGCCGGGGTTTCGGGCCGTGCCCGCCGGGGCCCCCGCCGGAGGATAAGGCGTGGGCAGCGCACAGCGGTCCGTGATCGCAATCGCGCCGAGAACGCCGCCGGTGGTCAGGCATAACGCCGAAGCCGTGACCGCCGACTTATAACCGCGTCGCATGGTGGGGAACTCCCCGAACGCCGCCATTCATCCAACCGACGGCGTCAAACCAGCGGGACTGACCTTCCTTGTATTGGAACCCCGCCACCCCATTCTTATTCGTCGTCCCCCAACGCACCATCATGACCTGAAGGTTGCTGTTCGTTCGGTTCGTTCCATTCCGACGGGTGGGGTGGTCATGCAGGTCGCCCCCGCCGGAGAGAATCGTCCAACTCGGGCTTCGGCGTTAACTTCCGGCGTCGTCCGTCCCGTTAACGCTCTCTTGGATTCTATCCGCTGACAAAAGGAAGGTCCAAGGCCCGGAGGGCTCGCCTTTTGACGGGGGCCCTGACGGAAAGGGGGTGGCCGGCGGGACGGCGATTACCCTGCTTTCCGCACCTCGACCGCGTAAACGTGAGTCGGGCCGTGCATGTTGGAGCGAAACACGATCCACTTGGCATCCGGGGTGAAAGTGACGTTCGGCTCGAGCTCGTAGTCGTGGGCGGACAGGTCCACGAGCCGCTGGGCGTCCAACCGGCCGTCGCGCGGCGTGAAGAGGTAGATCCACGACCCGTTGCCGGGGGCGGCCACGCTCCGGGGGCCGCCGCCGTCGCCGGCGAAGAACCGGCCGTCCGGCGAGACGTTGTAGTGGACCGACCAGTGCTCGCGCCGCACCGCGTACCGGATGGTCCGGCCGGTGGACAGGTCATGACCGGCCAGCCAGAAGACCTTCGAGCGCGGCGTCTGGAGATCGTACCAGATCGTCCGGCCATCAGGGCCGAAGAACTCGTGCCCCGCGATCTCCATCTCCAGGGTCCGGGTGTGGATCTTGCGCAGCTCGCCGCCGTCGGTGCGGATCGTCCAGATGCGGTCCACCTTGTGCCAGGGACCTTCGTGGCAGAACATCATCAGGGTCGGGTCGGTGGGCGAGAACTGGACGTGATTGAGCCAGTCATTGCTCGGATGGAAGGTCTTCAGCGCGCCGGAACCGAGGTCGATGGTGTACAGGCGCATGGGCAGACGCGCGGCCCAGCGCTCTTCGAGACGGCCGCGCTGCCCCGGCCGCGCCGGCCGGGATGCGGGCCGCGAAGCCGGGTCGATCACCGTGCAACTGCCGCCCAGCAGGGTTTCGTCGCTGTTGACGGCCAGACCCGAAGCCGGCCGCAGATCCCGCGGAAAACGCGCGATCTCGCGCGTGGCCCGGGTGTCCAGGTGGGTCGCCAGGACGGCCCCGCCGCGCAGGTAGAAGACCTCGCGCGACGTGCGGCCGACGACGACTTGGCTCGCCTGGCCTTCAACCAGCGTCTCGATCATCCGGGTGCGTAGATCGATGGCCGCCAGGCCGCGCGGCGTGGTGACCACCAGCTTGTCTCCCGCGCCCGTGTAGGGGTTCTGATGGAAATAGAGGCTGGCCGTGCCTGGCTCGCGCGAGAGGCGGATCACGCGATGACCGGTGGCCGGCTCGATCCATTCCACCGGCGGATCGTCCGCGCCAGGGGCCCACGGGCACCAGCC
>JABRVU010000166.1:0-4991 GCA_039961895.1 Phycisphaerae bacterium | reverse complement strand
CCCCCGCCCGAGCCGGGCGCGTCCAGCTCGCGGATGATGCCCTCGATGACCATGAGCCGCTCGACGCTGGCCACCACCATCAGCTTGCCGGTGGCCGGGTCGGCCGTCACCGAGCCGTAGCCGGGCAGCAGCGGCTTGACCACGTCCACCAGCTTGGCCGGATCGGCCTGGCGCACGGCGATGATCTTGCGCACGATCTGGTTGGAGGGCGTGATCGACTTGAGGTCCACGTCGGCGCCGAGGGTGCGGATCTGCGACTGGGCCACCTGGGCGATCGGGATCAGGTGCACGGTGCGCTCGCGCTCCTCGATGGCCACGCCGGCCTCGTGCAGCGCGGTGGTCAGGACGGCCAGGGCCTCGTCCCTGGGCAGCGGCTTGGGATTGACCAGCGTCACCTGGCTGGCCTGCACCTCCTTGTTGATGATGACCGGCTTGCCCAGTTGTTCGGTGAGGAAGCGGGCCACGTCGTTCATGGGCGCGTTGCTGAAAGAGATGGGCACCAGTTTGGGCTTCTCGGGTTCGGCCGGACGGGTGTCGGCGGAGGGCCGCGTGGCCGGGCCGGGCCGGGTCGCGCCGGGCAACGTGGTCGGGACCGTTGCGTCTTCGACCGCCGGCCGCGTGGCCGGCGCGCTCGCCCCGGACGGCGCCGGCGGAAGCGCCGCGCGCGGCTCGGCGCCCTCCCGCCGCGCGGGGACCGCCCGCGTGTCGGATGCGCCCGCGGACACGGTCTCAGCCGCCGCCGACACCGGCGCGGGGGCCTTTTCCGACGAACCGGCCGCATACACCATGCAGACGCCCAGCGCCGCCAGGCCCGCGCACGCCGTCGCTTCCCACCGGCGGATTGGCTTGAACATGTCGTGCTCCTTCGTGAAGGATGGGTTATCTGTTGATTTCAACGGGGCGTTGCATTTTTTCGAGGACTTCCGGCGGGACGTTGCCCTCGATCACCACGCCGGTCGGCGGCTCGCCCTTCATCACCCGCGCCCCGCCTGCCGGCGGCGCGGGCGGCGCCGCCGACGGCGGTACCGGACCGCCGCCCTTGACCCTGGGCATCTCCGGTCCGCCGCCCGGCGGACCCGGCGCCGCCACCGGCGGCGGCTGGCCGCCCGGCCCGTCGAACAGCTTCATGACTTGCGGCTTGCCCTCGTACAGGATGGTGACTTCGTACCCGTTGATCGACTGCACGGTGACGCCCTTGTCGGAGCCGCCCTCGATGATCGTCACCATCTCCGCGGGGTTGTTCTGGTTGCGGAAGAAGGCCATGTTGCCCAGCACGCCGGTCAGGATCAGATTGTGGCCTTTCTTCACCGGCGGCCCGAACGGGTTGCGCCGACGGATGGCGGCGCTGACCTGGATGGGCTTGCTGCCCGGCCCGCCGGCGGAGGGCGAGGCCGGCCGGCTGGACGCGGGCCGAGTCGCCGGCGGTTGAGCGGCCACCGCGTAACGGTTCACCCATCGCCGCCAGCGGACGTGCATCGCCGCCTGGTACGCCACGTCGCCCAGCAGCACCGTCGCCAGGGCCAGCGACGCCATCGCCGCCATCCGCCGCCGGGACGCATCGAGTCGCAGACTGGTGAGGTTCATGATCGTCGGATCTCCTCCGGCTGGCCGGCGGTCATCAGCACCGACACGCTCACCCGCAGCTTGATCGGTCCGCCCTTGCCTTCGCCGGTCAGCTCCAACTGCTCGACGCTCAGGATGCCCTCGATGCGGTAGAGGGCGGCGATGAACTTGAAGACGTTCTCCCACTCGGCCTGGCCGTCGACGTGAATGAGGGCCTGTTCGAGCCGGCGGTCGTCGGGCCAGGGCGTCGGTGCGGTGGGCGTGGCGCCCTGAAGCTGGACCTGGTTTTCGCCGGCCGCCGCGATGATCCGTCCGCCCACCGCGGTGATCTGCTCGCTGTAGCCGCGCCGCGGGACCAGCGGGCCGGTCCGCTCCTGCCATTCCTGGATCTGATCCTGGAACGAGGCGAGCCGGCGCGCGGCGTTGACGGCCTCTCGAATCCGGTCGGCCTGGGCGGCGTGCTGTCTGCGCAGGCGTGCGTACCACCCTCCGGCCGGTTCGAGCACGCCGAAATAGAGCCCGATCAGGCCCAGGGCCGCCCCGCCCAGAATCAACGCCCGTCGGTCACGCGGGCTCAAGGTCATCGCCCACCTCGCATTCCGCCCCAGGCCGGCGTCGAGAACTTCTCGACCCCGACCAGCTCCGCCGTGATGGTGAAGTCGCCGCCCTGGGCCGGCGAGGCCCGTTCGGGATTCACGTCCTTGAACCGCCCGCTGGCGCGGAGATCGTCGGCCAGGGTGAAGACGGCCCTGGGATCGCTGGACTTCCCCTTGAGGGTCAGCCGGTGCTCGCGCGAAAGCTGAAGCCCGGTCAGCGTGACGGGGTCCTTGACGGCCTTGACCACCGCGCCGCAAATGCCTTCGACGTCGATGCGGTAGGTTTTCAGCCGGTTCATGGCCGCGATGTCCGGCTGAAGCTGGTCGAGCGCGGCCAGGGCCACCGTGCTGCCCGGGGCGTTCTTCATCCGGGCCAGCTCCCACGTCAGCGACCCGAGGTGGATGCCCACCGCCGCCAGGAGCATCGCGCCCGCGACCGTTGCACAGGTCCAGGGGCGGGCCAGCACGCTTTCGATCGCCTTCCGGGACTCGGTTTTCGCGGTCGGCTCGGCACCGGCCAGGCGGATCGCGGCGTCGCGGTCGAACATCTCGGTCAGAGCCAGCCCGATGGCCGGCCCGAACTCGACCAGCTCCGCGGCGGTCAGCGGCGCTCCGCCGGGCCCGGTCAGCCGGCTCGATACGGATAGCGGTTCGACCGGCAGCGCGCAGACGTCCGCCAGCATCGCCGGGGCCGGGTCATCCGCCGCGGCCGAGCACCAGCGGATACTTCTTAAAGTATCCTTCTGGAACTGCGCGGCGATGATCTGCCGGCACTCGCGGCAGGCCGACTCGAGCCGACCGGCGATCGGCCTGACCCGCCGCGCGCTCACGGCCAGCCCGCCGACGAACGCGCCCACCAGCCACTCGTCGGGACCGGCCAGGATCAGCACGTCGCCGCTCTCGAAGCCGGGAGCCAGGGCGTGCCGGCACAGACCCGCGAACCCCTCGGCTTCGGTGGTGAGCAGATGAACGGCCAGCCCGGCCGTCGAAAGGCTCGAGAGAAACTGATCCACCCGTTCGCTGCGGGCCACCTGGGCCAGGACCATCGCCTGCGCGGCCCGATCCTGGCCACCGGCCGCCTGGCGGTAGCCCCAGACCACCGTCTCCATCGGCACGGGCAGGTCGGCCTCCAGGCGGTTGGCCACCAGTTGCCGCAGCCGGGCGCCGGCGGCCGCGGGCAGGGGCCAGCAGCGGGTCATCACGTCGGTCGCCGGCAGCGCCGCCGCCACCCGAGCTCCGTTCAGCGACGTCCCGCCCGGTTCGGCGGCGGTCGGAAGACCCGGCGCGATCCGGCCGACGGCGGGCGGCGCGGTGCTCGCCGGCGCCGCCCCCGCCTCCAGCCGAACGACTTCGATCCGCTCGCCCCGACGGACCAGCTCCGCCCGGCGGAGCACGCCGCCGCTGACCTGAACGCCGATCACCGTGGATTCGCTCATGGTGACGACTCCAGCCAGTAGAGCACCTTCGGCACCGCCCCGCCGCGGTCCACCACGCACTCGATGGTGGCCGTGGCCAGCTCGCTGTCGGACGTGCCCTGGCTGCGGATACGGAACACGCTGGAGCGCACGGCCAGCCGGTCGTCGATCTCGCCGAACTTCTCTTCGGTCAACCCGCCGACGCCGAGGATGTCGCCGATGCCGGTGAAGGGACCGCGGACCGCCCGCTCGCGCAGGATGGCGTCGGCGGTCTCGTCGTCGGTCAGCGCCGCCAGCACCTCGCGCGGGGCGGTGTTGATGTTCACCCGCCCGGGCACCACCGGGTCGTCGGTCAGCGTGATCCGGTCGCAGAGGCGTTTGAAGATGTCCTTCGTGACCGGCACGTCCTTCTCGCCTTCCGACCGGGCGAAGGTGTCGCTCTCCGGCCCGCCGCGTTTCACGTTCGGATCGCGCGGGACCTTGAGCAGATCGACCAGCCGTTTGAACTCATGCTCGCCGCGGTACTTCACGATCGACTGGGCCGCCCAGGGCTCCAGCCGCAGCCGCTGGGTGAGCGTCCCGGCGTCGGCGGTCCTGATGTTCACCCGCGGCGAACCCAGGGCATCGACGTTCTTCTCCAGCGAGTGAACGGTCAGATACGCGTACCATCCGCGGTCGAGCCGGCCGTCGGCGTTGTCCGGCGGATCGCTGGCCGGCCCGTCGTTCTCGTTGTCGTCCAGCCGGCCATTGCCGTTGGCGTCCTCGCCGTAGAACAGCTCCGGCGTCACCCCGCGGACCAGCAGCAGTTCGCGGATGCTGCGCAGCGGGCCGTTGCGGATGGTGTACGGATGCGGCAGGCTCTCGTAATGGCCGCGCTCGACGCCGTCGGGCTCGGGCTGCTGATTCTCGTCGCGCCAGTCGAGGATCGCCGCCGCCACCGGCGCCGTCATCCGCGGAAGACGCATGAGCTGCTCGCGCGTGGCGGTGTTGACGTTCAGCTTGGCGCACTCGTCGTTGATGCCCCGCCAGTCGAGGGGCTGAAGCTCATACCCGTCGCGATAGAGGTTGAAGAAGCCGCCGACGATGCCCACGTCCTTGAAGATGCGCTCGTCGTCGGCCCACGCATCCTGCTCGCTGTCGGTCGCGTTGGCGTCGTCCATCAGGGCGGCGATGCCGCGTTCGACGCCGGCCCGGGCCGCCCAGTGCGCCGCCAGCCGGTCGCGTTGGAGACTGCTGATGGCCAGGTCCTGCTTGAGGGTGAAGCTGATCCCCCCGGCCAGCAGCACCAGCACCACCAGGGCCCACAACACCAGGATCAGAATCGCCCCGCGCGAGCGCCGGCCCCCCGCCCACGAGCCGCGGGCTTCAGCCCGCTCGGTCCGGTCGCCTGCCGTGTTGTCACGAGTCGGTTTCACCC
>JABRVU010000165.1:0-31360 GCA_039961895.1 Phycisphaerae bacterium | reverse complement strand
GGTCGGGGGTTCGTCCGCTGTTGCCCCAAGGGTCGGCCACCCCGCGACAAGCCCCACAAAGAGCACAACCCACTGCCCGCGGTGCCGATGTGAAGCCATGACTCACCTCGCTTGACCGTCTTGGGCGCGCGACCGTCCCTGCGATTATACCAGCAGGCCCATCCCGCATCGCGGGTAACGTTTGCGCGGTAAGCGACTTATGCCGGGCATCAAGCTTGTGGCAGAAGCTGGCCGATAAACGCTAGGGATGGGTGTTTCAGACTAAATACCACCCATATATGGCGTACGTGGCGCTCCGGGACGCATCAACGAGGCCGCCGGCTGAAAAAAAGGAGAAAAACGCGCTTGACGTTTGGTGAGAGTTAGGGTATATTTGATTCCGTACAAAGGACGAACCACGCAGTGGCCAGTCTGTCGGCTTCGCAAGATGCGAAACGGCCCGGTATCCGCGGCGACGCGGGCCGGGCGCCGGGTTATCCAAAGGCCCGGATGTGCCGGCAACCAACCGCAGGGAGGCGGGTGCATGTTCTTTCACGAAACGGATGACGAACTGCCCTTGTGCGTTTTGGGGCCCGGCGGTGCCTTCCGCGTCGCACTGCCGGGCTCACCGCCCGGACCGGTGGTCGGCGACGGCGCGCGGGGTGTGCCGCTCGCCGATGCCGGGCGGGCGATGTCGCGGATGGCCGTGATCCGTTCGCGCATCAGAGTGCGTCCTCAAACCCTGAAAACCGATTGGACGGAAGCCGGTCCCACACGGGTTTCAGGATGCACTCCAAGAACAGGGCGACCCGCTTCTTCGACGACGGATCCGTCGCTCATCCGGCACACGTCGCCCCTGCCCGCCTCGGGCCTGGGTCTCGGCCGAGCGGGTGAGCCTTCCCAGGCGACCTTGCTGGCCCGGTTTGACGCCGCGGTCGCCCGCGTCGTGGGGTGGATGCGTGGTTCCTCACCCGTCATCACGGACGCCGGCCGGGGCGGCACGTGGCCCCTGGTGGTGACGGGGCCCGAGGGCCTGCCCGGCCGGGCGGAGAACGATCATGAGCAAGTCCAACGCCCCCTTTCGTCGGCTCACACCCAAGCAGATGCGCATTCTCATGCTGGTGCGCGACTACCAGCGCAAGCATGGCTATTCCCCGACCATGCAGGAAATCGCCGACGTGCTCGGCATCACCAAGGTGACCGTGTTCGAGCACGTCAGCGGGCTCGAAAAGAAAGGGCTGCTTCGCCGGCTTCGACACCGGGCCCGCTCTTTGGAGCTTACGTCCCGGGTTGAGTTTCCGGATGAGTCCGGGGGCGTATTGCGGCTGGTGGGCCACATCGCGGCCGGGGCCCCGATCGAGGCGATCGAATCGCCCGAGACCATCGAACTCGAGGGGCTGTTCAAGGCCCCGAACGGCACGTATGCGCTTCAGGTCCGCGGCGACAGCATGATCGATGAGCACATCCGCGACGGCGACCTGGTGGTCATCGAGCGGCGCGAGACGGCCCGAGACGGCGAGACCGTGGTCGCCCTGCTGGACGACGGCGAGGCCACGCTCAAGAAGTTCTACCGCGAGGGCGGCCGGGTGAGGCTCCAGCCGGCCAACCCGGCGTACTCGCCCATCTACGTGGACAACGTCCGCATCCAGGGGGTGGTGGTCGGCGTCATTCGGAGGTATCGTTGAAGCGTTCGGCCGGCCGTTCGCGCGGGCGAATGGCCGCCTTTGCCGGAGGATGACGCATGGCCCTGACCCCATCGACCATGCTGCCGCTGGGCACGGCCGCTCCGCGGTTTGAGCTGCCGGATACCAACGGGCGGATCGTGTCGCCGGAACAATTCGCCGGTTCGCCGCTGCTGGTGGTCTTCATGTGCAATCACTGCCCGTACGTCAAGCACATCCGCGGCGAACTGGCCCGGCTGGCCGCCGAATACCAGGCCAAGGGCGTCGGCGTCGTGGGAATCAACTCCAACGACGTCGAGCGCTACCCCGACGACAGCCCGCAGCGGATGCGCGAGGAGGTCCGCGAGGCGGGGTATACGTTCCCGTATCTTTTTGATGAGACGCAGGCGGTGGCCAAGGCCTACCGGGCCGCCTGCACGCCGGATTTCTTTCTGTTCGATCGTCGGCACCAGTTGGTGTATCGCGGTCAGCTCGACGACAGCCGGCCGGGCAACGCCAAACCGGTCACGGGGTCTGATCTGCGGGCGGCACTGGAGGCGGTTTTGGCCGGGCGACCGGTATCGTCCGACCAGCGGCCCAGCGTGGGGTGCAACATCAAGTGGAAGCCCGGCCAGGAGCCGGAATACTACGGCCATTAAGGCAAGCGGCGCCGGCCGGGTTATCGACCGGCCCGGATCGCTTCGAGTCATTCGATGACCAGTACCCAGCCGGCATCGGGCCGCCAAGCGCCGCGGGCTTCGGCCCGCGCGGCCGTTGGTCAGCGGGCAGGTCGTCGGCGCGCGCGCCGGCCTCCGCCGCGCCGATTCTGGCTGGCGGCGGGGCTGGCTCTGGCCGCCTGCAATCTTCTCCCCGAGCCGGTGGAGACGGTTTTGCCGCCGGCGGACGCCGAGCCGGGACGGTGGATCGTCCTGGAAGGGGCCAACAACACGCGCGACATCGGCGGGTACGCGACCCACAGCGGCAAGCACGTCCGTTGGAAGACCGTGTACCGTTCGGGGGAGTTGTCCGGTCTGACACCCTCGGGCTGCGCGGCCTATCAGGCCCTGGGCATCCGCCGGCTGATCGACTTCCGCAACCGCCTCTCGACCTCGCCGCTGTTCGGCGGAGACGCTCCCTGCGTCATCAGCACCACGCCCGCGACGCTGCTGCCCGTGCGGATGGAGACCCGCGCGTTGACCGCGCCGGTTTACGTGCAGTGCGTGGCCGAGAACGCGGCGGACTACGCCCGGGCCTTCGCGTTGCTGGCGGACGCCTCGAATCTGCCGATGCTCTATCACTGCGCGGCCGGGAAAGACCGCTCCGGCATCATGACCGCGCTGCTGCTGGCCCTGCTGGGCGTGGACCGCGAGACCATCGTGGCCGATTACATGCTCTCGAATCACGTCTATACCGACGAGGTCGAGGCCCGGAACATCATCGACGTGCTGGAGGAGGCGGATCGGCAGGGCGGCATCGAAGCCTATCTGGAAAACATCGGCGTATCGGCCCAGACCCAGGCGGCGGTGCGGGCCAATCTGCTCGAATGAGCACCCATCCAAACGCCATATGGGACCGCCATCCAGTCGGCCGTAACCGGTCGGTGTACCGCCCGATTCCGTCGCGAGCTTTGACTGCGTCCACCGGCGTCCCGGCGGTGGCGGGTTCCCCGCCGGTCGAGTAGAATTCCGCCCGTGGACGTGCGGTTGCCGTCTGCTCTGCTCATCGGTCGGAGTCCGGCACCGCGGCCCTCAGCGGGACGGCAGCCCATGCGTCTCGATCTCCGGCGGAGGGGCGCGGGGGCCGTCGAGGCCGTCATGCTCACGCGCAGCGAGGAATGTCGCCAGAAGCGGGAAGCGGTGGTCCGCTACCTCGAGGCCCACGACCTGGAGGGGGTGGTGCTGAGCCGGCGGCCGAACTTCGCCTGGTTCACCTGTGGCGGGCTGCATCACGTATCCACGGCCACGGAGGTGGGGGCGGCGTCGCTGCTGGTCACGCCGCGTCGTTCGGTGTGCATCGCCAACAACATCGAGGCCCCGCGTCTGGCCGCCGAGGAGCTGGCCGGTCTGGGCATCGAGGTCTGCTCGTTCGACTGGTGGGACGAAGCCGCGGCGAAGCGCGTCTGGTCGGAAGAGCTGGGGGCGCTCCAGGTGGCCTGCGATGCCCCGGTCTCGGCGGCGGGAGGGCGGCTGCGGCCGTTGCCGGCGGATTTCGATCTGCTCCGCCGGCGGCTCAACGAGGCGGAAATCGCGCGCTATCGGAGACTGGCCCCGGAAGTGGCGGCGGTGGTGGAGACCGCCTGCCGGCAGGTGCGGCCGGGCATGACCGAGCATGAACTCGCCGCCCGCATGGCCGCCGGCCTGCGGGCCCGCGGCATCCGGGCGCCGGTGATCCTGGCGGCCAACGAGGAGCGTGTCCGTCGGTTCCGACACCCGCTGCCCACGCAGGCGGTGTTCAGCCGTTACGGGATGGGCGCGGTCTGTGCCGAGCGCGAGGGATTGTACGTGTCGGTGACCCGGCTGTTCAGCTTCGGCCCGGTGGACGAGGCCCTTCGCCGCCGTCACGAGGCGGTCTGCAAGGTGGACGCGGCCATGATGGCGGCCACGGTGGCCGGGGCCATGCTGGGCGACGTGTTCACCGCCTGCCAGCGGGCCTACGCCGAGGCCGGCTTCCCCGACGAATGGAAGCACCACCATCAGGGCGGACAGGTGGGCTACCTGCCCCGCGAGACGCGGGCCACGCCGGGCTGCGCCATCCCGGTGTCGGCCGGACAGGCCTTCGGATGGAACCCCACCATCGCCGGCACCAAGAGCGAGGACACCATCCTGGTATCGGCGGATCGAACGGAGATCCTCTCGGCCACCGGCGATTGGCCGACCCGGCCTTACTGCGTCGCGGGCCTGACCTTCGCGCGAAATGAGATTCTCGAGCTGTGAGGGCGACGGCGGATGTGCCGGGCGACAGAGTGAGCAGGTGCGAAGAGATAATGAGGTGAAGGCGAAAGAATGACGAAAGCGAGAAAGTGACCCGTGGCAGGCGTGAACCAGGCCCCCTTCGGCCCTGACGGCATACGCGACGTGAGCGATCTGGAGGATCGGCTCAGTGAGCCGACGCCGGGGCTGGTGGAGGCGTTCGGCCGGCTGAAAGGCGACGTGCTGGTGCTGGGCGTGGGAGGGAAGATGGGGCCGACGCTGGCCCGCATGGCCGTGCGCGCTTCCGTGGCGGCCGGCATCCGGCGGCGGGTGATCGGCGCGGCCCGTTTCTCTGCGCCGGGGCTCGAAGAGCGGCTGCAAGCGTGGGGCGTCGAGACGGTTCGCTGCGATCTGCTGGACCGGGCGAGCCTCGAACGGCTGCCCGAGGCCCCGAACGTCGTGTACATGGCCGGCATGAAGTTCGGGGCCACCGGTCAGGAGGCACTGACCTGGGCCATGAACGCCTGGCTGCCGGGACTGGTGTGCGAACGGTTCGCCGGCAGCCGGATCGTCGCCTTTTCGACCGGCAACGTCTATCCGCTCACGCCTGTCGGCGGCGGGGGAGCACGCGAGTCCGACCCCCCCGGTCCGGTCGGCGAATACGCGATGAGCTGCCTGGGCCGCGAGCGGGTCTTCGAGCACTTCAGCCGGACGCGGGGCACGCCGGTGGCCACGCTGCGGGTGACGTACGCCAACGAGATGCGTTACGGCGTGCTGGTGGACCTGGCCCGGAAGGTGTTCGACGGGCAGGCGGTGGATCTGGGCATGGGCTACGTGAACGTGATCTGGCAGGCCGACGCGAACGCGATGGCGTTGCGGGCCCTGGAGTGCGCGGCGGCGCCGCCGTTGGTGTTGAACGTGGCCGGGCCGGAGATCCTGAGCGTCCGGCGGGTCTGTGAACAGTATGGGCAATGGTTCGGCCGGGCGCCGGTGTTCGCCGGGCGGGAGCAGCCCGACGCGCTGCTGATCAACGGCCAGCGGGCGTACGATCTGTTCGGCCGGCCGCGGGTTTCCGCCGAACAGATCATGGGCTGGGCGGCCGACTGGGTGCGTCGCGGAGGCGAGAGCCTGGGAAAGCCCACCCATTTCGAGGTGCGGGACGGGAAGTTCTGAGTCCATCCGGAAACCCGCGTGGGTGCGTCTTCCAGCCGGTCGTCGTACAGCGGTTCAGGACGGCAAGATCTGCCAGCGGGCGCGGGGATGCATCCCCGCGCCCTTCCACGGTGCCTGGTACGTGAGAACCGAGCAGTGAGCAACGCGAGTGACTTCGCCCCTGACGACCATTCTCGGATCGCGCGGGAGGTGCTGCGCCGCGGAGCGGTGATCCCCGCCCATCCGCTGGCCCTGACCGCCTCTCGCCGACTGGACGAGCGCCGGCAGCGGGCCCTGACGCGGTATTACGCCGCCGCCGGCGCGGGCGGCGTGGCCGTCGGGGTGCACACCACCCAGTTCGCCATTCGTGACGAGAAGGTGGGTTTGTATCGCCCGGTGCTGGAGCTGGCCGCCGAGGAATGTTCGCGTGCCGACCACCGGCGGGCCGAGCCGTTCATCCGCGTGGCCGGCGTGTGCGGGCCGACGGCCCAGGCCCTGGGCGAGGCGTCGCTGGCCCGGGAACTGGGCTATCACGCCGGGCTGCTGAGCCTGTCGGCGCTCAAGCAGGCCGATGAAAACGCCTTGATCGAGCACTGCCGGGCCGTCGCAGAGGTGATCCCGCTCTTCGGTTTTTATCTTCAGCCGGCGGTCGGCGGGCGGGTCCTGCCGTATTCGTTCTGGCGCCGCTTCGCCGAGATCGAAAACGTGGTGGCGATCAAGGTGGCGGCCTTCAACCGTTACCAGACGCTGGACGTGGTGCGGGCGGTCGCCGAGGCCGGACGCGAGGACATCGCCCTCTACACCGGCAACGATGACAACATCGTGATGGACCTGCTCACGCCGTATCGCTTCCACGTCAACGGGCGGATGGTCGAGCGGCGGTTCGTCGGCGGGCTGCTGGGCCATTGGGCGGTCTGGACGCAGAAGGCGGTTCTCATCCATCAGACGTGCCGGACGGCCGGCGGGAGCGGCGCCGTTCAGCAAACGCTCCTGGCGCTCCATGCCGCCGTCACCGACGCGAACGCCGCCTTCTTCGACGCGGCCAATGGTTTCAGGGGCTGCATCGCGGGGCTGCATGAAGTGCTTCGCCGGCAGGGGCTTTTCGAGGGCATCTGGTGCCTCGACGAGCACGAGGGCCTGAGCCCCGGCCAGGCGGCGGAAATCGACCGGGTCCATGCGGCTTATCCCGATCTCCATGACGACGAGTTCGTGGCTCGCTACCGTGACGAATGGCTGGCGGGATGACGCGCGTGCGCGATGGCGGGCCCGGATCGGAGCGCCGCCTGCGACTCCGAGAAGCGACCGGCTGGAAGCCGGGGCCTACATGGGTTCCGGGCTGCACGCTTCGGGGCGTACGCTTCGTACCATCCGGGTGGTGAGCATCGCTGGAGCGCATGGGATGTTTCAGATCAACGTCAACCCGACGCCGGGCGAGGTGCACAGGACCGGCTGGGTCCTGCTGGCGGGCTTCGGCGTCATCGGGCTCATCCTCTGGCGAGCGGGCGGGCTGCCCGAGACCGGCTGGGGCTGGGCCGGCACGGTCCGACAGGTGCTGGCCCTGGCGTGCTGGGGTCTGGGACTGGCCGGCGGGGGAACGTGCCTGGCCGCGCCGCGGGCCGGCCGACGCGTGTTCGTGGCGTGGATGACTCTGGCCGCGGGAATGGGCTGGGTCATGACCCACCTGCTGCTGACGCTGTTGTTCTTCCTGTTCCTTCCCTTCTTCCTGTTCATTCGCGCCAAAGACCCGCTCCGCCGGCGGCCGGAGAGGCGCGAATCCTACTGGGAGCCGCACCGGCCCCATGAGCCCACGCTCGACCGGATGGCCCGGCCGTTCTGATGACTTCTCCCGCCACAGGGCCGCGACGATAACCAGGGACTGGAAACTGGGAACTGGAAACCGGAAACTTCCTCTCCATGACCATCCTCGGCCTGTCCTGTTACTACCACGACGCCGCCGCCGCGCTGGTCCGCGACGGGCGGGTGGTCGCCGCCGCGGAGGAGGAGCGGTTCACGCGCCGCAAGCACGACAGCGAGTTTCCGCGCCGGGCCATCGACTACTGCCTGGCCGCCGGCGGCGTCAGCCCGGGCGAGGTGGAACACGTCGTGTTCTACGAGAAGCCGCTGCTGAAGTTCGACCGGCTGCTCCAGACCATTCTGGCGGACTGGCCCTGGTCGCTGGGCGTCTGGCTGCGCGGGATGCCGTTGTGGTTGACCAGCCGTCTGCGCGTCGGCCACACCATCCAGAAGGAGCTGGGCATGGACGGCGCGCCGCTGTACGGCCAGCATCATCTTTCGCACGCGGCCAGCGCGTTCCTGGTCAGCCCGTTCGACCGGGCGGCGATCATCACCGCCGACGGCGTGGGCGAGTGGGCCACCGCCGCCTGGGGGGTCGGAGCGGGGCTGGACATCGACATCCGCCAGGAGCTGCGCTTCCCGCACTCGATCGGCCTGCTGTTCAGCGCCGTCACCGCGTACCTGGGCTTTCGGGTCAACGACGCGGAGTGGAAGGTGATGGGGCTGGCCCCCTACGGCCGGCCCCGCTACGTCGATCGCTTCCGCGAAGTGGTGGACGTGCGCGACGACGGCAGCATCCGCCTCAACCCGCGCTATTTCGCGTTCACCTACTCGACCTCGCGGACGTTCACGCGGGCGTGGGAGCGGCTTTTCGGCCGGCCCATGCGCCCGCGCGAGACCGAGCTGGACGAGTTCCACGCCGACCTGGCCGCCTCGGGCCAGAAAGTGATCGAGGACATCATGCTGCGCATGGCCCGGCACGTGCACCGGCAGACCGGCCTGCCCCACCTGTGCCTGGCCGGCGGCGTGGCCCTCAACTGCGTGGCCAACTGGCGGATACTCCAGGAATCCGGCTTTCGGGAGGTGTTCATCCAGCCGGCGGCGGGCGATTCGGGCGGGGCCCTGGGGGCGGCCCTGTACGTCTACCACACCGTGCTTCGGAACGCCCGCCGTTGGGTGATGAACCACGCCCTGCTCGGCCCGTCGTACAGCGACGAAGAGATCGGTCAGGCCCTCGACCGGCTGGGGGCCGATTATCGGCGTTTCGACGACTCCGACGCCCTGCTGGACGCCGCCGCCGCCCTGATCGAGGCCGGGAAGGTCATCGGGTGGTTCCAGGGTCGGATGGAATACGGTCCGCGGGCCCTGGGGGCCCGATCGCTGCTGGCCGATCCCCGGAACCCGGAGATGAAGGCCATCATCAACGCCAAGGTGAAATTCCGCGAGGCCTTTCGCCCGTTCGCGCCGGCGGTCCTGAAGGAAGAGGCCCATCGGTTCTTCGAGATGCCGGCGGGGATGGACGCGCCGTTCATGCTGCTCACGCCGCTGGTGCGGGCCGAGGCCCGCGCCATCCTGCCGGCCGTCACCCACCAGGACGGCACCGCCCGGGTGCAGACCGTCACCGAGGAGGTCCATCCCCTCTTCTACCGGCTCATCCGGCGGTTCGGGCAGCGCACCGGCGTGCCCGTCCTGCTCAACACCTCCTTCAACGTCCGCGGCGAGCCGATTGTGTGCACCCCCGAAGACGCCTACAATACCTTCGTGAACACCGGGATCGACGCCCTGGTGATCGGCCCATATCTGCTGGCCGGCAAGCCGGGCCAGGTCGATTATCACAAGGGCCGGCAGCGCAGCATCGAGCTGGAGACCCGGCCTCGCGGGCAGGTGCTGTAACGGGCCGGCCGCGGGCTGAGCCGCCGGGACCGGAACCACGAAAAGCTGATTCTCAGGCCGCTATGCCCAAGCCGTCGCTTATCCGCGAGTTCGCCGCCTTCATCCGCCAGGAGAAGAAGTGGTGGATGGTGCCGCTGGTGATCGTGCTGCTCCTGCTCGGCTCGTTGATCTTCTTCGCCGGCTCGTCGGTGCTGGCTCCGTTCCTCTACCCGCTGTTCTGACATGAACCGCCTGCGGCGCCATCTCGGGCCGGGCCTTCTGACCTTCACGGCCGGGATCGTCCTGCTGGTCCTGCTGCTGCCGATCAAGTTCGGGCTGCCGCTGCTGGCGGTGTTGGCGGTCGGCTGGCTGCTTCAGGTCGCGGCCGTCTGGTCCGAGGGCCGGCCGCGTCGCAGGCGCGCCGTGTTTCTCGGGATGCTGTTCGCGCCGGTGGTTGTCCTGGGGATCGAGGCCGGCCTGGCGATGTGGGACTGGCTTGCGGCCCGATCCACCAGCCCGCTGCGGGCCAGCATCGAGGGCCTGAACGTCGGCATGATCGAACGCGGCGACGGGGCAGCCTATCGCCTCGTGCCGGGGCGGCGGTATTCGCTCTGGGGCGGGACCGTGGCCATCGACCGCAACGGCTTTCGCTCGTCCTATGACGTCTCCCTTGAGAAGCCGCCGGGCGTGGTCCGCGTGATGGTGACGGGCGGTTCGTCGGCCTTCGGCTGGGGCGTCGCCGATGGCCAGGACGTGGCCGGCCGGCTGGCCGCGCTGCTCAACACGCCCGGCGGCCCGGAGAACCGGCGGTTCGAGGTCATCAACGCCGCCGTTCCCTACTACACCTCGTTCCAGGAGCTGAACGCCTACGAGCGGGTTCTGCGGAAGTACCGCCCGGACGTGCTGATCGTGCTCGATGGGCGCAACGACGCGCGCTACGCCATCACCCAGGGCTCGCGCTGGCGTCCGGCGTCCGCGGGCGGGATCGGCGACACTCCTTTCGACCCCCCTCCAGCCCGGCCGGAGAGCCTCTCGCCGGCCTTCGTCCGGCTGGACGGCGCGCTCCTGCGCAGTGCGCTCTATCGGCGGTACAACGCGCTCTATCGGCGGTTCGATCCGCCGCCCAGAACCGACACCGCGGCGATGCTGGCGGATTTCAATCCTGCCGCCATCGAACAGTTCCGCCACCATCGGGAGCGCATCGCCGACCTGGCCGTCCAGGACGGCTGCCTGTGCATCCTGGCCCTCCAGCCGGTGATTCACCTGGGCAAGCCGCTGACCGCCGCCGAGCGCGAGCACGCCAGAATGTGGGGCGACCTGGGAGAGGTCTTCCGGGTCGTGTATCCGCGGTTCGCGGCCGCCAACGGCGGACCCCAGAACGCAGGCACGGTCCGGCTGGACCTGAGCGAGTTGTTCAGCGGCTTCACGGGCGATGCTTATCTGGACGAATGCCACTACACGGCGGAGGGGAACCGGCTGATCGCCGAAAGGCTGGCGGAGGTCATCCGGGAACGCACTCCGGCCGCCACGATCAGGCCTTCGTCGCCCGCAGTACTTCCTCCGGAGTAGTCAGGCCGGCGCGGACTTTGGCCCAGCCGTCCTCGCGCAGCAGCTTGAGCCCGTGCTTGAGGGCCACCTGCTGGATGCGTCCGGCCGAGGCCCGCTGCACGACCATCTCGCGGATTTCATCGTCGATCATCAGCAGCTCGAAGATGCCCAGCCGACCCTTGTAGCCGATGTTGCGGCACTCGCGGCAGCCGACGCCCTTGTACAAGGGCTGGCCCTTTTCGAGCACCAGGTCCTTGGGCAGGGCGGCCGGATCGGGCTGGTACTCCTGTTTGCAGTGGGGGCAGATCTTCCGAACCAGCCGCTGGGCGAGGACGCCGTCCAGCGAGCTGGAGACCAGGAAGGGCTCGACGCCCATGTCCAGCAGCCGCGTGTTGGCCGTGCACGAATCGTTGGTGTGCAGCGTGCTGAACACCAGGTGGCCGGTCAGCGAGGCGTTGATGGCCACTTCCGCCGTCTCGCGGTCGCGGATTTCGCCCACCAGGATCACGTCCGGGTCGTGGCGCAGGAACGACCGCAGGGCCCGGGCGAAGTTGAGCCCGATCTTCTCGTTGGTCTGCACCTGATTGATGCCGGCCAGGTAGTACTCGATCGGATCCTCGATGGTCAGAATCTTGATCTCGTCGGAAACGATGGTGTGCAGGGCGGCATAGAGCGTGGTGGTCTTGCCGCTGCCGGTCGGACCGGTGACCAGGATGATGCCGTGCGGCCGCTTGATGAGCATCTGGAAGTTTTCGAGCACCTCGTTGTCCATGCCCAACTGCTGGAGCGAGAGGTTGATCGACTGGCGGTCGAGGATGCGCAGCACGACCCCCTCGCCGAAGCCGGTGGGAATGACCGAGACGCGGAAGTCGATCTCGCGCCCGTGGATGCGGGCCTTGAACCCGCCGTCCTGCGGCAGGCGCTTCTCCGCGATGTTCAGGTTGCTCATGATCTTGATGCGGCTGATGATGGCCGCCTGGAACTTGCGGATCTGCGGCGGGACGGCGGTCTGCTGCAACACCCCGTCGATGCGGTAGCGGATCTTCAGGTCGTCCTCGTACGGCTCGATGTGGATGTCGCTGGCCTTGTCGCGGATGGCCTCCTGGAGGATCTCATTGACCAGCTTGACGACCGTGGCCTCCTGGGCCAGCTCGATGGGGTCGCCGTTCTCATCCACCGAGTCGCTGAGCAGCTCGACGCTGCCGGAGTCGGCCTCCTCCTCGGTCATTTCGTCGATGGTCGAGCTGCCCACGCCGAAATGCTGGCGGATCAGCCGCTGAATCTCCGACTCGCTGGCCAGCACCGGGTCGATCTTCAGACCGGTGAGCATCCGCAGCTCGTCGATCGAGTTGATGTCGAACGGGTCGGACGTGGCGACGCGAAGCGTGCCGTTGGTGCGCTCGATGGGGATCATCCCGCGCTTGTGGATCAGTCGGGCCGGCATCAGCTTGAGCAGCTCGTCGCTGATGGTGATGGAGGTCAGGTCCACGACCTCCAGGCTCATCTGCTCGGCCAGGACCTGCTGTACGTCGCGCTCCTCGACGAAGCCCATGCGGACCAGGATTTTGTCGATGCGGTCGTGAGGCCCCTTGCGGGCCGCCAAGGCCTCCTGGAGCTGCTGGGCGGTGATCTTCCCGCGTTCTAAGAGAATTTCCCCAACGCTCACGGCTGATTCTCCCACGCTGCCGGGCGCTCACCACGGCAGGCGCTGCAACCATCTAACACCATGCGGCGTAAGCACATATGGTTCACCGTCGGCGCGGACCAACAGCCCGCCCACATACCTTATAACCCGACGACCCGCCGAGGTTGCATCCCGGCGACAGGCTGAAAACTGCTGTGCTCTGCCTTCCGCGGGCCTACCCGTACAGGGTAGTGGAAGCCCTGCCCCCGTCAATGTAAACTTCCCGTTGGCGGTGTGAAATCACCATCTTGGCCTCTGAGGGCTGCATTTTCTGGAGTGCGTTTTGATGTTTCGACCCGCACAAGTCGCAGGCTGGGTATTGGCCCTGATGACCCTGTCAGGATGCACCCAGCCCAACACCGGTTCTGGGGGTTCAGCCAATGCGCAAGTGTGGTTTCCACGGAATGTTCAAGGAAACTGGGTGCTGTGCGACGTCAATCCGTCCGATAACGTTTCCGCGTTTCCCATGCTGGCCATGACCTTCAACCCGGATCAGACCTATCTCATGCGCTTGGTCAAGGACGGAAACCGCCTGGAGGTCCAACGGGGCACGTATCGTTTCGATGAGTGGAATCGCCGTCTTTACCTGCACACCGGCGGGCAGGAGCAGAGTTACACGGCTGTCGTCTGGTTTGGCAGGGAGCTGCGAATCGAAGGCCGAACCCCTCAGAACCAGGCCGCAACGGCCACGTATGTTCGTTCCAACCTGAGGGTCAACCCACCTGAAGCGCCGCCGACGGATCGCCGTCCGCGGTGAATGGCCGGGAACATGCGGGTCTTCACTGTTGCAGGCGCGTCAGGTTTCATCACCGGGTTACTTGTATGACCAGTCCGAGGGGCAGGCTTGCGAACCTCATGACGCAAGCTCGTGCCGGTCGGTCTGACGTGATGCCGAGACATCCGCGGGACCGGCGACGAGGAAAGGTGATCCGATCGAGAACCGCTCACCCTCGACATGCGGTTCGCGCCGAGACGGCCCGCGATGATCAGGCATCGTCGCCCGGTTCCTGCCACTCGATCCGTGGCGCATCACCCCACAGCAGCTCGAGGTCGTAATAGTGCCTCTTGGCCGGGTCGAACAGGTGGATCACCACGTCCACGTAATCCAGCAGCAGCCAGCTCGGCGATTCGTAGCCGCTGATGCCGTAGCGTTTCTGCCCCACCCGCAGGCCCTGGACCTCGATCTCGTCGGCGATGGCCCGCATCTGTCGGTCCGACGTGCCCGTGCCGATGACGAAGAAATCCGCCACGCTGGAGATTCCCCGCAGGTCGAGGATCACCACGTCTTCCGCGTGCATGTCACGGGCGATGCGCGCGGAGCGCCTGGCGAAATCGAGCCCGCTGCCGGGCTGTAACGCGTTCTGGGGTTTGAGTTCCACGGCTTTTCGCTGCACGTTGGATCTCATTACACCGTCCTTTCTGCAAACCGCCCCTGGCTTCAGGCGCCGCGCAAAAAAGAAGGAGCGCAGGAGGCCCTGAGCCGGTGGAAGCAGCTCGGCACAAGACCGTTCGGCCGGACCAAGCCCGCTTCCTGACCTTGCTCATGCTCTCCTTCGCTCCTGTTTCAGTTCACGTGACGCTCCCGACCTTTCTTTCCTTGAAGCGGCGTCGCTGGCGCCGGCGATGCCTTCAGCTTACCAGATCGACCGGTCGCCGGACAAGAGATTTACGGCCCGATATCCGCGGATCGGCGGCCCGCGGGGCATGGGCGACATTGGCCTTCAGGGCGAGGCCCCAAGGACAAGTACGGCCGGGGCCGCCTCTCCAGGGCCTTCTGAAACGCGGACTAAAGCCCCGAGAGGATTTCGCAGATCTGCCGGCCTAATGCTCCGCAAATCCGGGCCAGCGCCCAGATGCTGGCCGCGTTCTTGCCCAGCTCCACCTGTGAAAGCTGCGAAGTGGTCAACTCGGCCCGCTCGGAGAGCTGGCGAAGGGTGAGCGATTGCTTGAGCCGTTCCTGCCGGATGCGCTGGCCGATGAGCTTGTTGAGCTCATGTTCGTTGGTGTAGATCAGGCCCAGCTCCTGCGAGACCCGCTCGATCGCGGACAGCAGTTGTTCTTCCCGGAAGGGCTTGGTGATGTAGTCGCGGCAGCCCAGACGCATGGTCTCGGCGGCGGTCTGAACATCGGGGTAGGCCGTCATCACCACGATCGCCACCCGTTCGTCCTCGGCCTTGATCTTCTGGACCAGGTCCATGCCGTTCAGGTCCGGCATCTTGATGTCAATGAGGGCGATGTCGTAGGGTGACTTGCGGACCGCTGACAGGGCCTGCCTCGGCTGCGCATAAGACTGCACCTGATAGTCATGTTCCTGAAGGATCATGGCCACGGTCTTGCATACCGAGGGGTCGTCGTCCACCACCAGCACTTTGATGTGATGTCTCACTGCCATTGCAATCTCTCGCACAATCCTAAAGATATTAAAGCACTCGTGCAGTATTCTACTCGGTGATTACCGGATTGCCAACTCCGAGCGCATGGGGTAATCACCGGACTTTTCCGAATTCATTCAGTCACATTATAGGCACCATACTGCCAAGGTATAGCAATAACTTCGCCAAAGAATGCTGCTTAGAGGCGCTCGGCAGGTACGACCAGTTAGAATAAAAAGCCTGACATGTCATAAGCATATACTATGAAAATGGCTAATAATATAAGCTATTATTATCAAAAGTGGGGAATTCCTCGTGGAATTAAGCTTGACGTTATCGGCGACCTTCCGTCACTTGCACATGTTTAATGTCTTTCACTGTTGCACCGCGGCGGTGCACGCATATGGAAAAGAGGGGGCTTGGTCCTCCGTGCCGCGACCATCAGGGCCAAGTCGCGCATGGTCGTCGCTCTGTTCCGCCGTCTGCGACGCAGGCGCGTTCCTGACGGGCGTGCGGCTCGGTGGGGTCCTTCTCCCGCCGCTCCGCGAGAACGGACAGCGGCCCGCCGCCAATCCCTTGCTTGACCCACCTGGTGTTTCGTAGTATCACACCGAATCTTAATTGCCGGGTCGTGGCGGCCCGCCTCCGGCGGTCAACCCTCCTGTGGAGGTTCTGCACCCGATGAGACGACAACGAAGGGTCAGGTGGTTCCTGCCGTCGGCGGCGATGACGGCCGGCCTGCTATGGGGAGCGGCCGGCTGCGGCGTCCTCAATCCAAACCTGCTGGGGGCGGTCGGTGCGAATACGGCCGCTTCCGTCGTCGGAACCGAGGGCAACATCGCCATCCTGGTCATGAACCAGACCCCGGTCACCATCCAGGTCAACCTCCAGATCACCAAGACCAACGGCGGAGTGGTCAACCTGAACATCCCGGTGCAACCCAACGACCATGAAGCGGTCGTCCAGAGCTGCGAGGTGGACGTCGTCCAGATACTCCAGGCCAGCTACGCGGGCGCGGCCGGCTCCGTCGTGGTGCCGGCGACCGTCTCGCCCCTGCAAGTGGGGCTCAATCTCCAGTGCGGGGGAGTGGTGTCCATCACCATGACCGGGGCTCCGCCGAACGTCTTTCTCGCTGTGCAAGGGCTTGGACCATGATGCGTGCCGCCGCTGCGTTCCTGACGTTGATGCTCTCCGCCCTGGCCGGCGGATGCCTGAACCCGGATTTCGTGAGCACGAACCTCGGGGGGCTCTACCCCTCCGCGCCGGGCGACGAGCCGTTCCTGCTGGTGCGGGTGGTCAACGACACGACGGCCACATTGGATATCCCGATCAGCTTTGAGGACGGGACCAACTCCCTGCCGTTCACCATCACCGACCTGACCCCCGCGGGCCGGGAAGTGGGCGTGCTGCTGGACTGGCCGGTCACGCGGGTCGCGGTCGGCGACCTGGAGAACCCCTTTCTGCCGTCGGTGGTGGCCAGCCTGCCCAACGGGATCAACGTGGTCATTCCGCCGAACCAGTATGCGCTGCGGGCGGGGGTTGACTACAATCGGGGTGACGCGATCGTCTATCGCTTCGTGGCCGACGCCCGCAATCCGGCGGCCATCGGCGTGACCATCGCCAAGATCGACGGGTCCACCCAACAGGGCCCCTTCACGCGGGCGGACACGTTTCGGACGGTCCGCCAGCTGTTGCAGTTGAGCGAGGCCATCACCGGCGCCGCGACGCCCTGACCCGCTCCGGCGTCACGAAACGACAACGCGGCTGGAGCGGGAGCGAGCAACCGCGGAAAAGAGAAGGAATTTGCGATGTCTGCCCGCCGATATGCGATCCTGACGCTGGTGGGGGCCTCGGTGGCCGCGCCGATCCTGATCGGAACGAGCTGCCCGCCGCCCTCCGCGCCGGGAATCTACAGCCTGGTCACCGACACCCTGAACGCCACGGTCCTGCCGCCCTGCAACGCCGGCTTCGTGTGCGTGCTGTTCACCAACAGCACGACCATCCCGGCGACGGTCTCGCTCTACCGCCACAACGGCTTCGATTCGAGCAACAAGTGCTCGAACACCAGCTCGTTCCAGTGCTGCACCAACCCCAATTCCCAGACCGCCTGCCCCTGCCCGTGCACGGGGGCGCTGACCGGCGAGTGCCGACTGTCGCGCGACGATCTCTTCACGGGGTGCAGCATCGACCCGCCGACGGCCAATCTCGACAACATCAACGGGGCCACCCGGGTGACGCTGGCGCCCACGCAGTCGGTCCAGAAACAGATCCGCTGCGGCGACGTGAAGACGCTGGGGGCCTCGGTGTACCGCAACGCCACCGACGCTCAGCCGGCCGACGAGGTCGGCCCGGTCTATCGTGATGAGCCCGGGGGCGTCCGCTGCGGGGGCACGGTGCAGTTCCTCGTCGTCGATCTGAACCAGACCACCGCCGGCAGTGGCGGGCAGGCGCTGGTCACCCTGGCCATCCAGCCGCGGTTCTCGCAATAAGTGCCCCCCTTTCCCGGGTGGCACCAAACCTTGTGGGACCAAACCGGCTGTCATCAAACCCGCGTGGGACCGGCGTCCGGCCGGTCGTTTCTCGGTGTATTCAGACCCACTCTTAGGGTGACGGCGCTGGTTTGCATCCGTAGCGACCGGCCCTTGTGCCGGTCGTGGGGGGGCAGGCTTTCCACGGCCTGCACTCACGGCAGGCCGCTACGAGATAGCGCTGTCATATCAGGGGCGCCGGCCGGAAGCGGTCGAGAACGTGTAAGCCCCCGATCCGACCTCCAACGTGATGCGCCCGCCGTCGAGCCGGGCATCGGAAATCCCTTCCGCACCGGGAACGTACCCGCCCTTTTCCCAGACCACCCGCTGGCCCTCGCGGACGATCGGATCGTCGGCGCCGAAGACCGGCATGCTGATCCGCCCCGTGCTGTTCACCGGAATGTTCACTTTCAACGTGAAGACGCCGTCGGCGAGAGTCCAGTGCGACGAGACCACGCCGCGAACCGTGCGGATGGAGGCCTTCGCCCAGGTCAGGTCGCCGAGCACGTGCGGGCGGATGTCGATCTCGCGGAAGCCGGGCTGCATCACCCGCGGGCCGTAATAGGACGGCGACCCGATGCCGGCCAGGTCGCGGTAGAAGAAATCCTCGACCACGCCCCACATGTCCATGCTCTCTTCGCCCAGCCCGACGTCGTCGCGCAGCCCCCAGCCCTCCCAGAGCGTGGTGGCTCCCTGGGCGACCATGTAACCCCAGCCCGGATAGGTGGTCTGGTTCATCACCCGGTACATGATTTCGCCCAGACCGTAGTTGACCAGCCCGGCGTCCATCAGGCAGGCCGTCCCGACGTTGCCGGTGTGAAAGTGATGGTCGCGCTGGCGGATGGAGGCGGCCAGGCGGTCGATCAGTTGCGATTGATACCCCTCCGGAACGAGGCCGAAGGCCAGACCCAGGAAGTTGGCGGTCTGCGAGCCGCCGGCGTAAACGCCTTGGGCCGTGTCGAACCAGCGCTCGTTGAGCGCCCGGCGGATGCGCCCGGCCCGCTCGAAGTATTCGCGGGCGTCGTCGGCCTGGCCCAGCACCTTCGCCGTCTGGGCGAGGATCAGGGCGTTGCGGTAGTAGAACGCGGTGCGGATCAGCTCCTTGGGCGTCTCGGCCGACAGGAACTCCTCGCGCCCCGGCTCCGGCCCGGGCAGCATGTGGTCGCCGTAGTAGCCCTTGAGGAACAGGTCGCCGCTGGCGTTGGCGATGAGATGCTCCATCCATTTCTTCATGCTCGGGTAATGCTGCTCGAGGGCCCGGCGGTCGTCGTAATACTGGTAGATGTACCAGGCGGCCAGCGGGTAGTTGCCCGCCCAGGCCACGTCGCCGGTCTTGCGCCCCTTGACCGGGTACGCGGGGATCACGTCGGGGATCACGCCGTCGTCGTGCTGGGCGTATTTCGCGTCGTCGAGGTACTTCTCCCAGAACTGGGGCATGTACTGGCGATGGGCGAAGGTCGAGGGAGTGGTGCCCGGCTCGAGCCAGCCCCAGTGCTCGCGGTAGAGGCAGTCCATCAGGATGCCGTAGACCTCGTTGCGCAGCGTCCAGACGGCGTTGCGGTGAATGCGGTTGAAGAGTTCATTGGAGCACTCGAAGTCGCCGGACAGGTCGATGTCGGTGTGCACGGCCCGGCCCTCGAGATCCTCCAGCGCCGGGACGCCCGGATGGCCCTCGATCTCGACGTACTGGATGGGATGGAAGGTGAAGCGCGGCTCGAAGACCTCGCCGGCCGGATCGCCCTTGAGGATGTAGTAATCCGTGCACTTGGGTTCCGGGTGGCGATGGTTGTCGATCATGCCGGTCCGCGGGTCGAGCCGCTGGGCCAGCTCGAGGGAAATCTTCGCGCCGGCCGGCCCTTTCACCCGAAACCGCACCCATCCGCCGAAGAGCTGCGGGAGGTGATAGACGTACACGCCCCTGGCCGGGTTGGTGAGCCTGACCGGACGGATGGTCGCGGTGACGCGCATGGGCGGCATCATCTGCGACTGCATCACGCCGCCCGGGGCGGCCACGGACCGGGCCGCCGTCCAGTTCGAGTCGTCGAAGCCCGGCCGGTCCCAGCCCGGCCGTTCGAGCCGGGCGTCGTAGACCTCGCCGTGATACATGTCGTTGCCGATGATGGGGCCGGTGGCCGTCTTCCAGCTCTCATCCGCGACGATCGCGGCGCCGCTGCCGTCGGCATAGGCCAGGTTCATCTGCAAGCGCAGCCGGGGCGAATCGCCGTAGTTGGGGCCGGGCGGTTCGCTGTACCAGCCGTTGCCCAGGATGACGCCCAGCACGTTCTCGCCGGGCTGGAGCATCGCGGTGACGTCGTGAGTGACGTAAAAGACGCGCCTGGGGTAGTCCGTCGCGGCCGGATCGAGCACCCGGTCGCCGACCTTGACGCCGTTGAGATACAGTTCGCTCCAGCCGATGCCGGACAGGTAGACCCGGGCGCGGGCGATCTCCTTGGCGACGTGGAACGACTTTCGCAGCAGCGGGGCGGGGCTCAGGAAGCCCACCGGCTCGCCGGCGGCACCGCTGACCGCGTTGACGACCTCGCCGTCGAGCTTCCACCAGCCGACCAGGCCCTTCTCGACGCCGCGGCCGACGAACAACTCGCCGATTTCGTCGGTAGACAGGCCTCGGTCGTAGATGCGCAGATCGTCGATGTCGCCGGCGAAGAACTCGTGGGTCCCGGCGTTGGAGCCGATGAAGGCCGGACGTCCTCCGGCGGTATCCAGGGCTCCGGTCAGCGGGCGGCTGCCGATGGGCCGCCCGTCGAGAAAGAGGGTGAGGGCTTTTGCGTCATAGGCGGCGGCCACGTGGTGCCAGGGCCCGTCCTTGAGTTTGTCCAGCGAGGCGGGGGCGCCGAACTCGACGTACTGCCCGCCGATGCCCAGCCCGACCCACAGCCCGCTGATGGGGCCGGTCCGGCCGAGGGCCAGCAGGTGGCGGGCGTTGCCGTCCTCTTTGCGATAGATATGTCGCCAGTCCCGGCCCTGCTCCGGTCCCGGCCGGACCCAGGCCGCCAGGGTGATGCCGCCGGCCGGCTTGAGTCGGGGATCATGGGCCACGCGGATGGTCTGGCCGGCGCCGTCGAACCGGACCGCCTGCCCGACCTTGCCGGCGACGTACTGGGCCGCGCCGCTGAGCGGCCCGGCGCCGATCCAGCCGCCGATCCACCCCGCCGCCCACCGCGCGCCCAGCGTTGTCCTCATGGCCGATTTCCTTTCCGCCCGCCCTGGTTTCGACGAGCATTCCACGCCCCAAGCGGCATGCAGGACTCCCAAGCATACACCAGGGCCGCGCCACTCAGGAAGCGGCCGGCGTCTGGGGGCGCCTGGCCGGGTGCGTGACGCATGGGGCGGTGGCAAGCACTGTAGCGGCCCGCCCCCGTGCGGGCCGCGGAAGACCCGAAACCGTTCCAGCGACCGGCACATGGGCCGGTCGCTACGGAATTCAGGTTCCGCGGTTTCAGTCGCGCACCCCGTCTGTCCAACCGTTCAGCCCTGCGCCGGCCCGGACGGCATCCGAGCCGCGGCCGCGCCGCCATCGTCACGAACCCGGTGGGGACGGAAGTCGTCCTTTTTTGTTTCCGCCACGGGTGCACGGGAGATCGGACCGGTGTATGATGATTGCCCAGGCTGGAGCAGGGTGCGAATACCCGGCGGCGGGGTCGGCTCCTGCCTTGCCGACCGCTTTCGTTCGAAGCCCGCGGCTTCGGCAGGGCGGGGCAACACGCCGACGACCCCGGCGTCTCCTCCGCGTCGCGAAGGCCCCCGGGAGGTGCGGGAACATGCCCTCATCGCGCTATCGAGAGGCTCGAACGCTGGTCCGCAGACTCTGCCGTCTTCCCGGCGAAGACCGCGCCGCGTTCAAGGGCAAGGTCGCGCGCCTGCGCGAGCACTTTGAGCGGTTCAACGTCGACGTCGCCGAGTTGTGCCAATGGCTGATGGGCCTGCGGCGCCGGCACGCCGACGCCTCCCGGCCGGGCAGCTTCGGCGTGCTTGGCGATTTCCTGCTGGAGCCGGCCATCGAGGGCGTCGAATCCGACGAAGCCCAGCGCGACCGCTGGCGGCTGGCGGTCTTTGACGACGTGGCCGGCTTCCGCCCGGCCGACGGACTCGCGGATCGGCCCATTTCCGAGGCCCTGCGCCAGGCCATGACCCAGGTCGCTGCCGAGCCGCCTACTCCGACCGCCCGGCGGTTGTTCGAGCGTCTGGCTCGGCTCGAACCGGCCCATCGCCTGGTGCTCCTCAAGGCGGCCGCCGAGTGGGTCGTCGCGCGCTACCGGCGCGGCGTCGAAAACTGGGTTCGCCGGCACGAGGAATGGGAGAAGGAAAAAAGCGAATGGGAACGCCGGCATCCCGATCTCACCGACCAGGTACGCGATCAATACACCGCGGTCTTCAAGACGCTCAAGGATCCCGCGCGTGAAGGTTTGCAGGGCGTCCGGCGAAAAAACCCGCGCATCTGTCCCTACAGGCGTCTCGAGGAAAAAAAGGACAATTGCATCTACGCCGGGCAAAAAGGCCACGGACCGCTGTGCTGGAAGTACGACGAGTTTTGCAAGACCCTCAAGGAGAGAAACCCACGATTCAACGAGAGGACGTTCGCGGAGCAAGCCGAGCAATATCTGCAAGGCATCGCGAACCGACCCAAACACCAGATTCTTCGTGAGTTGTTTCAGGCTGCGCGCGATCAGCAGCGGTTTAGTGAACAGTGGCAGCGGTATCTGCGCGGGCTCAATCTCAATGAATCAAACCTTGTCGAACGCGGCCGTCTGCCGCATTGCCTGAAGATCGGCGGCACTTGGGAACAATCGAAGTGCGAATGGAACCCCCACACCGACCTGTGCAACCAGTACCGACGGGCCCTCGTTCAGTTCGACCCTCAGGTACTGCGTCTCGAGGACCAGTACCGGGAATGGCGGCGCCGCTACCTGGCCGGGCCGCGCAAGCCCGTCTTCCGTTACCCGTCCAGCCGTGAGCTGCCCATGCCCAAGATCTTCGGCGCGGGCTTCCACGAGATCGATCTGGATCGCAGCGTCCTCCGCCTTCGGCTCGACGACATGCCCGCCGGCGAGTGGCTCGAGTTCGGCATCACCCCCTGGCCCCGCGACTACCGCCCCTCCCGACGGGAGGTCGGGATCACCAGCGTGCACGTCAACTTCGTCGGCGCCCGCGTCCGGGTCGGTCTGCGCTTCGACGTACCGCACCGTGCCTCGCGGTTCGGTTGTTCCCAGGACGAGATCGACGAGCTGCGCAGCCGACGCTTCCCGCGGCAGGCTCAGGACCAGGAGTTCCTCGAGGCCGCCCGAAAGCGGCTGCTCGAGTCGTTTTCCTGCCATGCAAAGGACAGCCTCCGCCTCCTGGCTGTGGATCTTGGCCTGACCGGGGCCTGCGCCGCCGTCTACCAGGGCCGCGCCCATCAGATGGACGTTCCCCTGCCGATCATCAAGATCGACCGGCTGTACGCCGAACCGCCCCAAACCCGCAAAAAGGATGAGACGCGCGATGCGCCCCCGCCTTTCGACGCCAGTTCTGACCCGCGCGGGCTGACCAAGGAGCATGTCGGACGGCACTTGAAGAGATTGGCCGAGAAAACCGCCGACCTGGCCGCGCGCCGTCGGACCGGCCCGAACCAGCCCGTGGCCCCGGGCGACCGCGACCTGGGCGTCCTCAATCGGCACGTCGCCTGGATGATCCGCGACTGGATCCGGCTTAACGCCGCCCAGGTGATGGCCGTCGCCGAAAAGCACGGTTGCGATCTGATCGTCTTCGAGAGCCTGCGCGGCTTTCGCCTGCCGGGCTATCACGAGATGGACCCCGACAAAAAGCGGCGACAGGCGATGTTCGCCTTTGGGCGCGTTCGCCGCAAGGTCGTCGAGAAGGCCGTCGAACGCGGCATGCGCGTGGTCACCGTCCCCTACTTCAAGTCCTCCCAGTTCTGTTCCGCCTGCCGCCGCGAGCAGCGTAACAAGGGCCAATGGCGCCGCAACAAGAGGGAGGGCAAGTTCAAGTGCGAGCATTGCGGGTGTCAACTGAACAGCGACGCCAATGCCGCGCAGGTCCTGGCCAGGGTCTTCTGGGGTGAGATCCAACTGCCGCGGCCTGATTCGGAATCGTGACGGCCGTGACGGCTTCCGCGGCGCGCCGATTTTGCAGCCCCCACGCCGAGGGCGTTATTCAGCCCATGACGACTGGCGTCGCAAAGCCGCTTGACAAGCCCCCCGCACGGGCTATACTTCAAACGTCTTTGAGTCGTAGGCTTGGAATATGCCCGGCGGACCTTTGGACCCACGGGACGGACCCCAGGCACGAAGACAAAACCGTTCATTCTCGGGACTGTGTTGGGGTTGGGAACTTCGTTTCGGGAGATTGCTATCGTCGGAAACGGTGTATTCCCAACAACTTGTCCGCTATCAGGCGGGAACGGCCCCCCGAATGACCGGTTCCGACACCGACCAAGGCTTGGGATTGTACCCGGTTCTGGCGGGAACGGCCCCCCGAATGACCGGTTCCGACACCGCGGAGGATCAGGAACGTGTCGTTCGGGTAGCGGGAACGGCCCCCCGAATGACCGGTTCCGACACCATACCAACTCGGGCTGCTCCGTCACTGACAGCGGGAACGGCCCCCCGAATGACCGGTTCCGACACCTGTCCTGACTGAGCCTCAGCGCCCGCCGCAGCGGGAACGGCCCCCCGAATGACCGGTTCCGACACCCGAGCACGCGGCAAGCCGCGCGCTGCAACAGCGGGAACGGCCCCCCGAATGACCGGTTCCGACACCGTGTGGCGCGAGGGTCGCCCTTCATCTCCCGCGGGAACGGCCCCCCGAATGACCGGTTCCGACACCTTCCCCACTCCCGGAACCCCGGTCCGAGAGGCGGGAACGGCCCCCGAATGACCGGTTCCGACACCGGTACTCCAACAGAAGCGCAAGCCGGATACGCGGAAAACGCCGCCTCCGCGACCGGACCGGCATCCAAGCCTCGATCGTCTGGAGCGGGAACAGATGGCGACTGATTCCTTACGGGCGCGGCTCGCAAGGGGTGGGTGATACCCTTGGCGAGCCGCGGACCCCGTCACGGACCCACGCCCACGCGCCAGTCAGAAAAAGATTCCTACCGGCGGCCGGTTTCGGGTATGATGTACGCGACAGGCATCGTTGCGGAGACACCTTGAGAGCATTCCCATGGACACGCCCCGAGCTTTTTCGCGCCTGGGCGGCTCATCGACGCGCCGCCCTGGGACAGGCCAGAACCGCTCCTTCGCCGGCCCGCGGCCGCTGAGGCCCGCCGCCGCGCGGCTGGGTCTGGCGGTGATCGGCGCGGCGTTATCGGCGGGTTGGCCGGCGGCGCTTCCGGCCCTGGCCGGCGAGAGTTACGCCTGCCGCGTCGCCGACCTCGACCACGACGGCGACGTCGACCAGGTGGATTTCGGCCGCTTGCAGGCCTGCTTCTCGAACGGCGGCGGCCAGACTCCGCCCGCCTGCCAGGCGCTTTCGCTCGACGGCGACGCGGACGTGGACGGCGACGACCTGGCGTTTTTCGCTTCGTGCGCTTCCGGCCCGGCGACTCCGTTGCCCCCCGGCCGGCTGCTGATCGCCGAGCTCATGGCCAGCAATTCGGCCACCATCCGCGACCCGGACCAGACCTCCGATCAGTACCCCGACTGGATCGAACTCTACAACGATGATTCCGAGCCCAAGGACCTCGGCGGGCTGTATCTGACCAACGACCCGGGCTCACCGACGCTCTGGCCGATTCCGGCGGGGGTGACCATCGCCGCGGGCGGGCGGCTGCTGATCTGGGCCGACGCCGAGCCCGAGCAGGGGCCCACGCACGCGGGCTTCAAGCTCGACAAGGACGGCCAGACGGTGGCTCTCTTCGCGGCAGACGGCCAGACCCGGCTGGACGGCGTGACCTTCGGACCACTGGGTACGGATGTCTCCTGGGGCCGGTTGCCGGACGCGGCCGAGACGTGGCGGGCCTTCGCGGGCCCCTTCGCTCCGCCCACGCCCGGGCGGCCCAACGCCGACGCCGTCGGGGCACCCAGAGTCCTCATCAGCGAGATCATGTACCACCCCTACGCCCCGGAGTTCACGCCCGAGCCGCTCGGAGAAGAGTTCATCGAGCTGTACAACGCCGGTTCGACCCTCGTGGACCTGGGCGGCTGGAAGTTCACCAAGGGCATCGGCTTCACCATCCCGGCCGGCGAGCAGTTGGCGCCCGGCGAATACCTCGTCGTGGCCGGCAGCGTGCCCGCGTTCCAGGCCCGGTATCCGGGCGTCTCGCGCGTGGTCGGCGGCTGGACGAAGCGGCTCAGCAACGACGGCGAGGAGCTGGAACTGGTGGACGCCGCCGGCCGGGTCATCGATCGCGTCGATTATTCCGATCACGGCGACTGGGCCGTCCGCCAGCGCGGCCCGCTGGACCACGGCCACTCCGGGTGGGTCTGGTACAGCCCCGCCGACGGCGGCGGGCCTTCGCTGGAACTCGTCAACCTGGCGCTCTCCAACGACTTCGGCCATAACTGGTCGCCCAGCCTCGTTGCCGGCGGCACGCCGGGCGGGCACAACTCCACGGCCTCGAGCGACGCGCCGCCCATCATCGGCGACGTCGAACAGTCGCCGGTCATTCCCCACTCGGACCAGCCCGTGGTCATGACCGCCCAGATCATCGACGAAGACGTCGCCGGCCTGGCCGTGAAGGTGTATTACCGCAAGGATGGCACCGTGCCCTTCACCGCCGTGACCCTGCTCGACGACGGCCAGAGCGGCGACGGTCCGGCCGGTGACGGGGTCTTCGGCTGTTCGCTTCCCGCCCAGCCGGACGGCACCATCATCGAGTACTACATCGAGGCCAGGGACGCCGGAGGGCGGGTCCGCCGCCAGCCGGCCTTTGCCCAGCCCGCGGACGCGCCGCTGACCAACCGGCTCTACCGCGTGGACGACGCCTTCGACCCGGCCGCCTGGCAGCCGGGCCAGCCGCCGCTCTATTACCTCATCATGACCGCCGCCGAGCGGGCCGAGCTGGCCGACATCGGCGACTCGAACACCGACGGCATCAGCGAGCAGGAGAGCAACGCCCAGATGAACGCCACGTTCGTCAGTCTCGACGCCGACGGCGTCAAGGCCCGCTACAACGTCGGCGTCCGCAACCGCGGGAAGGGCTCGCGCGACGACCCGCCCAACAACTACCGCGTCAACTTCGTGCACGAACACAGTTGGAACGGCCTGACCGAGCTGGACATCAACAGCAAGTACACCTGGCTCCAGCACCTGGGGGCCCAGCTCTTCAAGAGCGCCGGCCTGCCCGCCGCCGAAACGATGCTGGTGCAGGTGCGCGTCAACGGCCAGAACCTCGCCGAGACCGGCACCCGCATGTACGGCGCCTACGTCCGGCTGGAATCGCTCAACGGCGAGTTCGCCCACCGGCAGTTCCCCGCCGACGACAGCGGCAACATGTACCGCTGCGCCCGCTGGGACGGCCCGCCGCTGCGCTTCGCGGATTTCACCTACCTGGGCACCGACCCGGCCGCCTACCGCCCCATGTACAGCAAGGAGACCCACGGCTCGGAGGAGGACTGGGCCGACCTGATCCGCCTCACCGACGTGCTCACCAACGCCCCGGCGGCCCGTTACGAGCAGGACGTGGCCGGCGTCGTCAACGTCGACCAGTGGCTGCGCTGGTTCGCGTTCCAATGCCTGCTGGGCAACAACGAGACCAACCCCAGCAACGGCGTGGGCGACGACTACTCGATGTATCGGGGCGTGCTGGACCCGCGCTTCGTCCTGCTGCCGCACGACCTGGATACCATCCTGGGGACCGGCAACGGCACGCCGGCCAAGACGACGGATTCGATCTGGCTGGCGGCGGCGATCCCCAACCTGAAGCGATTTTTACAGCACCCGGCCTACTGCCCGCGTTATTACGCCCAGTTGCGCGAACTGGCCGCGACGGTCTTTTCCGACGACGGGTTCGCGGCCGTCGCCGACGCCGCCCTGGCCGGCCTGGTTCCGCAAGCTGTGATCGACGCCCGCAAGTCCTTCGTCGCCGCCCGCCGGGCCTACGTGCTGGCCCAGATTCCCGCGGCCCTGACCATCCACAGCGACCTGCCCTTCTCCGGCGGCTACTATCGCAGCACCCAGCCGACGGCCGCCCTCGACGGGCAGGGCAACGCCTTCGAGACCCGCTCGGTCCGCGTCAACGGGCAGCCCGCCGACTGGGACCCGGTGGCCGGCACCTGGCGAAAGGGCCGCAGCAGCATCCTCATCCCGCGCGGCTCGGTCTGGAGCTACCTGGACACGGGCACGCCGCCGCCGGCCGACTGGACCGAGCCGGGCTTCGACGAGCAGGGCTGGAAGTCCGGCAAGGCCCGGCTGGGCTACGGCGGCGACGGCGAGGTCACCACCCTCAGCTACGGTCCCAACGCCAACAACAAGTACATCACCTACTGGTTCCGACATTCGTTCGACGTCGGCGACACCTCCGCCTTCACCAACCTCAAGGTGCGCATCGCCCGCGACGACGGCGCGGTGGTCTACGTCAACGGTCCCAAGGCCTTCGGCTCGAACATGCCCGAGGTGTTCGGCCCCAATACGCCGGCCAGCTCGCTGGTCAACACCACCACCGCCGAGCAGACCTACTACGAATACGACGTGAACCCCAGCATGCTGATTCCCCACGCCCGCAACGTGGTCGCGGTCGAGGTGCACCAGATCAACAACACCAGCACGGACCTGGGCTTCGACCTCGAGCTCGAGGCCCAGGGCAGCCAGCCGGTCATCGTGGACGGCCTGCCGCTGACGCCGGGCCTGAATCACGTGGTGGTTCAGACCTTCACCGGCCCGGACGGAACCGGCCAGGAGGTGGAAAGCGGGGCCATCGACATCTGGTACGACGACGGGGCCGGCCCGGTGCTGGCCGGCGCGATCACCGCCGACCGCACTCTCTCCGCCGCCGCCGGTCCCTATCGCGTCACCGGCGACGTGAGCGTGCAGCCGGGCGTCACCCTCACCCTCGAGCCCGGCGTCGTTCTCTTCTTCGAGCCGGGCGCCGGGCTGACCGTCGCCGGCCGGCTGCTCGCCGAGGGCACCGAGACGGACCACGTGCGCCTGCTGCTGCGGCCCGGCGCGGCCGGAAGCTGGGACGGCCTGGCCTTCAACAACACCCTCGCGGACAACCGCCTGATCTGGGTGGACGTGGCCCACGGCGACGGGCAGGGCCACTCCATCGAGGTCAACGCCTCGCGCCTGCTCATCGACCACGTGAGCTGGTCGGGCACCAACGTCACGCTCATCGAGATGAACCACCCCTCGGTCATCATCCAGAACTCGACCTTCCCCTCGATCAGCGGAGCCGAACTCGTGCACGGCGAATGGCTCAGCGGCGCCGAATACCTCATCATCCGGAACAACGTCTTCGGCACCACCACCGGCTACAATGACGTAATCGACTTCTCCGGCTGCAAGCGGCCCGGCCCCATTCTCCAGGTGCTCGACAATGTCTTCGAGGGCGGGGGCGACGACGCCGTGGACATGGACGGCACCGACGCCCACCTCGAGGGCAACGTCTTCATGCACTTCCACAAGAACAACTCCTCGTCCAGCAGCAGCAACGCCCTGGCCACCGGCCGGTGGAGCACCAGCGGGCAGAGCTCGGACGTGACCGTGGTGCGCAACCTGTTCTTCGACAACGACCACGCCCTGCTGCTCAAGGAGGGCTGCTTCGCCCGATTCGAGAACAACACCGTGGTGGGCAGCGTGATCGCGGCCATCAACTACGGCGAGCCGGAGCGCGGCGTGGCCCCCGGGCTGGGCGCGGCCATCGAGAACACCATCTTCTGGAACAACGCGGCCACGTTCCAGAACGTGATCGCCGGCGTGCAGATCAGCATGAACTACTCGATCGCGCCGGCGGCCGAGCACGGCTACGGGGTGGGCAACCTCGACGCCGATCCGCTGTTCGTCGATCCTCCGGCCGATTTCCACCTCCAGCCCGGTTCGCCGGCCCTGGGCAGCGCCCCCGGCGGCGGCAACCGCGGCGCCTACTGACTCCGGCGCGGCGTCCTGCATGCCGGAGGAGCAAAAGGCGAGAAGCGAGAAACAAGCGCCCGCCGCGCGGAGTGCCGGATTGCGCCGGGGCGGGCGGTGCCCGCCAGCCGCTCGCTGACGCCACCACCGACGTCAGTCGCAGGCGTGCGCGGCGGCCCGGCGGAGGAGGGCCTCGATGCGTTCACGAACCGCGCGGATCGGTTCGGTCAGCCCGCGCGACCATTCGAGCACCCGGCCGGTCAGACTCTCGATCGGGTCCCGCGGATCTCCGTGCGCCCAGCGCTCGAACCAGCGATCCGCCTGCCGGCGGGTCCGCCACTTCAGACCCAGCCACAGCAGCACGTAATACACGCACAAAAAGCCGACGTTCTTGAGCAGGTAAGGGACACCCAGCACCTGCACGGCCAGGAGGGCGAGGTCCACGGCCCGCTGCCGGAGGAGGGCCTCGAGCATCGGCTGGGCGAAGGGAAACCAGATGGCCGCTCCGAGGGTGAGCAGCCACCGGGCCGACCAGCCGACGGGTCCGCCCCCACCGCCCAGATGGGCCAGGCCCGCCTGCTTGCGGTGATCGACGGCTTCGGCCAGCCCCTGACGCAACTCGTCCGCCGCCGTCTCGGCGGGCAGCGTCTCCCACAGGCGCCGATGGCCGTACAACCGGCTCACCAGCGGGTTGGCCTGCTGGAGCCGGGCGAAGACGGCCTGAATCGCCGAGGGCAACGGTCGCGGACAGGACGCCAAGTGACGGGACACGAGCTTGATAGAGCCCTCGAATGCCCACGGGTGTCCGAACGGCAGCCGCCCGCGCAGCCCCGAGACCAGCGGGTCCAGCAGTACGTGCAGGACGTTGACGATCGGCCAACGGACGACCCGCCGCTGCATCAGTGCGTCGGCCAGGGCGGCCCGCAGCGCCCGGTCCTCAGGGATCGGCGGCAGGACGTGGGCGATGAGCGGGCCGGAGACGTGTGCCATGATTTCTTCGAGAGCCTGTTCTTCGAGACGGGCCAGGCGGTCGCGCCGGCCGGGCAGGTCCTGCCCGTCAAGCCAGGCCATCAACAGGCGACTCTGCCGGCCGATGGCCCAGGCCCGCGAGCGGGCCACCGCCTCCGCCGGCTTCGCCCGGCCCAGCAGCTCGCGCAAGGCCGGCAGGTCATACTCCGCCGGCCGGGCGGCGCTGATCAGCCACACGCGCGGCGGACGCGGCAGGCCCAGCGCCGCCGCCACCCGCCGGGCATAGTCCTCGCGCAGCTCGTCGCCGGCCGACGGAACCCGGCGGGTATCGAGCTGGTCGGCTTTGTTGAGCACGAACAGGAAGTTGTCCGGCGCGTTGCCCGCCGTCACCTTCAGCAGCAGCTCGCGCGGCTGACCGTCCGCGTACTTCTCCACGCTCTGCATCCACACGGGGTAGAGCAGGTGACGCAGCATCCGCCGCGTGATCTCCAGGTGCTCCTCGAAGTGGCTGTCGAAATCGGGCAGGTCGAGCAGCGCCTGCCGGGCCAGGTCGTCCCGCCCGTGGGTGACCAGCTCGTATCGGCCGGGGACCTCCGCGTCGAGCATGGCCCGCAGGGCCTCGGTCCGCGAGTCATGGACGTAGGCGATCACCTTCTGGGTGCCGGGGCCGTGGGCGGCGTCGGAGGAGATCGTCCGCCCGACCAGGGCGTTGATGAGCGAACTCTTGCCGACGTTCTTGCCGCCGATCAGGCCGACCAGGTAGAGGTCGTCGCCCGCGGCTTCGCTCAGCGCCGATTCGACCAGCGTGGGAGCGTCGGAACGCAGCGACTCCGGCGGGGGCGCGCCGGTCAGTTCGGCCGCCTCGTCG
>JABRVU010000164.1:0-8487 GCA_039961895.1 Phycisphaerae bacterium | reverse complement strand
GTTGAAGCCATCCCTGAATCACAGGTAATGTAGTCACCCGCTCGATGATCGCCCGACCCACGCGGATTCGGCCGCTCGAACCGCCCCGCCCAAGGCCCGCGCAACCGGGAAGCCGGTTCAGGGTCCGCCGACCGGCGGCCGTTGACACCCCGCCCGGGACGAACCCGGCCGTGGCCCGTCATGTCCCCGTTCCGCTCACCGCCGCCGATTCGACGATGCTCATCAACGCCTGAACGACGACCCGAATCGACGTGGACGTGGCGAAATCCACCAGTTGTCGGTCGGTCACGCCGCAGCCCCAGGCGCACATCGCGCCGGTCACGGGAAGAATGCGCATCGCGATAAGCAGGAATCGCCGCATGAATGAGTCCTCACTGTACGTCGCGTCCGCGGATCAGCGCGGGCCGACCAGTAGATTGTCCAGCGCGAAAATCGCCGTCTCGCCCACGAACTGAAGGCCCGCCCGCAGCAGCACGTCCGGGTCCACCGCGCAGCCGGCGGTCTGCCACAGGCACATGGGCCCGGCCAGGCCGGCCAGCAACCCCCACCGCCGCAAGCCCCGCCAAAGGGATCGTTTTCTCATGCTTGTTCGTCTCCAGCGATACGTCCCCGGCCCCGCGCGGGCCGGATGGAAGTGAACCGCAACTCGATTGTCTGCTCCGATGGCCCGCCGTTTCCATCCGCCCTGACCGCGGGCAGAGCCCCCTTCCGCGGGCGCACAGACATAGGTTGCGACGGCGCTTATAAGGAGGTGTCTACCCCATGTCAAGCCCTTGGCTCAACATTATCTGCGCGCGGTGGGTGATAATCGCGGGGGGAACACGAGTTGGTCCGCCGCCGATTCCGTCGCGGTCACGCTCGTGCCCTGAGGTGGGATGAACCGTAGACACAGCGGCGGGAAGAAAGGACAATAACGGCGTGACGGGCCGGGGTCCGGGCAAGTGCTCGTTCCGGCCGGTCGCGCCTTTCACACCCAAGCAGGAGCCCCGCCATGAAACGATCCCATCTCCACCAGCGGTCGCGTTCCAGCCGACGCGCGTTCCTCCGTTCGAGCACGGCGGCGGCAGTCGGATTGTCACTGGCCGGACGGTCTTCCGTCGGGGCCTCGGCCCCGGCCGAAACGCTCGCTCTTCAGGGCGGCAAAAAAGCCGTCACCTATCCCGAGGACAAGCACCACGACGCCGCCCGCTGGCCGCTCTACGGCCCGGAGGATGAAAAGGCCGTCCTCGAAGTCCTGCGCAAACCCTCCTATCAGCCCCTCGACGACCTCGAAGCGGATTGGAAGGAGTTCTATCAGGTCCCCTACGTCAAGGCCCAGTGCAATGGCACCGGGGCGTTGGCCTGCCTGTTCTTCGCCCTCGATCTGCCGCCCGGCAGCGAGGTCATGGTCCCCAGTTACACCTTCTTCGCCACCATCGTGCCCATGCGGCTCTCGGGGCTGGTGCCGGTCTTCGTGGACATCGACCCGCGGACGCTCAACTTCGACCTGGAGGACGCCCGGAAGCGGCTGACCCCGCGAACGCGGGCCATCCTCCCGGTACACTGGTTCGGCAACCCCTGCGACATGGATCACATCAGCGACTTCGCCAAAGAGCACGGGCTGATCGTGCTCGAGGACTGCGCCCACGCCCACTGCACCTCGCTGAAGGGCAAGCTCATGGGCACCTGGGGCGAGATGTCCATCTTCAGCTTTCAGACCACCAAGCCGCTGCCGGCCCTGGAGGGCGGCATGGGCATGTACATGAAGGCCGAGCATTACGAGCGGGCCTGCTGCTTCGGACACTACGACCAGCCCAAGCACTTTCCCGAGAACAGCCCCTATCGCAAGTACGCCGGCACGGGCCTGGGCGTGAAGTTCCGCATGCACCCCTTGTCGGCCGCTCTGGCCCGCGTCCAACTCCGCCGGCTCAAGAAGCGCAACGAGAGCGGCGTCAAGCAGGTGCGTTCGCTCAACGACCGGCTGATCCAGCTTCCCGGCCTGCATGACCAGAAGTCTCGGCCCGACGCCCAGCGCCTCTATTACGACGCCAACGTGCTGTTCATCGACCCCGCGGCCGCGGGCATGTCGCGGGCCACGGCGGTCAAGGCCCTGCGGGCCGAGGGCGTTCACGCCAGCGAGTTCGTCTATCCGCTCCAGCACAAGATGGCCATCTACCGCGAGAAGCAGTGGTGGCACCACCCGCCGGTCATCCCCGAACTGCCCGGCTCGGAGCAGGCCAACGCGACGGCCATCATGCTGCCGTACTTCACCTCCGACGTGCCCGAACTCGTCGAGCAGTACGTCAAGGCCTTCGAGAAGGTGTGGGCCCATCGCCAGGCGCTCGCCAAGCTGTAAAATGGCGCGCTTCAGCCGCCGGCAGCGGCCGCGAAGGGGCGGCGGTTCATAGCACGGGGCTTCAGTCTCCGGGGCGCATCGTCATCTGTTTTCGCCCTGCAAGGGCGAGCGGATCGGACTTGCGTGAAGGGGCATGTCTCTCGATGCGGGAAGTCGGCAGTGACCCGCAGCGCAGCCAGGAATCTCACCGAAATGAGGAACAACACGCCGGCCTGTCCGCTGATCGCCGCGATTCTGCTCGTTCCATTGACCGGCTGCATGCCGGACGCGAGGTCCAGGGCATTATCCTTCTTCGGCGACCCGCGGCATCTGATCGCCCAAACCTACCGCTCCGGTTTCGTCCAGGACCACACCACGTTCAACGGCCTGTCCGCCGCCCGCGACGGCCGAATCTACTACGTGCTCTGCTCCGCCCGCCATGACCTGGGCGCCCAGATGTTCGTGCTCGATCCCGCCACCGGCCGCATCCGGCACCTGGGAGACCTGACCGAGGCCTGCGGCGAAAAGGGCCGCCACATTGTCGTCCAAGGCAAGAGCCACGTGAAGTTCGTCGAGGACCGCGGCAAGCTCTATTTCGCGACCCACATGGGCTATTACACGATGATGGACGGCCGGGAGAAGGTCGGCGTCCCGCCGGCGGGCTTCAAGCCCTATCCCGGCGGGCACCTGCTGGCCTTCGACGTGGCCGATGAGACCTTCGAGGACCTGGCCATCGCCCCCGGCGGCGAGGGCATCATCACCATGAACATGGACCCCCGCCGCGGGCGCATCTTCGCCCTGACCTGGCCGACCGGTTTGTTTCTGCGCTACGACCTGGCCAAGAATGAGTTGAAGAACCTCGGCGGGTTCTTCGAGGAGGGCGAGAACGGCCAGGGGCCGACCTACCGCACCATCTGCCGGGCCATCGCCGTCGATCCCACCGACGGATCGGCCTATTTCACCGTGCCTGCCGGCGATATTCTGCGCTATGACCCCGCCCGCGACGCCGTCGTGCCGGTGGTCGGCGATGATCTGCGGAAGGACTACTTCGGCCAGTACGACCCGACCACGCCGGGGCACATGGCCTATCACTGGCGGCAGGTGGTGTGGGTCGAGTCCGAGCGGGCCATCTACGGCGTGCACGGGAACTCAGGCTACCTGTTCCGGTTCGATCCGCGGGCCGTCCGCGTGGACGTGCTCGACCGGATCACCTCCGAACCGTCGCGGCTCAGCGGCATGTTCGATCAGTTCAGTTACGGATACCTGGGTTTCGAGCTGGGGCCCGACGGGCGGACGCTCTATTACCTGACCGGAGCCCCTCGCTACCAGGACGGGCGGCGGGTCACCGGGCGGAAGACCACCGCCATGGGCGAGGCCAAGGGCGCCGAGGATTTCCACCTGGTGACCTATGACATCCCCACGCGCCGCTACCGGGACCACGGCCCGATCTACACCGCCGCCGGTGCGCGTCCGGCGGCGATCAACTCCATCGCCGTCGGCAACGACGGGACGGTCTACACCCTGGCGAAGTTCACCGAGCAGGGCCAGACCCGCGTCGATCTCATCAGCATCGCGCCGGTGCTGAAACGCTGAGCATCGCCGCGGCGTCGCCCGCCGATCAGAGCACGGCCGTGTCCATCCCGCGGCCGCCGGAGGATCAGCGAACCAGCCGAACCGGCTCATAGACGAACGAACTGGAACCCGAACCCGGGCCGGTGATGACCGTGTCGTCCACCACGAAGGCCGGCTGGATCAGCACCTGCTTGCTGCTCATCGACCCGGTCAGCTTCACGTTCACGATGCGGATGCCCGCGAAACCGACCACCGTGAAGGTGCTGTTGTTGCCCGGCCCGACCACCTTGCTGAACAGCGGGATGGCCCGCGGCTGACCCTTGATGGACTCCAGGTCATCCTTGATCGCGGCCGACAGCCCGGTGTCGCCGTTGAGCGCGATGGTTCCGTCCGGCCCGAGCTTGAACTCGCCACCGAAATAGGCCAGGTCGTCGGCGTTCACCCCGTAGCGGATCTGCCGGGAGAGGTCGGCGGTGCTGTTGTTGGGCGAGCCGATGTCCACCGTGCCGAAATTGCCCGGCGTCACCAGTTGGTTGCCGGTCCCCGAACCGGGGTAGAGGTTCAGTTCCCGGATCCCGTCGCTGCCCGAGGTCACCGCACCGGTAGCGGAGTTGTACGAATAGTTGTCGCCGTTCGAGAGCGTGCCGGCCAGGAACTGTTTCCAGGCGTCCACGTGCAGCGCCAGGGGCAGCACGCCGGCGTTGCCCGTCTTGGGCGTCACCCGGAAACCCACCGCCCCGTCCTTGATGGTGGCGGCGGCCTCGGCTCCCAGGTTGGCGGTCTGGATCCCGAAAATGGCCGCGAAGGTCAGGTCGATCGGCCCGTTGCGGATCTGGTTTCGCCGCACCCGCACCAGCACGGTGTTGTAGCGGTCGGCTTGCGCGAAAGAGAGCGGTTCGCTCAAGTCATCGGGGTTGTTGAGGTATCCGAAGACCACGTCGCCGTCCGGCGAGTTCGAGCCGTTGCCGTCCACGGTCGGTGCCGCTTTCATGACCTTGTTATAGGCGGCGTATTCGGCCGCCTTGGCCCGGGCCGCGTCCATCTCGGCGGTGAGGTTGGGCGTGCCCTTCAGGCGGTCCACGTCCAGCAGTTCGACGGCGGCGGCCAGGGCGGCGGCGTCGGCCGCGGCCTGCAACTCGACCCGAGCGCGGTAGATCAGGCCCATGTCCACGGCCATGGCGCCCATCCCGATCAGCACGCAGGCCGAGACGGCCACCAACGGAACGGCCGCGCCCCGGCGCCGGGTCCGCCTCAACGCATTCCGCGTCTGCAACATGGTCGATGCTCCTCTCCCATCGCCGTCGGCCGAGACCGCTCGGCTCACCCGAACGCCTCGACCTCGCCGCAAAACCCTTGCCTTCCGCGCCCGGCGGCTGCGACCTGCTTACTGAGCGCGTCCTGAGACCCCCCGGAAACCAACCGACTGAAAGCCGGTCCCCCACGGGTAACAGCTTGCACTCTACCGGCTCAGTAATCCTCCAGCGGGGCCACGTCCTCGCCGCTGTCCTGCGTATCGGCGAACTCGTAGACCACCTTGGGCACCGTATCCACCGAGATCAGTCCGTAGGCCCCGTATTTGCGGACCTGCTTGATGACCAGCGAGGTCACCCGGTTCGAGCCGTACGTCACCCACGAGTTCTGCACGGAAACCGCCGTGTCGTACGCATTGAGGTTCTCGAGGTTCGCGTTCTGGGTGATGCGGATGTCCCGGCCGAACTCGCCCCAGGTCTCGGAGTGGCCGTTGTCGATGGCAAAGGCCAGCTCATACCCGTTGGTCCCCAGCACCTGCGTCCAGGTGATGGTCTCGGCCTCGGTGCTCAGCAGCCGCCCGTTGATGCTCCGCAGGTTCAGGCGGTTCTCCCCGTTCCAGCTCTGAAGCTGAAGGCCGCCGGGCGCGAACTCGTCCTCGACCTCCCGATAATTCCACAGCACCTGGGCGTAGTAGGAATCGAGATGGCCGAAGGGCGACATCACGGTGTGAAACTGGGGCGTTTCGAGCTGATCGTCCGGCTCGTTGACCACCAGCTCCCAATCCTCCTCGACCAGGATGACGTCGTTGGGGTCCGGTCCTTCCTCCTCGTCCGCTCCGATCACCGGCCGACCCGTGTTGAGCAGGGCCAGTACCGCCGCCGCCGCCCAGAACCGGCCTCGACACCAGCGCCTGGTCAGGGCCCCTTTCCGTTTGAATCGTTGCATGGCTCTTTCCCCCCGATATCGGTGCCCCTCAGAAAACGAATGGAAGCAACGGGCTGACTGCCTGTTCTGTCTCACCATTCCGAATACTACCCAGATTGACAGTACAATGCGGGAGCATCACCCGAACGGGTGATTCCCCTCGATTTGAACGTGGATTATTACACTTGGGATAATCGCAGGTCAGATAACCGCGGCGCGGCGCCGGGGATCACTTCAGCGGCGCGGCCTCGATCCATCGGTCGAGCGGGAGCATCGGCGGCGTGGGAGCATCTTCGGCCGGGGTAAGCAACACCACGATCTCGCAGGGTTGCGTGACCGAGAGCCGCAGCCGCAAGCTCTGAACGTCGGGTTGTTGTCGTTCTTCGGGCGGAGCCTTGGCCGGGGCCCATTCAAACCGGGCCTCCGGCGGCGCGGACAGAATCCGAGCGAAAAGGTTCCGTCCCCGAAGCGTCAGCGCGGCCCGCCGGCCCGTCAGCCTCACCTCCGCGCGGGTGTACAGGTTCCAGACGACATCGACTGGTACATCCGTCTTCAGCTCATCCCGGATCAGCACGTCGCGCCGGTTCAGAAGCGCGATGCCGCGCCGGAGCGATCCCGGCGGCCGCCGGTACGCGGGGCTCAATTCTGCGACCGCAAAGGCCTGCTCGGGTTTCGACTGGAAGGCCACGATGGGCGCGCGGGCCCGGGGATCCTGGTTTTCGCCGTCCAGGGTCAGGGTATTGTGGGATTCGTTGCGGGTGCGGAAGTACTGCCAGCGCTGGGCGCCGAAATAGCCGGGAAGCTGATACTTTTCATGACCCAGATCGATGGCCCAGCGTTCGCCAAGCGCGTCGAGCACGAATGAGCCGGCGTCCAGGTGGCCGTGGCCGTTGGTGTTCTCGCCGGCCTTGAAACCGACGAAGACGGCCTGGGGATCATCCCAGGCGCCGCGGAAGCAGGCCACGTCGATCCCGCGGAAGAGCCGATCGCGCGGCAGATCGGGAACCTGCTTGGGCGGCGGCCGGCCGGCGGACCAGATCAGGTCGAACATCTGCGGCCGGCGCAGCTCAAGCCGGCTCTCGTGAACCGCGTACTCGGGCCGGTCGAAGGCCCGGGCCAGCCAGTACATGGCCGGCGAGGGCAGCGGGAACGGGAGGCTGTCCGCGAAGTTGAAAGCCTCCCCGAAGGGGCCGATGGAGTAGATTCGGAACTCGCCGGTTTCGGCAAAACCGGGCGCCTTCCGGCAGCCCAGGTCGGTGCCCAGGGCGCTTTCCAGCGCCGCCACGTAGCGGACGAAGTAGCCGGTTCCATACCACCAGTAGTCCGGTCCCTCGTTCCAGCCGCCATCGGGGTCGTAGGAACGCATCGAGTGCTCGATGGATCGGCGCGCCCCGGCCAGAATGCGGCGGGTGATATCCGGCTCTTCATCAGCGATGGCCAGGGCCCCGACGGCCAGACCGGCGTTGCACACCTGGTTCCAGTTGTTGGTCCGGGCATACCAGCGCAGACGCCGGTCGTAATGCTCGAGCCCGGCGCGCAGGGCCTTCTCCATGATGGCCGTGCGAACCTGGCTCCGCTCCTGGGGGGTCAGGAAGGCGTGAAGCCAGTCATAGCCCAAACCGGCGGCGAAGGCCATCTCCGCGACGCCGAGATTCACGCCCTCGCCCCACGAATCATATCCCGCCGCGGCCATCAGTTCGTCGCGGGCCCGCTCGGCCTTTTCGCGGTCGCCGGTCAGCCAGTAGAGGCCCGCGCAGGTGGCGATGCGGTGAATGGCCATGCGCGGATGCTCGCCGCCGACCATGTGGGGCATGGGTTCGGTGGAGCGCATGTCCTCGGCATCCTCGAGGATACGTCTGTACCACTCATGCAGCACGCGATGGTCTCGAATGGCGGCCTTGAGCCGCGCGAAATCCGTCGCGGAGGCGAACAGCCGCGGATGCTCCCGGCGCAGCGACCTGAGGATGTCGGCCTCGTCGGCCGCATGAGCCGTCGAAGCCGGGATGAAAGACGCCGCTGCCAGCGACGAGGACAGGACCGCGATGAGAGACGGCGAAGGGTTCATGGTAGACAGCATATCCCATTCCACGGATCGGTTCAGCATGGCGATGAGCCCGCGGCGGCCCGGGTGGGTGACGCGATCGGCGGGTCGGGCGAATGCGTCCTTTCCAGCACCGCGGCAACCTGTCGCCGCAGAACCCGAGGGAATCGGGCTGCGGCCATGACTTGCCGCGGTCCTGGGCACAACGGGCATCCCCGCGGAACCTCTCAGGCACCCGCGCGGCATCCACGTTCGGGCGGTCGCTTGATTGTGGTCCCTGGATTCGTTATCGTCAGGGTCATCGGGCTTTGCGGGCCACCCCTTCCTTTCTTGCTGAGAGCGTGCCATGCACAACCATCATCCTCCACGTTGTCCGGATTGTGAT
>JABRVU010000163.1:0-3458 GCA_039961895.1 Phycisphaerae bacterium | reverse complement strand
CGGCCAGGCTGGCCGGCCCGGCCTTCGCCGCGATCTGCGTCAGCCGCAGGCGGACGATGCCCGGCAGGGCCTCCCAGGCCGGCGTCTCGGAGACGCTGCCGCGCTTGAGCGTCGGCGACGCAATGCGCCGTTCATCGGCCACGAACTTCCACCCGAACCGCCCCTCGTCGCACATCCACCAGTCGTTGACGCCGGGGTTGTAGCGCGGCCGCAGCCGCTGGACCGCCCCCCGGTGCTCGTCCACGTGGATCGCGCAGCCCGTGCTGCATCCGCGGCAGATCGAATCGCCGGTCTTCAGGAACCACACGCGCCGGCGGAACAGGAAATCCTTGTCCAGCAGCGACCCCACCGGGCATAAGTCCACCACGTTGCCCTGGAGCTTGTTGTCCAGCGGCGCGCCGGGGAACACGTCGATCTCCGAGCGGTTCCCGCGGTTGACGATGCACAGCTCGCCGGTGCCGGCCACCTCCTGAACGAAGCGGACGCAGCGCGAACACATCACGCAGCGGTCCTGGTAGAGCAGCGTCCGCGGGCCGATGTCTTTCTTGGGGTTCTTGTACTTGGGGTCCACGGCCCGCGAAGAAGCCGGGCCGTACGCGAAGTCGTAGTCCTGCAAGTAGCACTCGCCGGCCTTGTCGCAGACCGGGCAGTCCAGCGGGTGGTTGACCAGGTAATACTCCATGACATGCCGGCGGCTGTTCTCGACGGCCGGCGACGCGAAGCGGACCTCCATCCCGTCCCGCACGGGGGTCTGGCAGCTCGGCACCAGCTTGGGCGACCAGGCCATCTCCTTGGTCTTGGGGTCGGGCATCTTCATTTCCATCAGGCACAGCCGGCACGAGGCCACGATGGACAGGCCCGGATGATAGCAGTAGTGCGGCACGTCCAGGCCCGCTTCCAGCGCCGCCTGCAACACCGGAATCTTGTCCCGGCACTGAACCTCCCTGCCATCAATAATGATCTTGGCCATTCCATTACCCAGAGAGCCGCGGACTTCAGCCCGCGCGACGCCAGTGCGTCGTTGAACCTTGCTTCATTACGCCGCGCGTTCGCCCGTCGTCTCCCGCGGCACGACCCGAGCCCGTTGCCGCTCAATGAACGGATGTCGCTTTCCGAAGGGCCGTCCGGGCTCTCCAGCCCGCGGCGCATGCTTGCCCCCGTCCCTTCCCTACGCGCCCAGGATCGGCAGCTCGTAGGCCGACGGCGTGGCCCTCTTGATGGTCTCCACCACTTTCCGGGGATGCTGCCTGCGGATCAGCTCCTCGAACTCGCCCCGATACTTCTGCACGATGGTTCGGATCGGGTACACCGCCCCGTCCGGCAGGCCGCAGATGCTCAGACCCGGCATCATGCCCATGTTGGCGGTCAGTTCCACCAGCAGGTCCAGGTCCGCGTTCCGTCCGGCTCCGGCCGCGATGCGCTGGGCGATCTTGTACATCCAGGCCGTCCCCTCGCGGCACTGGGTGCACTGCCCGCACGATTCCATCGCGTAGAACCGGCAGACGTTGGCGAGCACCTGGCGGATGTCGGCGTCGTCGCCGATGACGATGGCCGCGGCCGTACCCAGACCCAGCAGGCCGTACTTGCGCGGATCGTCGAAGTCCAGCTTGCAGTCCAGCTCGTCGGCCGTCAGGATGCCCATCGACAGCCCGCCGGGGATCACCCCCTTGACCTTCCGCCCGCCGGCCATGCCCCGCCCGAAGTCGTCGCCGAAAACCAGCTCGCGGGCCGTCAGGCCCAGCGGCGCCTCGTAGCAGCCCGGGCGGTTCACCGGGCCGGAGACCTGGAACAGCTTCGGACCGGCGCTGCCCGGCGTGCCGATGGAAGTGAACCACTCGGCCCCGCGCTCGATGATGTGCGGCAGGCAGGCCAGCGTCTCGACGTTGTTGACCACCGTGGGCTTGCGGAAGGCCCCCTCGATGGCCGGGAAGGGCGGCTTGATCCGCGGCCAGCCGCGCTTGCCCTCCAGCGACTCGATCAGGCCGGTCTCCTCGCCGCACACGTAGGCCCCGGCCCCGCGATGGATGAAGCAGTCCAGCGAGTAGTCGCCGCCGAAGATGTTCTTCCCGAACAGACCGGCCGCGTAGGCCTCATCCAGCGCCTTCTGGAGGACGTGAAACGTCTCGTGGAACTCGACCCGGATGTAGACGTACGCCGTCGTCGCCCGCGTGGCGAACCCGGCGATCAGAATGCCCTCCAGCAGCATGTGCGGGTCGTTCTCCACCAGGTAGCGGTTGTTGAACGTGCCCGGCTCGGACTCGTCGAAGTTGACGCACAGGTACGTGACCGTCCGGTCCTTGGGCAGGAAGGTCCACTTCACCCCGGCCGGAAAGCCCGCCCCGCCGCGCCCGCGGAGGTTGGACTTTTTCACCACCTCGGTCACTTCGTCGGGGGTCATCGCGGTCAGGGCTTTGCGCGCCGCGGCATATCCGCCGCGCGATTCATACACGCGCAGCGTTCGCGACCCCTCGACCCCCACGTTCTTGAGCAGTACCGGTTCAAACATCCAGAACCCTTCACCCGCAAAGAGCCGCTCCAGGAGCCGCCGGGAGAGCCGTGGACTTTCAGCCCGCGCGCCGGCGCGGGCCGCCCTCCGGGAGCGGGTCCGCGCGGGCTCCAGCACCGCGACCCGCCGAACCCGACCCTTACGCCTCGCGCATCTCCTGCACGTCCGAGGTCGTCCCCAGGGCGGCGTCCGCGCCGTGGTCGTCGGTGCGACCATCGCCGTTTCGGCCGCGGTCCCGCGCCGCCCCGGCCGCCGCGGCCTTCCGCTCGGCTTGCGTCGGCCCGTCGTACAGCGTGCTGCGGGGCACGTCGATCTCGTCGTTCTTCGGGTCCGCCAGCAGCCTGGCCACGTCCTCGCGCTTCACGCACTTGTGCAGCTTCTCGTTGATGAGCAGGCACGGCCCGGCCTCGCAGGCCCCCAGGCACTCCTCGGTCACGAAGCTGTACTTCCCGTCGGCCGTCGTCCCGTGCTCCTCGACGCCGAGCTGCCGCTTGATCTCCTCGTTGACCTCCCGGGCCCCCATCAGCTCGCAGGACAGGCTCCGACAGGACACGATGGTCTTGGCCCCCTTGGGGTGCGTCCAGAAGTGCGTGTAGAACGTCACCGTGTCCAGCACCTGGGCCGGCGGGATCTCCAGCAGCTCGGCGATGTCGCGCATGGCCCGATGGCTGACGTACCCCAAGGCGTTCTGCACCACGTGCAGGGCCGGCAGCAGCACCGCCCGCCTGCTCGGATAGCGCGGGAAGAACGCGCGGATCTTCTCCTTGACGGCCTCATCCAGGACCGGCTGGGCCCCGTCGTCGGCCGCCGGCGAGATTCGATCCAATGCCTTCCAGGCCATGTCAATAATCCGAAATCCGAAATCCCCGATCCGAAATCGCCCTCGGCCTACCGGTCCAGTTCCGCCGCGATGATGTTCAAACTCCCCAGGATGGCCACCACGTCGCTGATC
>JABRVU010000162.1:0-4641 GCA_039961895.1 Phycisphaerae bacterium | reverse complement strand
GGGCAGAAGGATGGCGATCAACAAGGCGATGATGGCCACCACCACCAGCACTTCGACGAGTGTGAAGGCCCGACGGCGCATGACACACCAGCCGTTCAGCCTAACCGATGCCGTCGGGGCATACAAGCAGATTCCTTCTTGCTCAGGCTGACCGATACGGCCCCCATGAGCCGCGGGCTTTGAGCCCGCGCGGACCCGCAAAATGGAGGAACATCTCGGGGCCCGGGCCAGAGGGCATGCCCCGGCATGGCAGACCGCAACGCAGGGAGAAGCGAGAGCCAGTGAAAAAAGGGCAACGGAACCGCGCTCCCAGTCTCGAAAACGCGGCAGGTTGTGGACCTGACCGTGGCCCTGACATGAGCGGGGACCGGTGCGACTGGACGGGGCTTCACCGTCCGGTTCTTTCGTCCCTGGACCTCACCGGCTTGGCCGGCGCTATCCCGAATGGGTCACGGACGCGGCGGGTGGGAGAGCACCGTCGTGGGCTTCCGTCCGCCGCCGGTCGCGCGTAAACTCACCTGACGTCGTTCTGTTACGAACTTCAATACGGTGAAGGCCTGGTCCGGCCGATCGAATGGAGCCGTCCTTGGACTGGAAGACCCGACTCGCCGGCAAGTTCATCGTCTTCGACGGCCCGGACGGCTGCGGGAAGAGCACCCAGCTTCGCCGGGTCGCCGATCGTCTCTCCACGGCCGGTCTGGAGGCGGTGATCGGAAAAGACCCCGGCGGGACGCCCGTCGGCGACCGCATCCGCAAGGTCCTGCTCGACTACGACCTGTCCGAGATGGACGTGCGTTGCGAGACGTTCCTGTTCATGGCCTCGCGGGCCCAGCTCGTGGGGCAGGTGATCGAGCCGGCGCTGAAGGCCGGGCGGGTGGTGCTCTGCGACCGGTTCATCAGTTCGACGTGGGCCTACCAGGGAGCGGCCGGCTACGACGTATCGCGCATCGTCGAGCTGGGCCGTTTCGCCGTCGGCGAAACCTGGCCGGACCTCACCCTCGTCTTCGACGTGGAGCCCGAGGAAGGCTTTCGCCGCACCGGGCGCAAGCCGCACCACGCGGGGCAGAACCGCAGGCGCGCCGCGGGGCAGTCCTCCCTGCTCCAGGACGTCCATCCCGACGCGATGGAGGCCCGGCCGCTGGCCTTTCACCGCAAGGTCCGCGAGCTGTTCCTCAAGCTGCCGGCCGACTATCCCGGGCAGGTGGTGATCATCGACGGGCGAGACTCGGTCGAGAACGTCCACGCCCGCGTGATGGAGGCGCTCGAACGTGCCGCTTTCTGAGGTCGAGCATCAGCCGCGGGCCCATCGGATTCTCCAGCGGGCACTGGCCGGCCGGCGCATGCCCCATGCCTACGTGTTCGCCGGGCCGGAGGGCGTCGGCAAGGAGCTGATGGCCGTCGGACTGGCCCAGACGCTGCTGTGCCCGTCGCAGGTGCGCCTGGACTTCACCGGCCAGGCCGGCGCGGACCTGAGCGGGGTGGACGCCTGCGGCGAGTGCCAGGACTGCCGTCTGGTCAAAGCGGGCACGCACCCGGACCTGTACCTGATTCACCGGCAGCTCAGCCGCCAGCACCCGGAGGCCGAGGTCCGCAAGCGGCTGGCCACGCAGTTGGGCGTCGAGGTCGTCCGCCACTTCCTGATCGCCCAGGCCGGTCACCGCCCCGCCCGCGGACGGGCCAAGGTCTTCATCGTCCGCGAGGCCGAACGCATGAACGACAGCGCCCAGAACGCCGTGCTGAAGACCCTCGAGGAGCCTCCGCCGGACACGTTCCTGGTGTTGCTCTCTTCCGGGCTGGACCGGCTTCTGCCTACCACTCGATCACGTTGTCAGCAGGTTGTGTTTCAATCACTGCCGGTCGCGTTCGTGGAGCGGCGGTTGGGCGAGCTGTGCCCGGACCGCCCCGCCGCGGAACGGGCCTTCGCGGCCCGGCATTCCGGCGGGAGCCTCGGGCAGGCCCTGCGCGACCTGGAGGACGGCCTGTTCGCGTTGAAGCGGGCCTGGGGACAGCGCCTGACCGAGCTGGCCGGGGCAGGACCCGACTTCGCCGCTCATGCCTTGGCCGGTCCGTTCGAGGCCGACGCCAGGACGCTGGCCAAGGGCGTGGCTGAACGCGACCCGGACGTCTCGGAAACCGACGCCGCGCGGGCCGGCCTGCGGACGCTGCTGGCCGTCCTGGCGGAGTTCTACGCCGACGCCCTCAGACGGGTCGCGGGGGCGGCCCTGCCGCCGGTCAACGCCGACCAGCCGGAGGCCGTCGCCGCGCTGGCCGGCCGGTTTTCGCGCGACGCACTGCTGGGCGGCCTGCGGGCAGTGGCCGAGGCCGAATCTCACGTCGCCCGGAACGCGAACATCCAACTGGCCATCGAAACGCTGTTCATCCGCCTGCGCCCCGCGGGGTGACCCTGGAACGCATCCCATTCATCGTTGATGTATTCCGCCCGCAGATTCAGCATGGCTTGGGCTCCGGGGATGCGCCGGCGCGTCCCGATCCGGTCCATGACCAGGTGCCGACAGGCCCCCACGGCCAAGCCGCTGCCGATCGGATATCCGGCGGCCAGGTACTCATCGTAGTGCATGAACCGCCGGATCCGCTCCAGGTAGCCGATCACGGCCGACAACTGTTGCCCGCGCGAGCCCCGCAGGGCCTGCTTTGTAGCCATCTGCTTCAGGCCCCCCGATCACACCGCCCACTTCGCCGCGTAACACCCCGAAGAGTCAATCGGTCACGAATTCCTTGGCCTCGTCGCTGCCCTCCGGGTGAAAGCAATGCGCCGCCTTCCACAGATACTCCAGAACGTGATAGAGATCCAGAAGGCACACCATCCCGCAGACCAACGCCAGCAGCTTCATTCATAAGGCCCGTTCCCCATCCATCATGCAGACCACCTTCTGCGGTCCCGGCGATCGTGCACCCTGCGTGTGCCACCCGGTCCGGGCCACGAGGTGTTCCACGCCGCTCCGCACGTCCGCGCGGGTTGAGGGCCGCGGCTCTTGGCTGTCGTCCGATCGCGCACAATCATAGGGCCGACTGGCTCGCACGCAGCAGGCGCAGGCCGCGCTGAAGGGCGTCCACGAAGAAGAACTCGCCCCACATGACCGATTCGTCGACGCCCAGCCCCTTGTGGATGTGATAGACGCCGTGCTTGAGGACGCCTTCCCAGCCGGGGTCGTTGATCGCCAGGTAATCCGGCTCGCACAGCCGGGCCAGGATGCGCAGGGCCGCGTCGCGGAGATACTTGCGCTGGCGGGCCTCCTCGGTGCCGATCATGACGAAGGACTCGGCCAGTTCGAGCAGCCCGGCCGCCGCGATGGCTCCCGCCGAGGTGTCCTTCTGCCGCCGCGATTCCTCGGGGGCGTCGAAATCCCAGGGCGGAACCGGATCGCCCGAGAGCTTCTCGAGCAGATACTGGGCGCAGGCCCGCGAGGTGTCCAGCCAGGGCTGGAAGTTGAGCAGCCGCCCGCAGGTCGCAAAGCCGTACAAGGCCCAGGCCAGCCCGCGCGACCAGCACGAATCCCCGCGATAGCCCTGGTGCGTGCTCTGGCGGAGGCACTCGCCGGTCCGGGTGTCGAAGAGGGCCTCGTGGGCGGTCGAGCCGTCGCCGCGGACCAGGTAGCGCCGCGAGGTGGCGATGTGCCGGCAGGCCACGTCCATCAGGGCCTGGTCGCCGGTCTCGATGGCCGTGTACAGGATGATCGGCACGTTCATCATGATGTCCACGAACAGCGATTCCTCGGAGACGAACGAGCGCAGGTAGGCGCCCTTCTCGCGGAAACGCATCGCCAGCGTCCGCCCGGCGTGGAACACCACCGCCCGAAGGGCCGGGTCGGGCCTGCCCTCGCGGACCGTGGCCTCGTACCAGCGCCGGTAGGTGCCGTGGTAGAAGAGGAAGCCCAGGTCGTGAACCTCGCGGTCGTCCTTGCGGGGCTCGACGAGCCGGCTGTAGTGCTCGGCCCTCTCGCGCCAGTACGAATCCTGGGTCTCTTCGTGGAAGATCCACATCATGCCGGGCAGGAAGCCCTCGCACCAGTTGGTCCACTTCTCGCCGCCGTGCAGCCACTTGCCGCCGGAGGTGTACATGGGAAAGTAGTCGGGGTGTTTCTCGATCAGCCTGCGGACCTGGGACTGGGCCAGGGAGAACGCGGCTTGCAGCTTGGGCAACGTTTCGGCGGAATCGACGGCCGGCATGAGTGCACCTCCCGGTCAACGCCTCCTGCGACGTCTCATTTCCTGTGCGTGGAACCCGGCAGCGTATCGCCGCGATGCGCGAGCGTCAAAGGGTGGAACGGTTCCCGGTTTTCAGGAGGATGTCCCGAGCATCGTTAAAAGAGCGCTTCTCCTATGGAGTTTGCACGGCGGTAAGCTCCGCTTGTTTCGTGATTTCAGCAAGGAGCACCGCCAGGAGCGCCAAGTCCAGCAGCCCCGCGGGCCAGAGATCGTTGGCCGGCAAGAGGTGTTGAGGGGTCGGGTGTCGGTGGAACTCCCGGTGCCGCTGGCGGAGGTGGTGCGGGGCGTCAGCGAGGAGATCGAGCAGTTGGCCGGCCGGGCGGGCCTGCGGATCATGCGGCAGGTCTCCGCGGCTGGCGGGGACCGGCGATCGGGTATGATAGTGTCGGCGGGCTGGGGAGCGCGGTTCGGGTC
>JABRVU010000161.1:0-5319 GCA_039961895.1 Phycisphaerae bacterium | reverse complement strand
GAATCGGAGGCCGCGATGGCGGGTTCGCCGTCGCTTCGCGGGGCGGCCGAGTCGGACGGCTCGTCGGCCGTCCGCGGCCAGCATGGGCCCGGCCATCAGGGCGGTGCCGGCGCGGCCGGCCGACGAGCCGTCCGACTCGGCCGCCCCGCGAAGCGACGGCGAACCCGCCATCGCGGCCTCCGATTCCCGGTTGATCTCGGATCGGTGCGCGGACAGCACGGCCTGACGGCCCGGTTCGCTGCTCAGCACGCGGCGCATGAACTCGTTGCCCGCCGCCGGACCGGCCAGCAACTCGCCGCTCTCGTCGAAAACCGCCACCGTGGCCGATAAAGCCTCCGCCAAGACCTGAATCCCGCGCTCGATCGAACGGCCCGACAGAGAGGCCAGCAACGGATGCGCCAATGGATCACCAGCCGCCATAAAACACACGTTCCCCCGTCTTGATCGAATCCCCCCGGTCACCCCGAAACGAAGAGGGCGCGCGGCGCCGCGCTGTACCGCGCCACCCGGCCCACCGGCATTATAGGCTCGCTCCCGGCCGGCTCAACCCGGCATGGGTCGATGGGCACCGGGCGCGCGGAGGTGGCTGTCCGGTATCCCGGCACGGTGCGAGTCGGTCCCCTCGGAACCGTGGTACCGAGGGCGCCCGCCGACCCGTCCGCCACGTGCGGACCGGGTGGGCTTCGCACGGGCCCGGCTCCGATGCCGGTCCGCCGGTTCATGGACGGCCCGGACGGCCGCGCGCCCGGGTGATCGAATGGCGGCACCAAAACGAGAGCGGCCGGTGTTGCCACCGGCCGCCCCCGCTCATGCTTCGAGAGGCAGGAAGAGCTTGTTCAGATCCGCCGCCGGCGGGCCGACCCCGCGCCGCCCAGCGCCGCCAACAGCAGCGACGCCGGCTCGGGAAGGGCGGTGATGTTATCAACCCCCAGGGTGGCGGCCACGTCATCCCCGCGCCACGAGGGGAACTGGCTCGAAAGGATCCGCATCTCGCTGACGCCGGTGAGCAGACCGGCCAGCGTGCCGAACCCCTCCACCTGGGTCATACCCTCTTCGGTCAGGTCGAAGACGACGTGCTTCCAGCCGCCGCCGGGGCTGAGCACCACCGCCGGGTCCGTGGCGTAGCGGTTGGATTCGTCGTAGTCGGAGAGGGCGATGCGCATGTAAAGCGTCGTACTTCCCAGGTTGATCATGTCGGCTTCGATCCGATTGACGCCGGCGGCGGCGTAATGGCCCGACCACTGACCGCGGTTGAACATGACCATTTTGCCGCCGCTGCCGAACCCGCTGGAGACGTTCCGCAGAAAGCGATCGCCCGCCCCGGCCGGCCCGCCAGTGGCGACGTTGGTGGGCGGATTGGGACTGGCGGCGCCTTCCGACCAGCCCATGACCGTGCCGTTCTGAAACGTGTCCACCTGGTTGAGAGCGATCGCCCAGACCGGCGTGGCGGAGGCCAGAATGACCGGAGTCGCCCATCGAAAGGGTTGCTTCACTGCCATCCTCCTTTTCCTCTGAGTCGGCTCGGCCCGGCACCGTCCGCGCAGAGCATGCGCGCCCTCGCGTAGGGATGTGCCGGCAAGGGCCGATCCCTTGCAGGGGAGAAAAGAATGCTGGCAAAGTATCGGCCGTCCCAGCACGGGAACCGGCAACGCGCCGGTCAGCCCGGCCGCGGAGAGATGTGCGGCGCGGGATTTACGGGGCGTCTCGCCCGCCTTGAAGGGCAATGGTTCCACGGAGGCCGGCCAGGTGCCTGTCTTCCGGCGGCTTCGCTACGATGCCGGCCCTCGCGCCCTCGCCGGGTATCACAGCGGCGTCGGGGTCGGGATGTTCACGGTCGCCCGGGAGCCGGTCCGGCCTTCACCGACGTGCAGCCGGGGCCATTGGACCTGGGTCACCAGCTCATCGTGTGGCTCGACGTGGGGACGCCGGCGGGACGGAACGCCCTGATCGGCCAGGCGGGCCTCCTCGATCACGTTGACCAGTCCGGCGGTGTTCTTGGCCAGGGCGGCCAGAGCCCGCCGCCGGCGGTCGATCTCGGCCTCGAAACGCTCCCCGGCGCGCTGCCCCTTGGACAGCAGGGCGGCGAGGTTCGCGGTGATCTGGCGGGCCTCGTCGCGGCGGGCGGACCAGGCCTCGGCCTCCTCGCGGCAGCGGTCGAAGTCGCGCAGGGCCGCGTGCAGCCGGACGCAGATGGCCGACCCTTCGCGGATGACCGCGTCAAGCCGCCCGGTGAGCGTTTCGCCGCGGGCCAGCTCCGTCTGCCAGCGCTGCGAATGGATCTTGTCGTCCAGGATTTTCTGGGCCTTCTGCATGGTCACGAGCAGTTCGCCCGCCGAGCGGGTCGAGGCGGCCAGTTCGCCAGCCCGCTGCTCGACGGCGGCGGCCCCGGACCGCCAACCGGCCAGGGCCTGCTCGACGCGACGAGCGGTTTCGTCCAGGGCCGTCCGCGCTGATTCCAGCCGGCGCGCCGCCTCGGTGAGCTGCTCGCGCTCGGCCCGGGCCTGCTGGGAAAGCTCGGCGAGCTGCCGCCCGGCCTCCACGTTCAGCTCCAGCATGACCGGCTTGGGCCGCTCCAGGTTCTCCAGCGCCCCGACCCGGCAGGCGAGCTGCTGAATCGCCGCCGACAGCGAACGCATCTGCTCGCGCTCGCGGCGCTGGGCGGAGTCGATCCGCTCGCGCAGCTCGCTGAGATTGCCGGTCACGGTCTGTTCGAGTTCCAGGATGGTGCTGGTGGGGGTGACGCTGGCGGCCAGGGCCCGGACGTTGACGGCCAGGTCCTCCCAGCGCTGGTTGAGTTCGAGCACCTCGCGCTGATGGGCGCTCTCCCCGGCGTCCAGCCGATCGATGATGGCGTCGAGTTCGCGGGCATGGGCGGCGCGGAGCTGCTCGACGTCCTCGGCCGACGCGGCCCGGGCGGCCAGGTCCTGAATCCCGGTCTCGAGCTGCCTGCATCGGTCCGAAAGCTGGCGCAGGGCCCCGTTCAACTCCGACTCGCCGTCCTCGATGCGGGCGCAGACCACGCGAATCTGCTCGGCGTGTTCGGTGCGCAGCGCGTCGAGCTGGCCGGAGTCCACCGGGTTGGGGGGCAGAGCCGCGAGCCGGTCGCAGATGTCGTCGCACCGCCGGTTCACCCCGGCCAGGAGGCTCTCCAACTCGCCGCGCTGGGCGGTGAGGGCATCCAGCAACTGAGCGGTGTCCCGCCCTTGGCGTTCGCGCAGGGCGGCCAGCTCCTCGGCCGGCGCGGACGTCGCCGCCAGGCGGGACAGCTCGCTCTGGGTGCGCTCCCACTGGGCGAAGGCCTGCTCCATCTGCTCGCGCACCGTCTGCCGGTGCCCTTCCAGCCGGGCCAGCAGATCGACGGCGTCGCGGGCCTGGCGCTCGGCGAGCTGCGCGACCTGCTGGACGTCGGCCTTGGCGCCGGCCACGGTGTCCAGTTGTTCCTGCACCTTCCGGCAGCGCTGCACCACCCCCTCGATGAGGGCGTCCATGGCCTGGCAGTGCCGCTCGAACCGGGCCCGCACCTCGGAGGCCTCATCGCGGGCGGCGGCGCGGAACTCCTCGAATTCGCCGCGATCGGCGAAACGCCCCTCGAGCTGCTTGAGCTGGTTCTCGACGACTCCCTGCCATTTCAGGAGCCGCCGATGCAGACCGCGGACCCTGGCCGCCTGTTCGGCGACGCGGGCGGAGAGTTCGTCGAACCGGCGGCGGTTTTCGCCGGTGGCGGCGGCCGATTCGGCCTGGACGCGCTCGTCCAGCAGCCGAAGGGCCTCGGCCTCGCGCGTCAGCCGCTCGGAGACCTCGGCCAGGGCCGTGCCGTATTCCCCGCGCATCCGCTCCACCTCCTCGCGCGAGGCGGCCTGCTCGCGGTGGGTCCGCAGGCCCTGGTCGACCTCCTCGAACCGGGCCGCGACCCGCTGGTCAAGGGCCAGCAGCTCGCGCTGCCGCTCGGCCAGAGAGGCGCCCAGGGCCTCGATCGTCCGGCCCTGTTCGTGCTGCGCGCCGGCCAGGACCTCGAGGCGGGAGTCCAGCTCCTGCCGCCATTGATCGAAGCGTTGGCGCAGCCCGCGCACCCGCCGAAGCTGGTCCAGGAGGCGGCCTTGCATCTTCTCGGCGGCGGCGCGCTGTTCGTCGGCCAGCGAGGCGGATCGGGCCTCCATCTCCCTGCGGACGCGGTCCAGGGATTGAGCCGCCTCGTCCAGGCGGCGTCCGAGGTCGTCGATGGCCACGGCCTGCTCGCCTTTCCAGCGTTCGAGGGTCTCCACGTCGGCCGCGGAAGCCTGCAATTGTTCGAGTTCGCGTTCCAGGTCATCCAGCCGGCCGGTCACGCGCTGGCCCAGGTCGTCAATCTTCTGACCTTGATGGGCCAGCCCGGCCTTGACGTGGTCGAGCGCGTCGGCCTGGCGCCGCTGCGATTCGCCCGCCGCGACCTGCCGGCGGCTCAGCTCGGCGAGGGCCTGGGCCTGTTCGGCGCGCAGGGCGCTCATGCCGGCCTGCTGCTCGCCGCGGAACTGGTCCATCTCGGCCCGCTGCCGGGCGCACAGCGCTTCCATGTCCGCCCGCTGCTGAGCGCGGAGCGCTTCCAGTTCGGCGCGTTGCTCGGCGCGAAGCCGCTCCAGATCGGCCTGCTGCCGGCCCCGAAGCGATTCCAGGTCCGATTCGCTCTCTCCGGACCGGGCCTGAACCGACTCGACCCGCTCCTGGAGGACCCGCAGAGCGGCGGCCTGCTGTTTCTCGAGCTGGGCCACGGCGTTTTCCTGCCGCTGGGCCAGCGAAAGCAGGGCCTCGCTCTGGGTCCGCCGGAGCGACTCGACGGCGGCCTGTTGTTCAGACGCGACGCGATCCAGATCCTCATGCGTGGCGGCGTTCTCGAGGATCGAAGAAAGCCCGCGTTCGACGGCCTCGAGCTCCTCGTTGATCCGCTGTTCGAGGGCCTCGACGCCGCGGCCCTGTTCGGCCAGGCGCGTGTCCAGCTCGCGGATCTGTTCGTGATGTCCGGCGGCCTGGGCGGCCAGGGCCTCGAGGCGCTCCTCGATGCCGACCCGGCCGCGCGACACCTGGTCATAAAGCTGATGCAGTTCGCGTACCTGGGCCTCGAAGCGCTCGTGGATGGCGTCCAGCGAGGCCTGCCGGCCTCCGGCGGCGGCGGTGGCGGTCCCGTCGATTTCGTTCTGGAGCCGGCTCAAGGCGCTGGACTGGCCCTCGAAGCCGCGGAGCAGGTCGGCGACGGCGGCGCGGCATTCAGTTCTGACGCGCTCGAGGTCCGCGGCCGACGCGGCGGTCTTCTCGAGCTGTTTGAGTCCCTCGGTGAGCCGCTGGAAC
>JABRVU010000160.1:0-5653 GCA_039961895.1 Phycisphaerae bacterium | reverse complement strand
CGGTTCTCCCGCGGCTTGGCCTCGTTGACGGTCAGGGCCCGTCCCTCCACCGACTGGCCGTTGAGGGCCGCGATGGCGGCATCGGCCTCCGAATCGGCGCTCATCTGGACGAAACCGAAGCCCTTGCTCCGGCCGGTGGCGCGGTCCATGATGACCTCGGCGCTTTCCACCGTTCCGTGAGCGGTGAAAAGCTGCTCCAGATCGGAGCTGCTCACGCCGTAGCCCAGATTCCCCACGTAGAGTTTTTTACCCATCGACGCGTTCTCCCACGCGAAAACACAGTGCGACCCATTCTTTGCGTTCCTCAGGTCGCGGAAGGAAACGGCCAAGGCGGCCGGGACGGGCTGGAAGGATGAGAAAGGATGGCGCCTCGACCTTGCCGGTCGTGGGCGCTAAGACAGACTCATTCGACAAACCAATCGAACCCATCTTAACCGGGGCAGTCCGAAAAAGCAAATGTCGTCCCGGCCCGATAAGAAACCCGCGGCTGGGAGCGAAACCGCCTCCCGAAAAACCGCCCCGCCCAGCGGCGACACGGCCGCCGCGAGAAAAAAGCTTTCAGCGGCTTTCCGAGTTCCGGTCGGGCGACTACAATCCCTTCATGAATCAGACCCTCTGGCCGTCACCCTTGCCGGCCTCGAACGTCGCGCCATCAACTCCTTCTCAACCGCAACCGGGAGCCCATGACGTCGCTCGACCTGAATCCTTGTCCAGCGTGATGCGTTTCGCGATTCTGCTGGCCGTGGTCTTGCCTTTCGTCGGCCTGATCGTGGGTATCGCCGGGCTGTGGGACTGGGGCTTCAGTTGGGTGCAACTGGCCATGCTGGTCGGGATGTATCTGCTCACCGGATTGGGCGTGACGGCCGGCTTCCACCGGCTGTTTACGCACCGTTCGTTCGAGACCTTCCGCCCCATCAAGGCCCTGCTGGCGATTCTGGGTTCCATGGCCGTCCAGGGGCCGCTGCTCAAATGGGTGGCCACCCACCGTCGACACCATCAACACAGCGACGGCCACGAAGACCCCCACTCGCCTCATGCGTTCGGAAGGGGTCTGCCGGCGATGCTCAAGGGCCTGGCCCATGCGCACCTGGGCTGGCTCTTCAAGGCGGAGTCGCCCCATTTATACCGTTACGTCGGCGATCTGAAGGCCGACCGGCTGCTGAGGACCATCAGCCGGCTCTTTCCGCTCTGGGTGCTGATCGGACTGCTGATCCCGGCCGGCGTGGCCGGGGCGCTGACCGGTTCGTGGTGGGACGCGCTGTTGGGCTTCATCTGGGGCGGACTGGCCCGGGTCTGCCTCCTTCACCACGTCACCTGGAGCATCAACTCGGTTTGTCATTTGTGGGGCGGGCGTCCGTTCCGCTCCGAGGACCAGAGCCGCAACAACCTGCTCTTTGGCGTCTTGGGCCTGGGAGAAGGCTGGCATAACAACCACCATGCCTTCCCGACCTCGGCGCGGCACGGTCTGAGCTGGTGGCAGTTCGATGTCACCTATTGGGTGATCCGCGGTCTGGAAGTGCTGCGGCTGGCGTGGAAGGTCCGTCGTCCGACGGCCCGGATGCTGGGCCTGAAGCTTCAGCCGGCAAGGGCGTGAGCCTGAGCCCGTTCTGGCCGGTCGGCCGTGCCAAACTGACAGCGACTGCCCCCGAACGTCCGAATCTGGCAGGCCGCCGGCGGCGAGAGCCGGTGCAACCAGCCGCTCTGTAAAGCGTAACCTATTTATAATAAAAAGGTTAAATCGTACGTCCGGCAGCCGTCGAAGCTGGCACCCGCTTTGCTTTGGGCGTGGGCATGGAGATTTTCTAACCTGACGGTTCGCGCCCGTTTCGGACGACCACCGGCGGCGGTGAAGGACCGGCACAGGGCGGCGGCCTGATTCAAGACCCCCCAGTCAAGGAGCGTGTGATGGCCAAGGTCAAGATTCGTCCCTTGGGCGACAAGGTGTTGGTCAAGCGGATGGAGGCGGAGGAGAAGACCGCCGGCGGCATCGTCCTGCCGGACACCGCCAAGGAGAAGCCCAAACGCGGCGTGGTCCAGGCCATCGGCGATGGCAAAATGCTCGACTCCGGCGAGCGCAGCAAGCTCCAGGTCGCCAAGGGCAACCAGGTCCTCTTCAGCAGCTACGCGGGCACGGAAATCAAAGTGGACGGCGAGGAGCTCCTGATTATCGACGAGAGCGACATCCTGGCCATCGTGGAATGACCTTGGCCCGTGGCAGCGATGCTGCGGCGCCCTCCGGTTGCGATTCCAGGGTCGGTTGCTGGAGAGGGGTCGCGACCTGACGTGAACTCATCCACCAAGGAACCCTCCGGCGAGACGCCGGTCCATGATTCATGAAAAACAAAAGGGAGAGCGAATCCTATGGCAGCGAAAAAGATCGCATACGACATGGAAGCCCGCGAGGCGATTCGTCGCGGGGTCAAGCAACTGGCCCGGGCCGTCAAGGTGACGCTGGGCCCGGCCGGGCGGAACGTGGTGCTGGAGAAGTCCTTCGGCTCGCCGACCGTCACCAAGGACGGAGTGACGGTGGCCAAGGAGATCGAGCTGGACGACCCCTATGAGAACATGGGCGCCCAGATGGTCAAGGAGGTGGCCCAGAAGACCTCGAGCGTGGCCGGCGACGGGACCACGACGGCGACGGTCTATGCCGAGGCCATCTACGACGAGGGGCTCAAGAACGTGGCCGCCGGGGCCAACTCGATGGAGCTGAAGCGCGGCATCGAGGCGGCGGTCAACGCCGTCGTCGAGCAGCTCGCCAAGCTGAGCACCCCGGTGTCCAACAGCGCCCAGATCGCCCAGGTCGGCACCTGCGCCGCCAACCAGGACAAGGAGATCGGCGAGCAGATCGCCCAGGCCATGGACAAGGTCGGCAAGGACGGGGTCATCACCGTCGAGGAGGGCAAGGGGCTGGAGACCAACGTCGAGCTGGTCGAGGGCATGCAGTTCGACAAGGGCTATCTCTCGCCGCACTTCGTCAACAACTTCGAGACCATGGAGGCCGTGCTGGAGAAGCCCTACATCCTGATCCACGAGAAGAAGATCTCGGCGGTCAAGGACATGATCCCGCTGCTGGAGAAGGTGGCCAAGGCCGGCCGTCCGCTGCTGGTGATCGCCGAGGACGTCGAGGGCGAGGCCCTGGCCACGCTGGTGGTCAACAAGCTCCGCGGCACGCTCCAGGTCTGCGCGGTCAAGGCTCCCGGCTTCGGCGACCGGCGCAAGGCCATGCTCGAGGACATCGCCATCCTGACCGGCGGCAAGGCCATTTTCGAGGACCTGGGGATCAAGCTCGAGAACATCGAGCTGCGCGACCTGGGCCAGGCCAAGAAGGTCACGGTGGACAAGGACAACACCACCATCATCGAAGGCGCCGGCGACACCAATGCCATCAAGGGCCGCATCCAGGCGCTCAAGAACGAGATCGAGACGACGACCAGCGACTATGACCGCGAGAAGCTCGAGGAACGGCTGGCCAAGCTGGCCGGGGGCGTGGCCCAGATCAACGTGGGCGCGGCCACCGAAGTGGAGATGAAGGAGAAGAAGGCCCGCATCGAGGACGCCATGCACGCCTGCCGGGCGGCCGTCGAGGAAGGCATCCTGCCGGGCGGCGGGGTGGCGCCGCTGCGCTGCCTGAAGGCCCTCGACGACCTGGCCAAGAAACTCGAAGGCGACCAGAAGACCGGCGTGGACATCGTCCGCCGGGCCCTGTTCTCGCCCATCAAGCAGATCGCCGAGAACGCCGGGCTGGACGGCTCGATCGTGGCCCAGAAGGTCCTGGAGAGCACGGACAAGAACTTCGGCTATAACGCCCTGACCGGCACCTACGGCGACATGATCAAGATGGGCGTGCTGGTGCCGACCAAGGTCGAGCGCGTGGCCCTGCAGAACGCGGCCTCCATCGCCTCGCTGCTGTTGACGACCGACGCGGTGGTCAGCGAGATCAAGGAGAAGAAGCCCGCCACGCCGCCGGGCGGCCATGGAGGCCACGGCGGAATGGGTGGGTTCTAAGCCAAACCTCCGCTGGCACAGGATTCAGCGGGTCTCTGCCTGCTCATCGAGCAGGCAGAGACTTTTTTGTTGATCTCGTCTGTCCGGTGCCCGCTCGAGCTTACCGGAGCGGAGTTTTCCGAGGCTGCGGGGCGTTTACCAATCCCCCGTGCGCGTGGCCTCCCACGCGCAGCCGGCGGCGCCGATCAGCCCGGCGTCGTTGCCCAGCGTGGCGAAGAGGATCTCGGGGAAGTCCTGCAACTCGGGCTGGTCGTCGAGCAGCTTCCAGGTCAGCTCGCGGAACATCCGCCGCAGGGGGTTCAGCAGGAAATCGCCGGCCGCGATCAGTCCTCCGGCCATGACCACGCGCTGCGGGTTGGTGGCGTGCTGCATGGTGACCGTGGCGACGGCCAGGTAATAACAGGCGTCGTGCCAGACTTTGACGGCCACGGGGTCGCCGGCCTTGGCCGCCTCCACCACGTGCTCGGCCAGGAGCATCTGGCCGGAGTCCATGATCTCCTTGAGCGAGCTGGCCTGTCCCGCCCGGATCAGCTCTTCGGCGTGGCGGGCCAGGAAGTAGGCCGACGAATAGGCCTCCACGCAGCCGCGCTGCCCGCAGGAACACAACCGCCCGCCGGGGTTGGCGATGATGTGGCCCAGTTCGGCGCCGTTCTCGTAATAGCCGCGCAGCATCCTGCCGTCCACGATCACGCCCCCGCCCACTCCGGTGCCCAGCGTGAACATGACCATGTCCTTGACGTCCTTGCCGGCCCCGGCCCAGTATTCGCCCCAGCCGGCGGCGTTGGCGTCGTTCTCCAGCGTGCAGCGGATGCCGGTGCGCTTGCGGACGATCTCGCGGATGGGCGTGTTCTTGAGGCTTTGCAGGTTGCCGGGATTGATGATGAGGCCCTTGCGGTGACTCAAGGGGCCGGGAGAGCCGATGCCGATGCCCAGCACTTCGGAGCGGGGCACGCCGGCCTCGCGGATGGCCCGCTCGGCGGCGCCGATGATGTTGTTGACCACCACCTCGTTGCCCTTGTCCACCTCGGTGGGAATGCTGAAACTGGACAGCACGCGGGCGTTGGCGTCCAGCAGGCCGGCCTTGATGTTCGTTCCGCCCAGGTCCACGCCGACGCAGTAGCCGCTGGTCATGAAGGCACCTCTTCCTCGGAGCAATACCGGCCGTATTGTAGAGCGGGCCGCGATCGAGCGAAAGCCGAGGCTCCAGCGACGATGGCAGGTGGTGGGCGTGACGCATCCGCGGCTCGGGGGGGTGCGGGGCTCCGACTTTGACGCTCGCGGCCGCTCAGCGTGCGTCCTGACCCTGAAGCCGACCGGCTGGAGGCCGGACCCCCGCGGGTTTGTAGGACGCACTCTTACTCCGTGAGCACCAGGTTGTCGCGGTGAATGGCCTCGTCGAAGGGTTTTTCGCCGAGCACGTCCTGGATCTGCGAGGACTTGAGGCCCTTGATCCAGCCCAGTTCGGTGCTGGAGTAGTTGGAGATGCCCTGGGCGATGGTCCGGCCGTCGGGGGCGGCGACGCGGACGATCCCGCCGCGTTCGAACTCGCCGGCCACGGCGGTGATGCCGGAGGTCAGCAGGCTCTTGCCGCCGGTGAGCAGGGCCTTGGCGGCGCCGGCGTCGACGGCGAGGGTGCCCGCCGGCCGCA
>JABRVU010000159.1:0-4964 GCA_039961895.1 Phycisphaerae bacterium | reverse complement strand
TCGTTGACCTGCCGTGCGTAGAGCTGGAAACCGTCTTCTCCGCCGACGATGCGGACCAGTTCGCCCAGCAGGATCTGCCGCCCGATCTCGTTCTGGCGGATGCGCCGCCGGCAATCGTGGATGCGCAGCAACTGCGTCACCGGGACGTGGCGGAAGCATTGTTCCCACTTTTCCTGATGCACGGACCAGTTGATGAGCATCTGGCCGCGATCGTCCAGCGGGACGCGCATGGCCGGCCGCGATCCGCGGGCCGCGATGAGCAGGTCGCCGTTGGCGGCCAGCGAGAGGTCCTCCACGCGGATGCCCAGCACGTCGCGGACCGCGGCGAAGCCGAGCTGCTCGATCAGCGCGCCGTTCCACTCCATCAGCAGCGGCACGCGGCGGGTGCGCCCGTCGAAATCGGGCTCGAAGGCCACGAACCCGCAGCGCCGCGCCCCTTGCGTGAACTTGTAGAGCGGCGGCACGACCTCGCGGGCCGTCGGCAGCCGGCCCTTGAGTCCGGGTGGCACCGGCTCGCTGCGCGACCACAGCTCGCGGATGCCCTTCTCGCGAAGGTAGGCGAAGATCACGTCCGCCCGGTCGGCGGACTCCTTCTCGAACGGGCGGGTCGAGATGGCCCGGTGGACCTGCTCGGCCGATGCGTCGGGGCGGTCGCGCAGCTCCGCCCGCACGCGCTCCAGGGCCACCCGCCGCTTCACGCCGGCCAGAATGGCATCGACCTCGGCCGGCTTGACCTGTAACCGGGCCGCGATCCGGTCGCGGTCCAGGTCGAACTCCCGCCGGAGCAGATCGGCCATCCGGGCCGACAGTTCGGGAGCGAGCTGGCGGTTTTTCTTCCGACCCTCATCGGTCTCGTAGTGGAACGACAGGTAGACGTTGCCCGCCTGATGGAACGCGCCGGCCAATTCGTCGTCGGGAAAGATGAAGTTCTCCTCGGAGAGCCGGCCCATCTGCGCAACGGAGCCCTCGACGTCGGCGTAGGCGTCCAGACCCGGAATGTCCACCTCGCGCCCCTTGGGCTCGGGGAACATGAGGTCCAGCACGATCTGCTCGGCGCCCAGCTCGCGCAGGATCAGGACCAGATCGGCCTGGATGGCCCGCGACCAGGGCCAACTGCCGACGCGCTCGAGCGAATCATCGTCGATGTCGATATGGACGATCCGGTCGGAAGGGGGGATGCGGCTGAAGTGCTCGACGTACCAGTCGTAGACGATCAGTTCGAGCCGTTCGGTCAGGCCCAGCAGATGCACGACCGCGGCCAGCAGGGTGAGCCCCAGGCCGAAACCCAGACTCGTTCCGCCGCGCGCCAGCCATTGCCGCCATCGCGATGCCGCCATGCGGGTAGTTTACCGGATGGGAACCGCCGGCCAGAAGAGGCCGCCGGGCCGCTCACCGGCGCCGTTGAGGGCGGCCCGCGAACGGGCGGACTCTTCCGCGTGCGCGGTGGGGGCGGATCACCGCCGGGCGCCGAAGTTGCCCTCGTTGCGGGTGATTCGCAACACGCCCGCTCCGGGCGGCGCCAGCACGGGGGGCATGGTGGCCATTCGTCCCTGGAGCGTCGCACCGCTCAGATCGCCGCTCTGGTGGGCGGTCGTCACGTTGGCCATGGTGCCGGCCCCGGGCTGGGCCACGCCCGGACCGGTGTTATAGAAGGCGTTGAAGACCTGCTCGCCGGGCGTCAGGCCGACCGCGTCGTTGACGTTGACCCATCCACTGAACTTGGCGACCTCGATCCAACGAGTCATCGCCTGGGTGACGTACTGCCCGGGCGCGACCGTGCGATCCTGGCCGGTCAACCGGTTGAGGATGTTGATCAGGCCGCTGTCGCTGAGGGCGGCGCGGAAATACCCGGTGCTGGGCTCGTATTCCAGCTCGATGCCGAACGTCCCGCGCTTGCTTAACGTCGCCGTCGGTGTCTGGATGATCATGTCGCTGCGCAAGGTGGTCTCGGCGGCGCCCGCCCGGACCGCGCCATGCCCCAGGCCCAGGGCGATTTGCTGCCCATCGCCGGTTTCGCGGAACTGGTCGATGCTGGCCAGCGTGGCCCGGTCGATCAGCACCACGGTGTTCTCGCCGAAGATGAGGATCACGCGCGAGCGGATGCCGGTTCGGATGCGCGTGCCGGGGGCCAGGGAGTCGCCCGGCCTGACCGGCTGCCACTCGCCGAACGTGCCGTCGGCCTTGAGCACGGAAAAGCTGACCTTCCCCTCGACTTTCTGGACGCGGGCCGACCGCTCCTGGCCAGCGGGCAGCGTGGCTGGGCCGGCCGGTCGCGTCGCCTGCCCGAACGTCAACCCCGCCAGGCCCAGCGTCAAAACCGCAAAACCGGCCGCCGACAGGCTCCGCCGAGCGCGAGGAACCGTAAACATTCTTTCATCTCCCTTTAATCACCGACCCGATTCAACTGAGCGTGCCGCCCCAAACCCCTCCGGGACCGGCTTGCCGCCGGTCGGTTTTCTGGGTGTTAGGATGCCCTCTTATTCTATCCTTGTCGGCCGGATTGGCCCGAGAATCTTTTGAATCGCTCAGTGGCGACGGTTTTTCGACACCGCAGGTCTTCGTCGGCTGAACCACTCTTCATGCGTCCGGCCCGCCTGCGGTTACGTCGATCAGTCGGCGGGCCGGGTTGACGCTGCTGGGCCGGCCAGTTCCTTGCGCAGGTCCACTTTTTCGGACGGGTAGCGACCGCGATCGGCCATGTACTTGTCCGCTTTGCCCATCAGGAAGACCAGCTCGCCGCCGGTCAGGTACTTGTCCGGCCCGCCCGGCCCGATCAGACCCATGTGAACCAGGTCGCGCAGGGCATAGCGCCGGTCGCCCAGGCCCAGATTGCCCCACACCAGCGAATTCACGCCGCGCGGGCCCTGAATGATGCGAAGGACCATGAACGCGACCGAGCCCCTGTCGATGGGCTGTTCCCTCTGGAGGTTCCAAACGGCCCGGACGAGACCGCGGGCTTGCAGTTCGGCCTGGCGCTCTTCAAAGCTGTGGGTCTTCTCGTCGCCGTCGGCCAGCAGCAGCAATGCCCGGTAGGCCTCGCCGACCGTCACCATGGGGACGCCCTGCAGGTGCTCATGCAGGAAGGTGTCGGGGTCAACCGCCTCGCCGCGGGCCACCTGCTCGACGCGCGACGGACGGGAACAACCGGATGTGCCGACGGCAACAAAGACGACCAGCGCGAGGCGGCAAGTCCGAAGCGAGAAGCGAGAAGCGAAACAGGGCCCCGATTTCCTGGAATTCTTCAACATGCCGCAACCTCTATCCGCCGGCGCGCTCACTTGGCCGCGCTCCGAACCAAGGCCTTTGGAAACAGGAACAACGGTCAAGCCCTGAAAGTAAAACGGACCCAACCGGTCCTGCTACCCGTTCTCTCTTCTCACGTCTGGCCTCTCAGTCGCCCTCAGAAGCTGTAGGTCACGCCGGTCAGGAAGAACGTCCGGGTGGTGGCGTCGTCGAAGCCCTTTCCGGGAAAGAACGTTCCGAACCGCGTGGTCCAGGCCAAATCGGCGGTGATGCGCCAGTTGAGGAAGTAGTCCATCTCCCAGCCGAGATAGTTCGAGCGCGCGTTGGCGGTGGGGTCGGAGACGGCCCCGTCGCGATGGTGTTTGGAATAGAGGAACCAGTCGGTGCCGATCTCGAGGTTGCTGAGGTATTCGTGATTCTCGAAGGGCCTGAAGGCGGCGCCCGCCCGCCACACGTGGACGTTGGACAGCCGGGGAGCGAAGGACAGGCCGGTGTCGCGGTAGCCGAAGGCGCTGAAGCCGGTGTCGTTTTCGCTGGTGTTGCCGCCGATGGCGTTGGTGGGGCTGGCGTACCGCCCGCCGTCGCCGCTGGCGAACATGTATTCGGCCCAGATCCGCGGCTTCATCGCCCGGCGCGAGAGATACTCCAGAAGGAAGTCGAAGGCCCAGGCCTCCACGTCGGAGGTGGTCAGGAAGTGGCGGTCGCCGAAGCTCTCGCCGCCCTCCCAGACCCACTCGGTGCTGTAGCGGAGGTTTTCGAGCAGCTCGCCGCGCGAGCCGACGCCGACGTACCAGGTGTCGTAATCGAAGTTCTGCATGGGCACCCAGGGGTGCTCGGTCTTCTGATCCTTGTTGATGAGGCCGTACACGAACGGCGTGTGTTTTTGCAGCCCGGTGTATTCGAGCTGCCCGCCCCAGAAGTTGCGTTCCGAGCTGCCCCCGCCGGGCCGCCCGCGGTCGATGTCGGGCATGCTGCGGATGGTGGTGCCCATCAAAGCCGTGGCCTTGAGCTTGGCCGCCTCGGCCACGATCAGGACATGGTCCAGCGGCATCGACAGGGCGTAGCCGGTGCCCAGCTCGACGAAGTCGCGCCCGACCTTGACGCTCAGGTCCCAGTCCAGGCTCTGGTTCCAGTAGGCCCTGGCCGCCTGACGGAGATCGAACTTGTAGAAGGCCCGGTCGAGGTTGGGCCCGATGGTGTCGTCGTGGTTGCGGTCGTAGGCGTCGCCGTGGTTGAAGTCCTCGAATTGGAGTTTCAAGCGGCCGTAAATCTCATGGGCCCCCTGGTCGATGTTGGCCGACCCCCACAGGCGGAAATCGTGCTGGCGGAAGGTCCGCGAGCTTTCGATGCCGTCGTCGAAGAGGAAGAGGTAGAAGCTGTACCAGCCGCCCCAGTCGTATTCGATGCGTTGATCGGCCGGCCGCTCGCGGTTGAGGGCCGCCCGGACCTGCTCCTCGAGGGCCCGCTGCTGGAGCAGGAAGGCGTCGGAACGGGACTCCTGGGCGGCCAGCCGGCCCGCGCCCATCAGCATCAGACCCGTCAGACACGCCATGCCCCGGAAAGAGAAGACCGCATTTCCCATTGGGTTCTGCCCGCCCGTGCCCATGTGACCGACCGCGGATGCCGACCCGAGGGGCGACCGCCGCGCCGACGCCGGCCGCCCGGGACGGGGGTATCTTCCCCGAGGCCACGCCGGGACGCAAGTCCCATCTGTCCCCAGC
>JABRVU010000158.1:0-5368 GCA_039961895.1 Phycisphaerae bacterium | reverse complement strand
CCGGGGGCCTGCTCCAGCCACCCGGGCGGGCGGCGCCGGTCGATCCCTTGCCATCCCGATGGGGCGATCTATGCTCATGGCCGGTGGCGGAAGCGAACCGTTTCCAGGAGACGAGGCATGAGTGACCGACCGACCGCGAGTGACCGAACGAGGGTGCGCGAAGGGACCAATTCCATGGGCCTGCAATGGGAGGCCTCCCCGGCCCGCAGGCAATCGCTGGAGAATTTCAACCGGGCCGCCGAGCTGCTGAATCTGGACCACAACATCGCGGTCCGGCTGCGCCGGCCGGAGAAGATCATCATCATCTCGGTGCCCATCCGCATGTCCGACGGGAGCGTGCGGGTGTTCAACGGCTACCGCGTGCAGCACAACGATTCGTGCGGGCCCTATAAGGGCGGCATCCGCTATCACCCCGACGTGGACCTGGGCGAAGTGGCCGCCCTGGCCATGTCCATGACCTGGAAATGCGCCCTGATGAACCTGCCGCTGGGCGGGGCCAAGGGCGGCGTCGAGGTCGATCCGCTGACCCTGACGCGCGAAGAACTGCAAGCCCTGACCCGGCGGTACACGGCCGAACTGCTCGCCAACATCGGCCCGGAGCGGGACATCCCGGCGCCGGACATGGGCACCAACGAGCAGACCATGTCCTGGATCATGGACACCTACAGCCAGCACGCCGGGCAGACCACGCCGGAGATCGTGACCGGCAAGCCGGTGGTGCTGGGCGGTTCGGCGCTGCGCAAAGAGGCCACCGGCCGCGGGGCGGTCTACTGCATCGAGGAGGCCGCCCGGGAGATCGGGCTCAAGCTCGAGGGCTCGACCTTCGTCGTGCACGGCTACGGCAACGTGGGTTCGGTGGCCGCGATGGAGATGATCGCGCGCGGGGCCCGATGCGTCGCGGTGGCCGATCGGTCGGGCGGATACGTCAACCCCGGCGGCATCCCCCTGGAAGCCTTGCAGGCCCACCTGGCCCGGTCGCGCACCCTCGAGGGCTTCACCGGCGGCGACCGCGTCGAGCCGGGCGAGGTGCTGACCGTGCCCTGCGACGTGCTCATCCCGGCGGCGACCGGGCAGGTCCTCACCGCCGCGAACGCGCCGCGCGTGCGCTGCCGCATCCTGGCCGAGGGGGCCAACGCCCCCACCATGCCCGAGGCCGACGCCATCCTGCTGGACAACGGCGTGCACATCATCCCCGACATCCTCTGCAACGCCGGCGGCGTGACCGTCTCCTACTTCGAGTGGGTGCAGGGAGGCATGCACTTCTTCTGGTCGGAGAGCGAGATCGACGAACGGCTCTCGAAGCTGATGAAGAGCGCCTATCACCGCGTGCGGCAGTTCGCCCGCGAGCGTCACATCCCCGACCGCATGGCCGCCCTGTGCATCGGCATCGCCCGGGTGGACGACGTGATGAGGCGGCGCGGCCTGTACGCCTGACCGACGGGGGCGGAGTCCTCCCTGCCGCAACCTGGCCCGGCGTTCAGCCCGCGCTGACCGCCGAGGCGCCTCCGCTGAGCCGCTCGCGCAGCGGCTTGAGCAGCGGCTCGCGGTCCTCCTCCAGCTCCCGGATCCAGATGTTGCGGAAACGGACCGGGCAGTTGTGATATTGAATCTGAAGCGGCAGCTTGGGCGGGTGCGGCGTGTACCGGGGCGGCTTGCGATAAGCGGTCTCGCCTAAGATCTCGAAATGGTTCTGGACCACGACGCCGTTGTGCAGGACGGTCACGTAGGCCGGCTTGAGCAGCCTGCCCGAGGCGTCGAAACGCGGGGCGGTGAAGATGATGTCATAGCTCTGCCACTCGCCGGGCTTGCGCGAGGCGTTGACCAGGGGGGGATGCTGCTTGTAGATGGCCGCCGCCTGCCCGTCCACGTAGGTCTCGTTGTCATACGAGTCCAGCACCTGCACCTCGTATCGGCCCATCAGGTAGATGCCGCTGTTGCCGCGGCCCTGGCTGTTGCCCTTGACCTCCGCCGGCGCGGCCCATTCGACGTGGAGCTGGCAGTCGCCGAAGGCCCGCTTGCTGGTCAGCTCGCCGCCGCAGATGGCGTAGCCGTCCCGGATCGTCCACTTCTCGCCGCCGCGCCATGAGGACAGGTCTTTGCCGTCGAAAAGGACGATGGCGTCGGACGGCGGCGAACCGTCGATACCCGGCTGAACCACCTTGGGCTTGGGCCAGTCGATGCCGTTCTGCCAGGGCGGGTCCGCGGCCGAAAGCATGACCACGGCCATTCCGACCACCGCGACACCGACGACACCCGCCCGATGGCGCGAGCGCGGGCACTTGAGTGACTGGAACATGGTCGCCTCCTTGAAGGGACGGAACGCGCGGCCGCCACGGCCTCCCGGCGCGGAGCGCCGGCCGCGGATCGCCCGACGGTTGATCCGTGGATAGTTTGCGGTTTCCGGTTTCCAGTTTCCAGTTTTGGCGGCCCGCACCACTGAGGGCCCGGCGGGAACTCCGGGCCTGCGGCCTGCTTGCGCCGCCCGTGCCGGGATTCGGGCGGGGTTCCCGCGGGCCGCCGGCGTTTCGTCGTGTAAACTGAGGCGCGCTTTCATTGGCGTGCATCCTGGAACCCGGCTGGGATCGTCTTCCAGCCGGCCGGTTTTCAGGATGTCAAGACGCAACCTGCGGACGTATCGCGTGATGGGAGTGGATGCTCATGACCCACGGTTGGTTGTTGATCGGGGCGGTGAATGGTTTCCTGGCCGTCGCCGCCGGCGCGTTCGGCGCGCACGGGCTCAAGTCGCGGGTGTCGGCCGAACTGCTGGTGGTGTTCGAGACGGCGGCGCGCTACCAGATGTATCACGCTCTGGCCCTGCTGGCGGTGGGGTGGGCGGCGGCGCAGGGGCCCTCCTGGGCGGCGGCCGCGGCCGGGTGGTGCTTCCTGGTTGGGGTCGTGCTCTTCTGCGGCAGCCTCTATGTCATGACCTTCACCGGGGCCCGGTGGCTGGGCGCGATCACGCCCTTCGGCGGAACGGCCATGCTCATCGGATGGGCCCTGCTGGCCGCCGCCGCCTGGAGGACGTCGGCGGCTCGAGGCTCCGCCCTCCCGCTGGCACCCTGAATGCCCCACGCGCCTGAGCCGCCGGTCCCGCCCGGGTTTCGGGAGTCGCTCTCAACAGAAGCGGGGCGCCGCCGGTCATTCCGACGGCGCCCCGGGCGGGGAACCGTTCGCGGAGCCTTCAGGCCGCCGCGCGTCCGGCTAGTTGGACGGCGGCGGCATGGGGTCGTCGCAGGTCTTGTCCGCTGGGATGTTCGGCCCCGAGAAGCACGGGTTCATCACCTCCAGGTCCTTGAGGTCGACGGCCCCATCGCCGTCCCAGTCGGCCACCATGCAGGCCCCCAGATAGTCGACGTCGCTGAACGACCCGGTGAAGCACTTCTGCCATACGCTGAAGTCCACGTGGTCCACGTCGCCGTCGCCGTCGAAATCGGCGAAGGGGTCGTTCACCGGCGGCACGTCGTCGCAGAGGACCAAGCCGCACGCGCCGGTGTCGGCGTCGCAGCCGTGGCAGGGATCGCAGAAGACGGAAAAAACGCCGCGGCAGACGCCGGCCACGCAGGCGTCGGCGGTCGTGCAGGCCGAGCCGTCGTCGCAGACCTGCCCGTCGGGCACCGGCTTGTGCACGCACCCGCCGACCCCGTCGCACTCGTCGATGGTGCAGGGGTTGCCGTCGTCGCAGCTCTGCGTCTCGACCACGCAGCCATCAGTACTGGGGAAGAGTCCCCCGCATTCGGCGATGATGCAGTCATCGGGCAGATCGCAGATGGGCGCCTCCTGGACCTGGCAGCCGGCGAACGGATCGCAGCCTGGTCCGAACTGGCCGGCGCAGAAGTCGAAGCAGTTGAGCGGCTCGCCCGGCTGGCAGCCCAGCAGCGGGTCGAGCGTCTCGATCCCGTCGCAGACGTTGCCGTTGTCGCAGCCCTGGGCGGTCTGCTGCCCGTAGCAGCCGCCGTTGGGGAAGCAGCGGTCATTGAGCGTGCCGGCGTCGCCGTCGTTGCACGGCGCGCCCACCATGATCGGCCCGGTGCAGCTACCCGCCCCGTTGCAGAACGAGGCGCTGGGCGACTGGCAGTGGTTGCCGGGCTCGCAGGGCATTCCCTGCGGCGCGTTCCGGCCGCGGCAGATGCCGTCCTCCTGGATCATGTCGTCGGTGGTGCAGGGGTTGCGGTCGTCGCAGGGCATCCCCAATGCCGGGAAGCCCGCGCACGAGCCGTACTGATCGCACATATCGTTGAGCGTGCCGGGGTTGCCGTCGTCGCAGGGCATGCCCGGCATGGGCACGTATTCGCACTGCTGGTCGTTGGGGTTGCACACCGGATGATGGCACTCGACCGGCGGGCAGTCCAGATCCAGGGCGCAGAGCTCCGTCGGTACCGGCCAGATCGCCCCCGGCTGTTGGGCCATCGGCGGCGGGAGGAAGGTCACGCCGTTCAAGTGCCAGGTGACCCCGCCCATGTGCTTCTGGTTGGCCTGGACGAAAGTGGCGTTGAGCACGTGCCAGGTGTTGAGCGCGACGTGCTTGGCCTTGCCGGGGATGAACGTGGCGTTGGGGATGTGCCAGGTGTTGCCGGCGTCGTGCTTGTTGTCCTTGTCCAGGAAGGTGACGCCGGCCAGGTGCCAGGTGATGCCGGCCATGTGCTTGGCCCACGGCGGGATGAAGGTCACGCCGGCCACGTGCCAGGTCACGCCGGAATTGTGCTTGGCGTCCTTGGGAATGAAGGTCGCGCCGGCGATGTGCCAGGTGATGCCCGCGGCGTGCTTGGCGTCCTTGGGAATGAAGGTCGCCCCGGCCACGTGCCATGTTGAGCCGGAATTGTGCTTGGCGTCCTTGGGCACGAAGGTGGCCCCGGCGATGTGCCAGGTGATGCCCGCGGCGTGCTTGGCGTCCTTGGGGATGAAGGAAACGCCGGCCACGTGCCAGGTCGTGCCGGAATTGTGCTTGGCGTCCTTGGGCACGAAAGTGGCCCCGGCGATGTGCCAGGTGATGCCCGCGGCGTGCTTGGCGTCCTTGGGCACGAACGAAACGCCGCCCACGTGCCAGGTGAATCCGCTGTTGTGTTTCGCGTCCTTGGGCACGAAGGTCGCCCCGGCGATGTGCCAGGTGATGCCCGCGGCGTGCTTGCTGTCCTTGGGCACGAAGCTTACGCCGCCCACGTGCCAGGTGAATCCGCTGTTGTGTTTCGCGTCCTTGGGCACGAAGGTCGCCCCGGCGATGTGCCAGGTGACGCCGGCGGCGTGCTTGCTGTCCTTGGGGATGAAGCTCACCCCGCCGACGTGCCAGGTCACGCCGCTGTTGTGCTTGGCGTCCTTGGGGATGAAGGTCGCGCCGACGATGTGCCAGGTCACCCCGGCGGCGTGTTTCGAG
>JABRVU010000157.1:0-51771 GCA_039961895.1 Phycisphaerae bacterium | reverse complement strand
GCCGGGATGAAACCCCTCCAGCCGGTCGATGGCCGGAAGGCGGTTTTCGGGATCGTCGAAGGTCAGAAGCTCCCCATACACGGGGCCCCAGGGCGCGCCTGTGCCCTTCTTCGGAAGCCGATCGAGGATTGGCTCGGGATTGGACATGCGAGCCACGACGCGCGCTTGTGTGGCCACGTCGGCGAGCGGATCGGTGGTCCCGACGGCGAGGATATCCTCCTCCGGGACCTGCAGGACCGGGATTCCGGAGGATGTCTCGAAGAGGCGGCCGCGGACCAAGGCGTCCTCCACCGCCAGGACTCCCCGGCTGAAGCGGTCGTGGTTCCAGAAACCGCACTTCAGTGTGCCGTAGACGAAGAGTCTCAGCATTCCGTTTGTGTTCGGCTTCAAGGGTTCTGTTGGGTTCATTGCCTGGTTCATTGGGTTCATTGGGGTGTCTGTCATGGTTCCGCCCGCCTTCTCTCCTGGGCGACAAACTCGAAGGGCTCCACCGAGTACCCGGCCAGGTCCTCGCGCCGGAACACCATCAGGCTCATGGGCGGGACCGCAATCTCACGCCAGCCTTTTTCCTCCGCCAGCACGGCGTCGAGGTACGCCGGGTCCGACGCGTAGAGAACCGCTTTGCGGCGGGGATGCCAGCGTAGTTCCAGCGGTCGGTTGCCCTTGAGCACAAAGACGGTGCCCGGGTCGGTCCGGCAGGCGATGACGGCGGTGATCTGACCCCGACAGCGCCGGAGCCGGGCTTTGAACCGCTCGATATCCATGGCCCCGTCCCGCGCGGCGTTTGCGGCCAGGCGGAACAGAATCTCGCTGTCCACCTCGGCGAAGCGTCGCAGCTTCCAGCGGCGGAACAGGTAATCGGCGTTGTAGATGGTGCCGTTGTGGGTGCCGATCACCTCCCCGGCGCGGATCGGGTGGTTGTTGCTGTTGACCCGTTCGTCCCCTCGGGTGCGCCAGCGTGTGTGCCCGAGCAGGAGCGTGGCGCGGTTGTCCATAGAGGCAAGGAGTTCGGCGAAGGCCTTGTCCGTGACGAACCGCTCGGCCGTCACCGGGCGCTTGAAGAGCCGGTGTCCGCCGTCGGTGTCGAGCCATGCCGCGCCGGTGGCGTGTGGTCCGCGCTCCTCGCTCAATACAAGCAGGCGGGTAAAGAGCCAGGCGAGATACTCCCGCTCCTCGGCGCGCCGCCGTTTTTTTCCGAAGATGACGCCCGCGAGCCCGCACATCAGGATTTCCCTCCCTGCGGATCGACGATGAACCCGCGGAAGACGCCCTCGGCGTATTCCTTCGGATGCTCCTCGATCCAGCTCGCGGCATCGGGATATCCGAGCTCCCCTGCCAGCCGGGCGACGACCGGCCGGTCGAGCATGTTGGTCAACCCCGAGAGCCGGACCGCGTCGATGCCCTGCCAGACCAGGGCGGGAATCGGTATCCGCGCGGGTTTGTCGTCCTGCACCTCGGCAAGGCCGTGTTTGATCAGGGCATCCAGGAAGGATGCGGCCTTTTCCTCGGGCGTGTCGCCCCGGACCGTAAGCTCGACGCCAGACAGCATCTTGGCGTTGCGCAAGACCATGTCGATGTAATCCTCGAGGTCCCGCTGGTCGGAAAAGAGCGTGGCTCCTTTCATGGCCAGGACCACGTCGGTCACCGTCGCTCCGGTGAAGATTTCGCCGTCGCCTTCCAGCGGCTGCCCATTGAGGGCGGTGTTTCGAATCAGCACTCTCATGACGCGCCTCCTTGCGTCCCGCCGGTCTCGTCCCCCGAAAATGCCGGAGGCCGGGTTTCGGGCCCGGCCTCCGTGAAGGGTTCCGCCTTGTCGGCGGGTTGTTCATTTGGTTTCACCCTGCCGCGTTTGAAGGCCGAGTCCCCCGGCAAGGCGGCGATCAGATGCTTGCGCGCGGTCTTGAACTCGTCGCCGATGAGCCCCAGATGGAGCAGGAAGACCCGGAAGTCGTACCGGGCGCTCTGTGGGTCGAAGGACCTCTTGCGGCTCGATGCCGCCCGACCGTTCAGCGCCTTGGCCGCCACGGCCAGGACCAGTTGGACGTAGGCTTTCACCTTTCCCGCGTGGAGCGTCCCTTCGAACCAGCGGAACTCGACCGTGCCCCGGTACCAGACGTTGTGCAGGTTCACCCCGTGGTAGCGGGTGCTGTCGTAGTGCTGGGGCTGCCGGTTGTGGTAGCCGTACCAAATGTGATTGAGCTGGTCCCTGGTTCTGGGACGGCGTCGCTCGATCTGCGCGATGAGATCGTCGCTCACCGGTTTGCTGTAGCTCCGGCGGCGGGTCTCGTTCACGCCCAGAGCGGTGAGAATGAGCGCTTCCTGTTTGTAGACGATCTTGGCGAGGTTCGCGAGGGTCCGGCCGTCAAAGGCCGTGGCGTCGACGTGGACGTGGATGCCGCAACGGTCGTCCACCTTGGCTCCGCAGGCCCGCAACGCCCGGACGACCTCCTGAAGGACGGGGATGTCCTCGTAGGACAGGACGGGGCTCACCACCTCGGCCCGCAGGTGGACCGGCACATTGATGAGCGAGCCGTCGGACACCACTTTCCAGACCCGTCCATGGTTGTCGGTGACTTCCCAGGGGTCGAAGCTCCCCGGGCTGCCGATGTGGCGGACCTGGCCGCCCACCACCGACTGGATCGCCTGGGCGACCCGCTCGCGCGTCCGCTTGACTGTCTCGATCTCGATTCCGAAGTTGATCCGGCGTAAGTCCATGGTCTCTCCTTGCGTTCTGTAAGCCCTTTCCCGGCAAGGGATTGGCTCTTGTGTTCACACACATACAGGCTTCTTTCCGAACAAAAAGCAAGGCGAATTCGACACATAATTCCTTTGATTCCAATGGTTTATGTACATGCGGCCACAACCTGCGGAAACACGCGGGGTTACGGGATTGCCCGGCGTCCGAAGAAAAGTGAGGTGTTCCGGGAATCAGGTCTGCTTCCAGATCGTCCCGGTGTGTTTTTCCCACTTTCCGCCGCCCGCGAGGTCGGTGTTGAACCACTCGTCGCCCATGGACGGGGCGGGGATGGCTGCGTCGCGCTCGGCCTGGGTGCCGACGCCACGCCGGACAGATTCACGCGCGGTGAGACCCTGACCGAGCCGGTCCGGGCCGAGCAAATCACGCCATCCGAGGGCCGGTGCCCGCAGACGGGAAACGAAGGTCCGGTAGGCGGTCGCATCCTTGGCCGCGCGGTAAAGGAGCAGCGAGCCGTCGGCGTCCCGGACCAGGCTCGGCGTGTAGCAGCGCTCGAGGAATGGCCCGCTGCCGTTTTTGAACACGGGATTAATCTCCGCTTTGCGCCAGTGGACGCGGTCCCAGGACCATGCGTAGCCGATCCCGGCGTTTCCCGCGGAGCCCCCGGAGTAGAGCATCCACCATCTCCCGTCGGGAAGCCGCTCGACGTGGGCGGAGGAGACGTATCCGTTCGCGCCTTCCCATAGCTGTGGGTCGATCAGGCCGGAGAGGATCGGGCCGTTTCCGAACAACTTCCATACGACCGCGTCATTGGAGCAGGCCAGACCGAGGCTGTCGTTGCCGCCGGTGGAGGCGATGAAATACATGGTGTAGCGCCAGGTGAAAGGTCTTCCTTCGACCGAGGTGGGAAGCGGATTGTACCAGAGAAATGATGGCCCGTAATGACCGCGGTTCCAGACCTGGACGCTTCCCTCGGTCACCAGGTCGCCGGAACACGGGGTGTCGCCCGTGAACGCGGCGGGGTCGACCGACGGATCGCAGACCGCGCTTCGCAGACCGGCCATGGCATAGGGCTGATTGGGAACGTCCGGGTTCCAATAGAGGATGCGCAGCCGGTTCGCGGTCTCCAGGGTGCAGACCACGTGATAGCCGTTGACCGCGATGCCGGTGATTTTTTTCTCCGTGTCCCAGGCGAGCCCGTTGTCGGAGAAGGCGCAGCTCATGCCCGCTCCGTCGCCGTAGTAGGCGATGAAGTTCCGGGGTCGGGTCCAGTCGTGGAAAGCGCCCGGGAACCGGAGGACGCGGACATAGTAGGCACGAGCGGCCGTCAGGGGCAGAACGTGCGGGTAGCGGTGGTCGAACACCACCGGCGGCAGCCCCTCGGGCGGTTCCGCTCCGGAGGGGACCAACAGCAGGCCGAGGTCCACGGCGCGCAGCAGGTCCGGGGTCATCGCCGGAACAACGGCGGTCTTTCCGGGTCCGAGCGTACCCGTAAGCCCGGGCAGTTCCAGAATCGTATCGGTGTTGCTCTCGATGGTGATGCTCATGGTTGGTTCCTCCCGGCCTGCGCCGCAAGCGCCGCCGCGGACAGGTCTTCATGCAGGTATCCGGCGTCCATCAGTTCCCGGTTGATCCGACCGGCTTCGATCTCCTCCTGCCGGATGCGGGCCATAAGTCCGGCGAACGCCTCGGCGGCGTCCGGCTCAATGCCCTGCCGCTCCTCGACGCGCCGCAAGCGGTCGTCCAGGTTGGCGAGCAGATCGAGGGTGTGGTCCCGGAGGACTCCGTCACGCTTTTCCTGTGGTGAGGGGATGAACTCGGTCAATCCGCCTTGTCTGCGAACGATCATGACGTCCCTCCGATCAGCTCAGCGTCGCGCCCAGGGTATGAATCCTCGGGTACACCAGGTTGTTGCCGGTCATCTCCGCCTTGTAGCGGACCCTGTTTCCGTTCGGGTCGGAAAAGGTCCTGGTGAGCGTGTACTCCGTCCACTCCTGGTCGATTTTGCGCGTCGTCAGGATCGACATGGCTTCCCAGGTCGCGCCGCCGTTATTGGAGGCGAACCAGTTGATGGTCGTCCCGCTCGGGATGTTCATCTGGGTGTATATTTTGGTGGATGAGACGCCCTGGGTGAGCTCGTTTTCCCGATTAAGGTACTTTCCCGTGGTATTGTTGAGATAACCGATGAGGTTCACATCCTTGTGGATCAACGCCGGAGAGATGTTGGCGGCGTTGCTGGAAAAAAGCGCCCGGACCAGCACTTGACTTGCCAAGTTGGGGAGGCGCTCCTCCTCCGCGGGCACGATGGCGTCCCAGAGGACGCCGCCGTCGGTGGAATACTCCCAAGCGATGCCGGTGCCTTGAGGGACGGATGAGTATTCGTCCAGGTTCAGATCGCTGAACTGTACGCCGGTGATGGGCTGGAAGCGCACCTCTCCGCTGGGCTGAAAGTCGTAACCATAGATTTTCATGGTGAGATCGGAGCCGTTGAGCGGCGTCCAAGTCTCGGCGTTGGAGCTTTCCAGCAGCACGCCGGCCGCATAGGTCTGCCGGGTGATCACGCCGTTTTGACCCAGTTGCCCCAGGGTGGCGACGCGCATGCGGTAGTTGCTGCTGTTGGTAAGCAACACGACGGCATAGCTGGTTCCCGCCTGCGCGTAAAACGGGTTGGCGAAGACGACCTTGGTCTCGACGTTCAGACTTACGTCGCCAGGGGCCAGGACCTTTTCAGCGAAAATCACGCCGTTGGGCAGACCCGTGGTGACGCCGCGGATTTGGACCGTGACCGGGATGGACGGGTCTTTGGCGGTGAAATACAATCCCACACCGGAGACCACCTTGTCCTCGGTGAAGCTGAAGGTCTGGGCCAGAGGATCGTTGCGCACGGTGACGATCTGTGTGCGCCAGACCACTTGAACCACGGGCACGCGGATGATGCGCTCCTCGACGATGCGTTCGATGCGGGTGATGACCATCGGATCGTTGATCTGAATGCCGGCTCGGGCGGAATAGAGCCCGTCGGTCATTTCCACGATGCGGTTGCCGTTGCGCACGTTCTCGGGGATGACGAAGGACGCGCTCACGCGGCCCGCGGTGTCCGCATGGACACCCGACGCCACCACCTGGCCGTCGCAGCGGATGGTCACGTTGTTCGCGTTGGACTGAAAGTTGGACCCGACCACGGCGATTCCGGTCTGGCCGCGCCTGCCGATGTTCGGCGTGATCTCCACTGAGGCATCGGGTTTCTCGAACACGGCGTAGGGGTTGATGTTTTTGACCTCGGACCAGTCGGTCTGCTCGACGAGCACACGTTCCGTGGCCGGGAGCAACGCGAGGCTGCCCTTGAACAAGGCGTTGCTCGCCGAGGGATTTACCGTGAGCACGGTGGCCGAGGCTGTCCTGGCCGGTGCGGCGAAACGCCGGACCCGGTCGATGCGGGCGCTCCACTCGCTGTGATAGATGTCGGACTGGGCGTCGTTCGAAAAGTCGTCGGAATAGACGCCCTTCTTGGTCTGGGCGTCCCGGTTCTGCAGCTCGTTGTTCATCTGGAACTGGGCGTCGTTGTATTTGAGGTCCTCGACGTCCTTGATGATCTCGTGGATCTGGTCCATGGTGACGCGGGTCAGTCCGAAATTGAAGACCGTCATATCCACCGAATTCGGCGGACAATCGACGCTGCAGAGTCCGAGCGTGCCTTCCGGGACGATGGGCAGCTTCGGCCAGTCCGCCGGAGCGCCTTCCAGCCGCTTGATCTCGCGGGTGGTGGCGTAGATGATGTCCCTGCGTCCGACATAGTAGTCGTAGTCGATGCTGCAGTTGGAGCCGGCCACCGGCTCGTCGCCGATGTCGGCGCGGCCGAAATTGATGATGGAAAGGTTGCCGGGCTCGACCTGCACCGGGGACATGGTCAGGCCGCTCGTGTTGGAGGCGGGCGGGTTGCCGCCGACGATCACGTCCACGCCGTCGTCCGTGTACGACGTGACCCCGGCTGCCACGTCCTTGAGCCGCTGAAAGTCCGCGCGGACCGTGTTTTGCGTGCCGCGATAGATGCGGTAACCGGTCGCGCCGCTGACCGGAAGCCAGGAGAGGCGGTTGATTTCCCCGGCCGGGGTGTCGCGGGACACGACCTTGGCGGAATCGTACGGGGTTTCGCCGGCGGCGCTCTGCGCGGTGACCAGATAGAAATACTCGTCAGCCGCGGGATGGCCCGAACGTCCGAACCAGCCTCCGTCCACGTAGTCCGTCCCCTCGATCATCTGTTTGGTGTAGGTCCAGCGGACGGTGTAGGTCGTGCCGATGGCGGGTTCGTTGCCCGAACCCAGCCAGTCCACGTAGTTGCCGGACTGCTGCCAGTCCGCTCCTTCCTGGAAGACCGTCGCGCCCTGGCTCACCTCGAGGATGTCCACCACCGGGTTGGGGACGAGCAGGTCCTCCCCGCCGCCGACGGAGCCGCGCGTGATGTTGGAGACGATCTCCACGATGGCCTCGACCTGAGTGGTTTCCTTGAGAGGCGTGTTGTTGAGGGCATAGCGCCGGGTGCCGATCACGTATGTTTTCTGCTCGCCGCGGACCGATTTGACCGCCGTGGACTTGGGCACCAAGGTGGTTGTGGGCAGGTCTTTCTGCAGGCGGAACCCTTGGATATAGGCTCGGCCCGCGTTGGTGATCACCTCGACGTTTTGGCCGTCGTTGTCGCCGATGAAGCTATCGAGTCCCTTGACCAGATAACTGCCGGCCTGGTCGTAGGTCCGCTCCGCCAGGTTCTGGAGCAGCGAGTTCAGCCCCTCGGCGGCCGCGAAGGCAAGTTGATCCTCGGTGATCGACGCCACGGTGATGCGGCTTCCGGGCAGTGTCCCGAGCAGGTCCTGTAGGTAGAGGTTCGATTTTTCGCGGACGGTCGCGGTCACGTCGCCGGTTCCGCGGTCGAACTTATGGACAGCGACCACCTTGCGCTGGGTCACGTTGTTGGGCAACGCCTCGCCGCTCGTGTCGTGATTCTTGAGGGATAAGACCCACTTCTCGCGCTCGGCGGTGGGTTCGCCGGTGGCGGGGTTGATGAGCACGGCGTCCTGGTTGTAGCCGTAGTTGTACTTGAGCAGTTCGACATATACGTAATCCGCGCCGCTCGTCTTGGCCGGGTCATAGGTGAGCACCGCGCCGGGCACGCGCTCCAGGCAGCCGTCGATGTAGACCAGCCCCTCGGCCACGGTGAGCACGTTGGCCGCGACCGTCACGCCGAAGCCGCTGACGATGGCCCCCTCCTTGAAGAGGATGTCCGCGAGCTTCCTGCGCTCGTTATTGATGATGTCCTGCTGCTCGTTCAGTTCCGAGTCGAGCAGGTCCCGGTCCTGGTGGTAGCGGACCCGCTTGTAGTTTTTCGCCGGGTCGAACGTATCGCGCGAGATGGACATGGTCTTTCCTCCTAAATCTTGATGACCCCGACCAGCTCAACGCGCGTGTCCGAGGTCTTGTTGAAGTCGGGGATGTTCTTCACTTCGTAGAGGTAGCCGGGATCGAGCACCTCGCCGGTCGGATTGGTGTCCGGGTGGTAAACGCCGTTCGCCGCATAATCGGACTGCAGTCCGGCGATGTAGGCCACGTCTCCGCCGAAGAATCCGTATTCCCGGATGGTGATCCCGTTGGCTTCGTTTTCCTCGAAGCGGAAGAAGACGCCGATGGTCTGGGTCTCCTCGCCGGTTTCGATGTAATGGATGCCGTTGACGATGAGCGTCCCCTCCGGGTCCTCCTTGAGAAAGGTGCGCTTGTACTGCTTTTTGCGGGCCCGCTCGTTCTTGAGCGCTGTCTGGTCGATGTCCGGCGCGGGCGGATTGACGGGATCGGTGAACGTGGCGTCCCCGTCACCGATGGCGCAGTGGGTGATGCCCTCGATGGGATCGCCCATGAGCAGCCGGGCGGTGAGAATGCGGCCTGTTTTGACGATGAGTCCAAGTGACATTCGTATTCCTCCTTCAGGTCTGGATCGTGTGGCCTTCGCGGATCAGCACGGCGAAGACGGTCTGGCGCGATTCCGCTTGGCGGGCTGTCTCGCGCACCACAAGCTGTTTCAAGTCCGCCGTCCGCTCGACCTCGTCGAACACCGCGCAGCGGGTATCGCTCCGCCGTTCGACCGGCCGGTGAATCCGGACGGCTGCGTCGGAAAGGGTTGTCGGGAAACGGACCACCCATCCCAGCAGGTCGAAGCTCCGCAGGACCGGCCGCACGATCACGGTCTGGATGTCGGCGGGGGCGTCCACCTCCGCCGTGATCCTCAAGGCCGCATCCGTGTCGCGTCGGGTTGTCCGCGTTTCCGATGCCGCGCCGACGGCCTCGAAAACGACCGCCGGGAAGGCCGGCATCCGGGCGCGGTTCATCGGAACCACGGTGCCCGCGAAGGGCGCTACGGCGAGTCGATTTCCGCTACGGATTGCCACGTCTCAACCTCCCGGTGATTCTGTTCGCCTTGCCGACGTTGCGGACCACCCGGAACATCGGGGTCAGGCGTCCGGCGTTCGCCTCGATCTCCTTTTTGTTGCCTTGCCTCATCGCCATGGAATCACTCCTTCACCGCGCACCAGCCCGGACCGGACAGGTTGAAAACCTTGTAGGTGACTCCTCCGAGATCGAGGACATCTTCGGAGTCCGTGATCCCGCCGCCGTGGGCGTAGACCTCGATCAGTTCGCCCCGCAGTTCCTTGTAGGCCGCCGTCGTATGGGCCGCGAGCCACGGAAACAACGTGATGAGCCCTTGGCGCTGATCGGGATTGCTGGCGGTTTGGAAACCGCCGTGGGCCGCGCCGCAGGTGCCGGTCTGGCCGGTCGCGCTCGCCCAGCCGTCGAACTTGTTGATGGCGTAGAAGCTGCCCGGGGACTGGTAGTGGCCGACGACGACCGGTTGCGGGTCCTCGCCGATCTTCGCTCCCGACGCATAGGCTGCGACGAGGCTCGCCAAGGTGACGGTATTGGGAGATGAGACCGTATCCAGCGCCGTCACCTGGACGCGTTCGATCCCCGCGTTGTCCTTGATCAGGTAATAGCCCCCGACCCTGAAGATGGAGGCGTCGTTGACCTGCAGCGTGACCCCTGAACCCGGAGATGCGGCCGACTGCGTGACGGCGACGGCTCCGGACCAAAAGCGCTTCAGAAGGCCGCAATAGTGGCCGTAGTAGACGGCTGCGATCTTGGTCACGATGAAGACGTGATCCCTGTCCGCGTAAAACCAATACAGGAATGCGGAAGCATCCACGGTCTTGATGTAGGTGTAGCTTGTGTGGAACGCCTCTTTCACGCCCGCGTGTGTAGCCGCGTCCCAGTACAGGTAGGCGCGGACCGCAATTCGGTCCGCCGCGCTGTCGTTTACGAACCGGAGGAAGATGTCTTCGGCTCCGCTCTCTCCCGTGGAGGCCAGGACGTAACTGGGCTCCGCGTCACCGGAGCGGTCGTCCCGAAGCGTCCAGCCGACCGTTCCCACGAGGAAATCTTTCAGGCGGACGAGGAAATCCGCGGTGTTTGAAGCGGTCCCGGATGTGCTGTGATAGGCCATGCGTTCCTCCTACAGGATCGGGTTTTCCGTGCCGGTGAGCCGGAGTTTGATGTCGGTCTTGTTTTGCACCGGCGTTCCGGACGGCACCGTGCAGCGACGCCAGAACGAAAGAGTCACGTCGTGGGCCTTGTCTCCCAGGTTGAGAGGCGCTCCTCCGACGGCGGTACCGAGACCCGCCTGTGTCAGGGCCAACGCGTACCAAGCCGACTCGTCGCCCCCGGCGACATCCACCGGTTCGATCACCAGCCCGGTATAGTCGTACCCGGAGTAGACCGCGGCACCCGCATCGTGGGCGGCAGGGGTTGTGCCGCCGTAGCCGCGTTCCACGGCGAGGACGGTCGTCCCGCCGCCGCTCAGGACGCGCATCTGTTCGTTGTCGACGATGATGATTTCGCCGTCGGTGAAGCGAGGCGCGGAGAGCTGAAGCGAGGTCGCCCCCGATGCCAGGGCCGCGGCGAGGGTCGTCTGTTCGTTGGCTACGAACAGCTCCTTGTCTTTTGTTTCCCCGTCGGTGCCGTTGTAGATGTCGTCATCGGGATTCGCGAGGTCCCCTTCGGATACTTGCAGGGTCAATGTGATGTCTTCGTACAGATGTATCGCCATCGATCTCTCCTATGCCGCCGGCCATTGCGTGACCGTGTATTGGTTCGCCGCCGCCTCGAAACCGGCGGTCGCCTGGGCGTGATCGTACCTCTGCCGGTAGCGCCATCGGAGGCACGGCTTCGACTTGCGGAAGCCCGAGGCGTTGAGCGGCATCGAGCCGAGCCGCATGGGCCGGGTCCGGTCCACCGACAACAGCAAGCCGGTGTGATTCAGCCTGCGGCGGTTGAGCAGGAGCGTCTCCACGCGTCTTCGGCGCGGAATGCCCGTGTCCACGTCCATCTCGAAGGATGCGCGGGCCTCGGTCACATAGGCGTCGGTCAGTTCGGCGAGATTGAGCGCCTTGTTGTTCAGGGAAAAGCCGGGCCTGCGGGCGCGCCAGCGGTCGACGACGTCCCATGCGCCGGATACCTCCGACCACTGAGCGTCGGCGTAAGCGGTGATGAAAAGGTGACGGCCCACGGCCGCGCCGGAGACCTTGTCGTCCCTTCCGAGCCTCGAATGGCCGACGCGGAACCAATGGGAGAGCCGTGACCGCTTCCCGTACCGGTGTGTGCGGCGGTCTCCCGCGAGGTCGGGCGCATCCTGGACGGCTTCCGAGAGCAGATCTTTCTGCCGGAACTTGACCCGGCAAGACTGCGCGGAACGGTTCAGGCGCGAACGATTCAGTTCCTGGCCCGCCAGCCGGATGAACGAGACGCCCGGTTCCACCGCGGGCTTGGTTTCGATCTCGCAGCAAAACGCCGCACGCCGTTCGCTGCTCCACAGGTTCGGCAGACGTTCGGCGTTGAGGTCGCCGGTGTTCAGACGGAACCGGGGCGAGCGGCCATGCCAGCGGGAGACGCACACCGCGGCTCGCTCGATGTCCTGCATGAGCGTGGTGCAGTCGGTGATCCGCCACCAACCCCAGGTCTTGTTCTTGCGGGTGAGGTGATAATCCGTGTTCAGGGCATTGTGGTTGACCACGAACGTTTCGTGCAGATGCCCGAGACACACGCGCTCGACGACCTTCTTGATGACCGCCTCGAAATCCGACTCCATGGACAGGAGCGTGTAGAGCCACTGCAGGAAAAACACCCGCGTACCGGCGGGATGATGGAAGGGCAGCGCCTCCCGGACTCCCTGGACGAGGTTGTCGCTGTCGATGCGGTAGACGCCCAGGCTGTAGATCAGTCCCGGCAGTTTGGCCCGTCCGACAACCGAACGGCGGTTCAGGCGCAACGCCTTGTGAAAAGTCTCCTCGATGCGCCCTTCCCACCCGATGTCAACGAGCGATCGGCCGATGGCGGGGATGGTGCCCTTGCGCCGGTAAATCTCTATGGCCTCGCGGATGAGACGCCGCTGGGCCGCCGCGTTTACGGTGGGATCGAAGCGGTGGCCGACGATCTCTCCGAGAAACGGCAGGAACCTCTCCTCGCAACGCCCGACGTCGAAGATCTCGGGGAAACGCTCGGCCAGTACTTTGAGTTCGTCCAGGCTCGCGGCCGGGACCTTGAGAAAGGCATCCAGATCGCCGGACTCATCCCGTTCGCGGTAGATCGGCGGAAGGAGGTCGATAAGTTTCTTTTCGAAGTAGGAGGACATCAGGACGCCCTCCGCACGTCGAGGTTGACCTGACCGAGTGACGCGATCTGACCGGCGCGGATGTCGACGTCCTGGGTCGGCGTGTACATGCGCACGTGGCTCACGCCCCGCACGCCGTCCAGAAGCGCTACCAGATCCGAGAAATGCACCGGCGCGCCGAAGCTCATGCGGTCGAAGGCGAAAAAGTCCGCCAAGGCCTGTTCGACGCGGCTTCGGACCAGGTCGAGGTCCTCGCCGGCATAGGCGAACACCTCCGCGTCAATCGATACCGGCCGGTAGACGGGATCGAAGAGGTTGATCTCGACGGTGATGACCTTACGCGATTCCAGGTATTCGGCGAGGTCCTGCTTGAGAAGCGCCGACGGCGGACCCCCGCCGTCCGGGGCCACGGCCAGGTTGACCTGGTAGTAGCGGATGTTCTTGCAGTCGTTGACGTCGAGAACCTGGGCCTTGGCCACGCCCGGAAACCCTTCGGCCAGGGCGAGGTAGTCCTCCTTGGTGACCGCCTTCCAGAGCGAGCGGACCTCGGCCGGGGCCTGTCGGCGGGCGTGTTCCAGCGTCTCGCGGGCGGCTCCGCCGGTCGCGGGGACTGGGTTGGTGACCGCAAGGGGAACCAGACCGCCCTCGAAGTAGATGGCCGTGAGAAGCTCGGTGACGAGATGGGGACCCAGATTGCCTTCGGCCCCGAGGGTTTCGAGGTACTCGACGCGGATTTCCGCGCCGGTGTCGGGAACCGCTCCGCGCAATCCGTCGCCGAAGACGATCCGGGTGATGTCCAGCGCATCGGTCTCGGCCATGAAGTGGCGCGAGTCCGAGCCGCTTTCCTGAAAGTGGGATACCTCGGTCCATTCCTGGGCCTGCACCCACACACGGATCGACCCGTGGGCGATTTCCTTTCCGGCCAGAATGATCGGATCGCCCGTTTCCCCGTGGGCCGTGAAGTTTTCGGCCTTGCGTTTCCCCTGGCGCGCGCCCGCATCGACGCTCGTCCGGCTCCGAAAGATCGTCGCGTCTTCGGCCGTCTCGAACACGATGTCGTTTTCTTCCAGACGGGCCCTGCACGTCGTTCCCGCCAGGATCACCAGATCCGCGTCGAGCGGCGCGGCCAGGGAGAAACGCAAAGCGGTGGTTGCGGCCACCGGCCCGTCGAGCCGGTAGCTGATGAGCTTGCAGAGGTTGATGACGTTCTGCCGCTGGCGGGCGGTGGGCAGGAATGCCTCCGCCGCCTGGGCGTCGAGGTAGTAGGCCAGCATATCGCCGATGCCGCAGAAGAGTTCCAGCAACACCACGCCGAGGTCGGACGCGTTGAAGTCCGTCCAGCGGTCGGTGAGCTGCGGCACCCGCGCCAGCAGTTCCCGGCGCAGGGAGTCATAGTCTTTGTTCGTGTAAGCGATGCTCGCTCTGCCCATTTCCGTTCGTCCGTTGCGGTTCGGTCACAAGTGGCCCCGCCGGACGAGCCGGACGAGGACCCGCTTGTTACTTACCGGCGACGGAGCGGAACTGTCGGGGCGGAGCGGATTGGCGCGGTTCGCGGTAAAAGGGATAGACCAGGTTGCCCTCCACCTGGCTCTGGATGACGCGATAGGCGATGCGGACCGGGAGAAGATTGCGATCCTTGTTCGCGGGGGAATCGTCGAAGGAGACGCCGGTGATGACGATCCGTTTCTCCCAGCGCTTCACGGCGTCGATCACATAATGGCGGATCAGCCCCTTCAGCACCTCATCGTTCGGCTCGAACACCAGGTCCTTGAGTTTCGAGCCGAATTCCGGGCGCATGAAGCGTTCGCCCGGCCGGGTGCCGAGAATCTGGAGGATGCTCTCGTGGATGTGTTCGTGCTCGGTGGAGGTGGCCGAGGAAACCTGCGCGCCACCGGACCGCCGCTGAAAGCGGAAAGGGAACTTAAGCCCGCGTCCGAGAAAATCCAAAGCCATCAGTCACGCTCCTCGCAGATGCAGGCGGGCGGGTCACCCGAACCTGGGCCTCCATTCGAGTCATCGTCGTCCGGGAAATGAATGACCAGGTCCAACCCGTTCGCCATGGCGACATGGATCGTGCCGTCGGCCTCGATGACGCCCTTGTGACCGCTTTCCATGGCCGTAAAGCCCTTGGCCCCGCCGGGCACCAGACGAACCTCGACATCCTCTCCCACGCCCTCGATCCGGGAAATCCCGAGCACCACCGAGGTGCCGGCGGGGTTGCCGATCATGGCCGCACGCTCTGACTGAAATACATCCAACCGGTATCCGTCCGGCAGCTCCACGCGGCAGCGCCCCTGCGCGGTCTGTATCGGATCGATGTCCAGGGGAAGCCCTTCGATTCCGGCCGCTTCGTGGGTCACACGCACCGCCTCGGGCTTGAGCATCAGCTCCCGACCGTCGGGAAGCGTCACCACGCCGCCGCGCGCGGGTTCGAGAAGGGTCACAGAGCCATCCATACCGATGGCCGTGAGTTTTCCGTCCGGTCCCACCCGAACCATGACGCTGTCGGCGAGGGTGAAGATGCGTCCTCCGTCCGGAAGATCTCTCAGGGCGGTGCCCGCCGGCATGGCGACGAAGGGGTCGAAGTCCGGCGGCATCGGTTGATCCACGACCTGCATGTATTGCTGCGCGCTCTCGGCGTGCGCCTCCAGTACCGTTCGAGCTTCCGCCCGAAGGGCTTCGGAGGCGTCGTGACTCTGCTGCAGAATGCCTTTGATCTCGGCCAGGCTGTCTCGAATCTTTCGGAGATAGGGCTCCTCACCCTCGCCGTCCGTCACGCCGAGACCGGCCGCAAGCAGACGGGCCAGAGCCATAAGTTCATAGTGGGATTCCGACGAACTCGTCTGCTCGATGATCGGCCCGCCGTCTTCCTCTCCGTAGCCGTAACCGTATCCGTTTCCGACAACCATGTTCCGTCAACTCCCGATAGGTATGAGTTCGATGTTCTGCACGAACCAGCCGTCGAACTTCTGGTAAAGGCCGTCGCCCGTGTCCCAAAGAAACCGCAGTGTGACCGTGCCGCCCGTGAATTGAGACAGGTCGATGGTCTCGGTCCTTCGCGGCACGGGGTACGGCTGCAGCGGAGCGCCGTTCATGTCGTAAGTCGGATTGAAGCTCCGCATAAACCACCAGTCGACATAGAACTCGAGCCGGTCGAAATAGGGTCCGTCCACGCTCTCGATCTCGCCCCAGACGTCGAAACGGAGGAGGTAATCCCGGTCCAGGGTCACCTCCGATGCGAGCTCCCCGGTCACGCGGATATTGCTGCCGGAAGCGTCGTACCAGCCGGAGAAATAGTAAAAGTGCCAGGTTCCGTCCGGCAGAAGTTCCACATAGCCGGACGGTCTCCAGTCGAGCACCACCGCGGCTTTGGGCTTCTCCACGTCGACCTGGATGTATCTGCGGGATGACGCCACCTCGCCCCGGATCGCTTCGGCGACGATGACCGTCGCGCCGGGTGTCGCGCCGAAGCGCAGCACACCGTTCTCGACCCTGGCGATTTCCGGATGGACGGACTCAAACCGCACCTCGCCGCCGGGCGATCCGATGACGGCCACCGGGACCGCTTGTTCCGTCTCCCGATACGGTTCCCGGATCAGAGAGGGCGCGACTTCCCAGAAGGACAATGGAAGGTTATGTGGGATAGTCATAGCCATACCCGTCGTATCCTCCGCCTCCGTTTTGACCGTAATCGACGACCTCCACCTGGATGTAGCGGACGCTGTCCCAATTCTCCGAGTCGTAAGCCATGACGACCGTCGCACCGGCCTGCCAACCAAGGTTCAGCCTTCCGTCTTCGTCCACCCAGGCGATGTTGGAGTCGGCGGATTCGAACTCGATCTGTCCGGTGGGAGCGCCGCGCACGGAAAGCGGTATCGTCACCGACCAGCCGGTGAGCGACACCTTCACCGTCTTGGGGAAGACGTCCCAGTAGTGAAACTGCGGTTCCTCGAAATCCATCTTCGGTCCTCAGTCGTTGGTGTTCAGGCTGCCGGTCACGATGATCGCGCCGCAGGCCGTGATGTCGCCGATGCGTGCGTTCGGCAGCCCTTCCGTCGCGGTGTCGAGGCTGCCCGTGACGATGGGCGTCACGCCGTGGCCCGGTATCGGGCAGACATGCAGATCGCCCAGCCGCGCCGCGGGTCTTCCGTTGACTACGGTGCGAAGCGCTCCTGTGACGATCACGCCGCCGTGGCTGGAGATGTCACCGAGTCTCGCCTGGGGTCTTGCCATGGTTATTTTCCCGTCAGGACATGGACCAGAAAGCCGACCACGCCGCCCACGGCACCGCCGACGGTGAGCACAAGACCGACCACCTTCCACATGGTCTCGACGCCCATCTTCTCGTTCATGCCCGACTGCAGGTTCTTGATGTCGTCGGCGTGGCGGCGCAGATCGTCCTGGATGCTGCGCACCAGAAGGTCCACGTTCTCCTTGTCCGACTTCTTCTCGATTTCCCGTTCGATCTTTTCAAGCCGCGCCTGGATTTCCCGGCGGTGGTCTTCGAGTATGCTCCGGAATTCGGCCCGCCAGGATTCGAAGGTCCGGGCCAGCATCCGCTCGCTCCGGTTCCAGTCACACGGGGCGCTGTCATGTCGGGTTTCATCCATTCGTTTTCCTCCTTCTCAGCGAAAAGCGTCCGCGTATCTGCAGATCGATCTCGAACCGGTCGGACAGGCCTCGCCGTTCCAGCGCATGGACCACGGCGTCGCGTGCGCAGTGGATCTGTTCGATCCGCATGCGCTGGGAGATGGAGTCCGCATGGATGCGGTAGTAATAGAGCGGTCTGCGGATGTGGCGGACCTCGGTCAGCTCCGCCATACGCAGGCAGAGGTCGTAGTCCTCCGCGCAACGGAAGCTTTCGTCGATGCCGCCCGCCGCGTCGAAGGCCGAGCGCCGCATCAGGCGGAAATGGAAAGTCATGAAGTCGAGAAGCATCCGGTCCTTGGAGAAGGGAATCCGGCAGCGGTTGCCGTAGCCGCGTGCCTTGCCGTCCTCCCCGATGGTCACGTAGTCGGTGTAGACCAGACCTACAGAGGATTCCCGGTCGAGAACCGCGGCGGTCTCTTCCAACGCCGTCACGGCGAGGATGTCGTCGCCGTCGACCCAGCCGAGGTACGGCGCGGCCGTCTCCGCAATCGCGGCCTTGAGCGCCGGGGTCCGGCCCAGATGCTTCGCAGCGACGACGCGCACGCGGTCGTCCAGCTTGGCGTAGTCACGGGCGATCTCCAGTGTCCGGTCAGTGGAGCCATCATCCCAGACGACCAGTTCAAAGTCCCGCCGGGTTTGGGCCAGAACACTTTCGACCGCCTCGGCGAGATAACGCTCGCCGTTATACACGGTCATGACCAGGGATGCCGCGGGGCTTGTCGTCTCGTTGTTTGTCATGGGTTGATCAGCACCTTGTTCGTCGAGCGGATGACGATGTTCCCCATGACGGCGTCCATGAGGATCACGCTTCCGGATTTGTCCGTGGCTTGAATGCGCTCCTGACCGGCGGCCGCGTTCATCACGACGACCTGGCCGGCCTTGTCCGTGAGACGGATCATCTCGGTCCCGGCGGTGGAATCGACGAGGATTTCCTGTGTGCCGCAGAGGCCCCAGATGTGGACCTTCTCCTTGCCCTTGGTGGTGTCGATGAGAATCTTCTGCCACCGGGCGCGGGATTTGTCGCAGGACTGGATATGGATTTTCTCCTTGTCCTTCCACGCCTCCCAGCGCACGAACTGGCGGCACAGATCGGTGATCTCGATCCGGGCCTTCTGGTCCTTGATGTCCGAGTCGATGTCGAGCTGGTCGCCCTGCTCGGCATCCTTGGTCCCCCGGCGGCGCGCATTGCCAGTCTGAACGTCGCGCTTCACGCGGCATTCCATGTGAAGAATCTGTCCGGCCCGGTCGATGACCTTGAGGAACTCCTCCTCGTCCCGGTCGTCGAGAACGATGGTATGACCGGTTTCGGTCTTGAGAAGAACCTTGCGGCGCGGGCAGTAGTACGGCGGGTGGCCGTGGTGTTTCTTGTGCTCCAGGTCGTCTTGCCGATCGGGCTTGTGTTCGAGCTTGTCCTCACAGTCGGTGCAGGTCGGATCGGAGCACAGGCGCTTCGATTCTTCCGGTTGTTCGCCGGGGTTGGTCTTGGCCAGCCACACGCCGGACCAGATCGGGTATTGGACGTTGCCGCCCTCGAACTCGGCCCAGACGGAAGCCCCTTCCTCGGGAATGAGAAACACGCCGATGTCTTCGTTGCCTCCGTAGGCAAAGCAGGGCCACGCCCATTCCGACCAGTTCTCCTTGCCGGTGCCGAGCACGGCCGGGATTTCGAGTCGGCAGCGGCCGAGCCGCTCCGGATCGTTGTTGTCCCGCACGAACGCCCGGTATTTGCCATACCAGCGGTTCTTGTAGCGTTCCTCGTGCTGCCGGTCCTGTATCTCGATCACGGTCCGTCCTCCGGATCACTTCAGCGGCAGGAAGCCCCGCAGCACCTCGCGCACGATGCGGGTCCCAGTTCCGTCCGGCGTCTTCTTCGGATCAGCCTTGGCCACGGCATGACGCAGGGCGTCCTGGGCTGCGGCTTCGAGCTTGAGTTCCTGCCCGGCGACGCCGGTCTTGACCTCTTTCGCGCCGAGCCGCTCGATGACGCCGATCACCGCGTCCAGAGCCGCAGCCTTGGCCCGGCCCCAGGCGGTCAGCTTGATGACGGTGAAGAGCGTAACGAACAAGGTCGCGATGAGTTCCTTGTGGTCCAGGATGAAGGTCAGAATCTGTTCAAACTGCTGCATTGCGGTCACCTCCGTTGGTTGTCATGGCTTCTTCGAGCGAAACGTATTTGCCGTCGAGGTGCCCCCAGCGGGTCCGCCCCTCGCGTATGTCGACGTGAATGAATCCCCGCTCCGGGTAGACGCCGATTCCGCCCTTGCGGAAGGCGTCCACCTGCTCGGCGAGTTCGTACATCCCGGCGACGGACAAGCCCTTGATCACTATGTCCGCGGCATGTCCGAGCAGGTGCCGGCTCTGTTTTGCTCCGCCTACCGCCCGGTTGTGATCGGGGCAGCGGTACCCGCTGGTCACGCGGACGGGAGCGCCCGCGAGGTCGCGCAATTCCTGGAGCGCATCCACGAGGCGTTGATCGATCTCGGTCTTGCCGCAACACCGGCAGGCGAACTCGCTCTTCGAGAAATTCCGGCTCAAATCTCCCATATGCTTTTCCTCCTTACAGCCTCCGCCCGCTGTCCGCGTCGATGGTCACCATCGGCGGCGGCTCTTCCTTCGGTGTGGGCGGCGCTTCCTGGTCGTTCTGCTTGCCCTTGGCCTCGTCCGACTTGTCGCCCGCCCCTTTGCCCAGGGCGTTTTTCTTGAGTTTCAGTTCGCAGTGATATCCGCCCTCGCCGAAAGCGTGGCGGACCGAATGGCAGTAGTAGACGCCCGAGAATTTGCGGCCCACGCCTTTGACCTCCACGTTCTGCTTGGCGCGCAGCGCGGGGATGCCGATGGTCACCGCGTCGGCTTCCACCTGGCGGAGCTCGGCCTCGCGGAACTTCCCCTCGGAGAGGTCCTGTGCCGGTTCCTGTCGCGGCTCCTCGTGGAAGCCCTCGGAACGGTCAAAGGTGGGGACCACCTGCCCGGACTCCTGCTCCTTGTAAGTGCCCTCGCCGGTGTTCCCGTCCACTAGGTAGGTCCGCTTCCCCAACGAAGTCCGCTCCGGGGTGGTCTCGTTGTTGGCCTTGTGCTCGACCGGCTCCTTCTTGCGCGGGTCCACGCCCACGGCCTTGGTCTCGACGCCCGCTCCCTTGGCTCCCTGTGATTGCGTCGAGGGGCGGAAGGAACGCAGAACGCCCTTGCGGTCGGTGAAGTACTCGAGGATCGCGGCGGGCTTCTTGTCCAGATCGCGGGGATGGAAATGCAGCTCGTCGTCCTGGATGTAGAAGACGTATCCGGTGACGCCGTCGCCGTCCTTGTCGCGCGCCTTTCCGGCCAGTTCCTTGAGGAACTGCGCGTCGGAGACGTTGCTCTGGGTTACGCGCAGATGGCGGCCCTTGGTGGGCGTGACCACCGGAGTGAGGCCGTTGGCCCCCGCGATCTCCTCGGCGATCTCGGAGTAGAGGATTCCGGGAGCGGGCTTCTGCCAGACCTTCTGGTTCTCCTTTCCGGCCAGCTTGAAGCCTTTGTCGTAGGCCTTGATGCGAATGGTCGGGTCACCGTCCTCCGGAAAGTCGTAGTCGATATCCTTGATGACCGCCTTCTTGCGCGGCGAGAGGTTGCCGACATATCCGAAACGGGCGACGATCTCGTTGCCCTCCTGGAACAGTGGATCGTCGACGAACTGGAGGTTCCGGTCGGTGACCGCAAGCTCCAACACGTCGAGTTCCTCCTCGTTGTCCTCGAAGACGAACGAGGTGATCTCCTGGGTGATATCCGCCGAAAGGGTTTGCCCCTCGATCTGGATCACAAAAGTCGGTTTGAAGGTATCGATATCCATGCGCCGGTCTCCAGTCGGCCCGCCTGAAGGGGCGGACTCCACCGGATACTTACCGGCGCGCGGCGCGAGGTGTCGGGATGGATGGATGCGTCCGGAGACTCAGTCCAGAAGCCGCATGCTGACGTGTTCCGCCGAGGGGATGCGCAGGATGGTCCCCGGCGTCAGTTCCATGGGAAAGAAAATGTCGTTGTAGTCGCAGATGATCCACCAGAGATCGGCGTGTCCCAGATAGCGATGGGCCAGCAAATCGACCCGGTCCCCCTCGATCACCGTGTGAAACCGGTCGTCGGGCCGGGGTTTGCTCTCGATGGCCGGACGCGTGCCCAGGAAGTCTCCGTCTCCCGACGCGTAGAGAATGGATGCCGCGTATCTGGATCGACGTCCGATCATCCGCGCACCTCCGAATAGTCCACGGACTGGTCGATGTACTCCTCGAGCATCACGTCCACCTCCGCATGCTGAGGCAGCAGGTTGTCCCGGTCGAACAGGTGGAAGAACCGGGCCTTCACCTGGCGGACGACGCAGAGCACGCCCGGGTAGAGGTCTCCGAACATGAAAATCACCCGGTGCGGGGCGTTCTTGAGCATGGTTCCGGCGTGTTCGGGATAAAGCAGAGAGCGCAGCCAGTCCACCGACTCCTTTACGGACCCCTTGAAGAAGACCAGCTTGAAGCCGATCTTGCGCGGCTCGCCGGCCACGTACTGGTAGCGGGGATGGCTCATGCCCGGAATCTTGATGGCCGCATAGGCCGTGCTCTTCTCGTCGACGATGTCGTTCGGGTTGTACTGGAAATCGAGGTAGTCGCCCGTATCCACGTCCACCAAGTACGCGGTGATCTCTTTCCGGTCCCAAGCCACGGCTACAGCACCTCCAGTTCTACCACGGGCTTGCCCAGACGCCTGGCATGATCGACTTCCCGGCGCATGCCGTCGGAAAGACCGTCGCCGGTGAACACCCAGACCTCGTCGCAGCTCTCCATGAACGTCAGGCCGCAGGCGATGCCCGCTTCGCGTTCGGAGGTCTTTCCGTCATCGAGGAAGCGCGTGTAGAGAAGGTGCGGCGCAAAGGGCGCGCAACCGCGTTCCACCGCCTTCCGGCAGAGACGTTCGGCGGTCGCCGTGTTCCGGGGAACGTCCCCGGCGTACCGGCTGCAAATGAATATCCGTTTCATGCGTTCCTCACAGCGTCTCGTAGTTCTTGATCTTGCGCTCGCGCAGGTCCCGGTACACGGAACGGGCCACCTGCCGTCCGTCGAGCAGCGTGGTCACCGACACCTCGATGGGTCGCTCGCCGAGTTGCTCCATCTTCGCCAGCAAGGATTCGAGCACCGGGCGAAGCGTCTCCCCCGGAGGTGCGGCGGGCATGCCTGACTCTGGACCGAGCGCTCCCTTGGTCTCACCGAGAAGACGGGCCTGTCCGGTGGCGAGACGAGTGGCCGGTCGCTCCATCGGAACCGCCGCTCCGGTGCTTTCCAAGGAAGAAGCAAGCGTCGGAGCTTCTGCCGCCATGACCGGTGTGAGCGCCAGGGTTCCCGCCAACATGGCCGGAGCGGCGATCTTGCCGGTCAGCCCGGTCATGAATCCGAATGCGCGGGTCATGGCCTCGGCGGGCGCGGACGCAGCCTTGGTGATGCCTCCGGCCAGGGTCTGAATCAGCGCAGCGCCGCTTCGGGTCAAGTCCGCGAGCGGGCCTTCCTTGGCATCGGAGAAAGGCAGCAGATTCCGCACGAACGAAAGGGCCGACTTGGCGGCCTGGTACGGCGCGCTCACGGCGGACTTGATGCCGTCGCCCACCGCGGTCATGAACGCCCTGCCGCTCTCGAACGCCGAGCCAGCCAGCGAGGATACGCTGGACGCCAGAGACCCGAAGGCGCTCGAAGCGGCGGTCTTCACTTGTTCCCATGCGGACGATGCGGCCGATGCCAACCCCTCGAACGGGGCTTTGATCCACTCCCAGGCGCTCTGCGCCATGGTCTTGAGAGTGTCCCATGCCGTCGACGCCGTGCCGGTGATCCGGCTCCAGGCGGAGGAAACACTTCCGGCGATCCAGTCGAAGGGCGCGGAAAGAAGCGGCCAAGACGACTGGAACAGCGAACCGATCCGGCTCCATCCACCCTGCAGAAGGTTGGCGATTCCATCCCAGGCTGCGCCGGCTGAGGTTTGAACCCGGTCCCAGGCCTCTCCCGCGGAAACTGCGATCCACGAAAAAGGCGTGCTGACGAGCGACCAAGCCGTGCGCCCGACGTTGCCGAGGCCGGTCCAGAGTCTTGACGCCGCGTGTTCGATGCCGTTCCAGGCTGTCCCGGCCGCGGACAACATCCAACTGAAGGGCGCGGCCAACACACCCGAAGCTCCACGACCGAGTGCTGTGAGCCCGTTCCAAGCGCTCGATGCGGCAGTGCCGACAGTACGCCAGACGGCGGACGCGGCCTCCGCTCCTTTTCTGAACGGCCAGGTGACCGCGGAGAGGGTGCCGCCTCCAAGGCTTTTCAAACCGTCCCATACCCAGCGGACCGTGTTCAGCATTCCTTGCAGCGCCAAGCCCAGCACCTTGCCCGGCAGGGAGAGGACGCCGAGCATTCCCTTGGCCAGTGTTTTGAGAACGGCTGCGCCGGAAGCGGTGAGGTCCGACAACGGACCGGTCTCCGCGTCTGAAAAAGGCAGCAGTCTGCGGAGCCACCCGAGAGCCTTCTTGAGCATCTCGAACGGATAGGTGACCGCCGACCAGATGCCTTTTCCGACGGCTACGAGAATCGCCTTGCCCGCCTCGAAGAAAGTCGTGTCGCCGGAAAGAAATCCCCGGACCGCGCCGAAGATCTCGGCCAACGTCTTGACTAGCGGTAGGTCCATAAAAGCGGCCGCCAAAGTCGATGCCGCGGAAACGAAGAAACTCCCAACGGCGGAGAAGAGTCCCTTGATGAAATCCCAGACACCGACGATCACGTCCCGGGCCCAGCGGAACGGCGTGGCCAGGAAATCAAAGACCGCGCCGCCGACGGCCTTGAGCCCGTCGAGCACGGAGATGTCGCCGGTGAGGACCTGCCAGACTGCATAGACGACCCGGGCCGCCATGCGGAACGCCTCGACCAAAAGCCGGACCGGCAGGAAGAACTTGTAGACGAACTTCCCCGCCTCGATGAAGGCGGTGACGATGGTCTTGCCGAGCCAGACGATCGCGCGCACCACCCAAGCCACCACCGTGATGACGGCCGCCAGGTTGTAGATGACGAACTTGAGGAGATAAGCGCCGACCTTGGCGATCACACCGAGCACCTTGCCGAGTGTCTCGCCGAGACTCCGGTAGGAGGAGGCATCGGCGGAAGAGGCCGCCAAGCCGAAGATTTCAAGGACCGAGAAAATCGCTTTGTACAGCATGCCGTAAGCCTGCATGAGCGCCCGGACCGCGGGTTCGAGAATCGCCCTGATCTTTCCGAACGCGTCGGAGAATGCCTCCCACAAGCCGGTCAGAAACTGGCGCACCCGGTAGTAGATGCGGAAGACCGTGACCACCAGTCCCATCAGTCCGGCCTGTTCGAGCTTCTGGGCCAGGTCGGCCGACATGGTTCCGGCTCCGCCGGAGAGCGAGGTGACGAGCGCCCGGATTCCCTGGAATACGAGTTGCACCTTTTCCCATGCGCCGAGGATGGTGTCCCTGATGCCGGCGAAGTTGGTCTCCCAAGCCCGTTTGAGGAGATAAACGGCGAGCACCACACCGCCGATGATCGCGACCACCGGAAGGAAATATGCCGCGAACGCGCTTCCCACACCGGCGATTGCCGCTCCCATGGCGGCAAGCCCCGCCTTGATGGCGGGGAGCATGAGGCCGATGGTCCCGGCCGCGGCGATCACTCCCCCGACGACGACCAGCACGCCACCCAGCGCCATGGACAAGGTCAGGAGGACCCTGGTCAACCCCGGCATCGAACGAGCGAGCCTCTGGAAGAACAGGACGGCCTTCGATATCCCCTGGATGATCGGAGTCACCACCGGCAGAAGCGTGCGGCCGAGGATTTCAGCGAGGTTTCCGACCTGCTGGCGCAAAAGCTGGAACTGACTCCCGATGTCCATGTTCATGGCCCGCGCCATTTCCTCGGTGACGGCGGTGCCGCTTTTCATCGCCTGCTCGATGGTGCGGATGTTGCCCTCCAGAGATTCCATCCCCTGGGACATCTGGAGCAGGAACTTCACTGCCTCGTCGGAGCCGAAGGCCTTCTTGATCTGGACCTGTGCGGCGGCCTGGGAAAGGTCCGGAAAGCGTGACTTGATCTCCTGAAGAATGGGGATGACCCCCTTGAGCCTTCCTGTGGAATCCACGAAGGACAATCCCAATTGTTCACCGGCCTCGGCCGCCTTCATGATGAAAGCCTTGTAGAGTGTTCCGGCTTCCGAACCGGGCATGGTGGTCTGCAATTGCCCGAGAATAGCCAGTTGTTCCTGAAGCGGGATGTTGGAAGCGGCGGCGACCGCGCCGATGTTTTTGACGGCTTCAGCCATCTGCGCCCCGGTGGTCTTGAAGGACGCTACGGTCTGAGCCATGGCCCCGGAGAAAGCCTTGGCCCATTCCATGTCGGTCATATCCGCCATGATCGGCTTGAAGATGCCGTACCCGGTGGTGAAGGTGCCGACCATCTCCTGGATGCTGGCCTTGGTGGCCTTGGCGGTGAGCGCGGCCATGGCGGAGAAGGTGCCCACGGCTTCGTCGCTCAAGGCGGATAGAGCGGACTTGACGTCGTAGGCCGCGCTGATGAATTCGGCCTTGCTGTATCCGGCCCAGGTGTTGGTGAAGCTCTCGGAGGCATCCTCGAGAGCGCGAAGGTCCTTGATTCCGAGCGATGCCATCTCGCCCAGGGCTTTCTGGGTCGCGGCGGTGGAGGCGATGAGCCCCGCGGGCACGGCCATGAGCGCCAGCCCCGCGCCGATCATCATGGTGCCCTGTTGGATGCGGTCGATGTTGCGCGTCATCCGCTCGCTGGAGGCGGCCACCGTCGCGTCCAGGGACTGCATGGACGACTGGACCCGGGCTGCGTTCTGCGAGAACGCATCCTTCATCGAGACGATGACGCCGAGTCCGAGATCTCCGTTCATGTGCGCCTGCGCTCCATTTCTTCACGCTCAAAAGCAAGCTGCCGCTCCAGTGCCTCCACGAATTCGCGGCGGACCGAGAGCGGCAGCGCCCGTGTTTCCGAGAAACTCCAGTGGAGCCCGCCGTAGGCGAGGAAAAACGCGTCCCTTACAAGCGAACTCCGGGAAACAAAAAACCCGGTTCAGCCTCCAGCCGGGTGCGGATGCGCGTCCCGCACGATTGGCAATCGGTCTCCACGGTCGTGTCGACACCCGCGTCCACCCTCAGCATCTCCTGCCGGAGAGCGCCGCGGTCCCGCATCGACATATCGTTCATGATCTTTTTGGTCGGCGGAGCGCCATCCACGTCGATGATTCGGATCAACATGGCCGAGGAGATGGAAGGCTCTTTGAGTGCGGCCAGCCGTTTCTCCTTGTGGCCGTCCAAATAACCGAACCGGACCTTGCCTCCGGAACCGGGCAGCGTGAACGCGAACTCCCGTTCCTCTCCGTAAGGCGTGACCTCCAGTTCCTCGAGGTTGACCGTGACGGCGTTCGCCGCCCGGCAGGCGGTGTTCGGGCAGGTCAGTTCCAGCTCGACCTCGTCGCCGAGCGAGATCTGACGAAGGCGCACCAGAATGAACAGCCGGTCCCCGGAGAGGAGGTCGAGCACATCCTTGACCGTCGGTTCGTCGTTGTCCCCCAGCCGCACGATGCAGTTCTTGAGCACCTGGTTCACGGCGTCGCCGGTGCGGATGAGACGTTGGTTTGTGAGCAGCTCCTCCTCGGCTCCGGTCATCTCCCGGAGTTCGATCTCGATGCCGCTCGGCAATTCAAAGGTGTGCATGATCTACCTCCTCGGATCAGGTCCAATACTGGAAGCAAATGCTGAGCTTCTCGATGGTGTTGTCCGTGTTCGCGCCCTCGAGTTCGTCGTACTCCAGGACCTTGATCCACGCGCCGTGCAGGGTCCACCGTCGCGTTTCGTTGCCGGTTCGGTCGTAGCGGACGAGGTCGATGTCGCGCATGTAGTCGTTGGGCAGGCCGCCGACCACGGCATTGACGTCCACCTGTTTCTTGATCCACTCCCTGGCGGCCTCGTCGGAACCGTCCTGGAGAATCCCTTTCTCCAGGGTGATGTCCTCGAACTTGACCCGTCCGGCCACCTTTTGGTCGAACATGGAACCGGCGGGCGCGAAGGCCACCTCCTCGAACTCGGTCTTGGGTTCCTGGCCCTTCTTGAAGAGCGCCACGTCGAAACCGTTCACCTCGACGGCGAATTGCCAGTTCTGATACAGACTCTTGGGCATGTTGCCGCTGCGCATGACTTACCTCCTTACCCGGTCTTGAATATCTCTTTGAAATCTGCCCCCGTGGCGGTGAGCACGAAGTTGAGCTCGATGAATTCCGCCGTCTTGGTCGGCTTGACAAAGACGCGCGCCACGAGTTCGTTGCGGTCGATCACAGCCGGGGTGTTGGTCTCCTCGTCGCACTGGACGGCGAAGTCGTAGAGCCCGCCCTTGTCCTTGATGTCCTGCATGAAGGGGTTGATCAGCCGGATCAGCGCGCGCCAGGTCTGCGGGTTGTTGGGCTCGAAGACCACGAAACGCGAGGACTCGGCGATGGCCTCCTCGATGAACATCATCAGCCGCCGCACGTTCACGCGGTCGAGGGCCGAGGGCTGGCTTTGCAGGGTCTTCTGTCCCCAGATGTTGATGCCGCTGTCGGGGAAGGAAGCGATCACATTGACACCTTCGGGATAGAGGACGTCCCGCTCGCCCCGGCTGGTCTTGTAGCCCAGGGACAAGGCGTTGAAGACCCGGCCGCGGTCGATGCCAGCGGGCGCGTACCAGACGTGGGTCTTCTTGTCGCTGCGGGCGTAGCACCCGGCCACGGCTCCGCTGGGCGGAACGAGCTTGCGCTTGCCGGTCACCGGGTCGTTGATCTCGATCCAGGGATAGTAGAGCGCGGCATAAGACGAGTTGAAGGCCCCGTGGGAATACATCCCCTGGCCCTTGCGGAAATCCACCGCTTCCAGGGGTTCGAGGTGAATGGGCGCTTCGGCGAGAAACATGAGGTCCTGGCGGTTTTCCGCGTAGGTGATGCCGGCATGGATCACCTCGGCGGTCGTGACGCCCGGAGCCATGACCAGATTCAGCGCGTCGATCTCGTCGAAGGCGTAGAAGCCTGTGTGCTGGGAGGGATCGCCGGAGTAGTCGGCATCGTCGAGCCCGGTAAGACCGTCGTCTCCTCCCGAAAGGTCGAACACCCCGATCACCGGCCGGTCCAACGGAAGGCCGGATGCGGTTCCAAGGTCCTCGACGGTGATGAAATCCGACCGTTCGTTGACGACAAGCTCTACATGATTCGAAGCCGCTTCGTCCATCGAGAGGTCCTTGAAGACCTCCACGACCTCACCTTTGTGGCGGACCACCAGGTTGAAAGCGCCGCTCGGATCGAGAGAACCGTCTTCGACCTGGACGGAGAGACGCTCGCCCCAGGTTCCTTCGTCGGCCGCCCGCACCTTGAGCGTGTCCATCGCGTCCATGCCTCCGGACAAGTTTGCCAAGGCTGCGGCTTGGACGACGCCCGTCTCCTGCGTTTCCGCCGTGACCAGCGCGGAGGCATACGGAGACCCGACGACCGCGGCGACCACCTGGTCCGCTGTGGATACAGGATCACCCGCGCCGTCGGTCGCCAGGTTCACGGTGATTGCTTGTCCCAAGACCTCGACGGAGAGTGGCGTATCGTTTCCCGAAACGACGAATTCGACGGAGACGGCGTTTCCCGCGGCCCCCGGCTGAATCGCCCGCCACGCAATTCGATCCGTGCCGACGGTGCCGGTTGCGAGTGACGCCGTCGCCGCGCGCCGGTCCTTGAGGATAGCTTGCGCCTTCACGGCGGTCAGGGTGTTTCGGTCCGTGGGATCGGTCAGATGGGCGATGCGGTTCACGAAAAGGACGGAGCCGCCGTTGTCGAAAAACGCCCTTGCGGCGTAAGCGAGGTATCCGGCCTGCAGGTAGGAGCCGAACTTGTTGATGAACTGCTCCCAGCTCGTGACCAGAACGGGTTTGTTGATAGGGCCGCGTTCGGCCACACCCACCATGCCGCAGGAGGAGGTGGATATTTGCTTGACGTAAAAGCTGAAGTCGACTTCGCGGGTATAGATGCCCGGTGAAAGATACGTGCCCATGGGTTACCTCCGTTTCCGACGTTTGCCGCCGTTTGCGCCGGTGTGTTCCGTCTCGGTCTCGACCGGCTCTTCCCGCGGCGTCTCGGGTTCGGGAACGGTCGGCGGCGACGACGTCAGCGACACGAAGCCCCGCTTTGCCGCGGCATCGATCTCGGGGGAAATGTCGTCCTCTTCCAGCGTTCTGCGCTCGCGGGGATTCAGATGAAGCCCCCGGCCGCCTCCCGCCAGGTGGAACGTGAGCGGTTGGAACAGAAGATTCTTGATTTCGATCACAGTGGTTCCTCCTTGTTTCATGGGGTATGGAGCCGATCCTCCTCGACGCCGTCCCGGAACTCGAACCGGCGGTCTTTGATGAGCGGGCCCGTTTCGACGAGGCCGTCGTAAACCGGGCAGTCCTCGATCCGGCAGCGGCCGCTGCTCTGGCGCAGGTTGGACAGGTTCACCCGTCGCAACCCGCCCAAGGGGACGATCTCCGTCAGGTTGAGGGAGCCTCGGCCTTCCACAGTCAGGACCGGGTGGAGCTGATAGAAACGGGCCACCCGTTCCTGGAGGTCCAGCAGATCGCCTTCATGGCCGGCGGTGACGATGACGTCGAAGTCGAGGTGGTAGAGCCGGGGATGCCGACACTGTTCATAAACGAGGTTCGGGACATCCTTCTCCACTATGTGGGCCATGGTGCGGCGGTCGCCGTTTTCGACCAGCGTCGGTCCCTGCAGGATCAGGCTCGGGACGTTGGGCACCTCGAAGACGTCGTCCGCGGCGACGAGCACCGCGTCCGGGTCGATCTCCGCCTTGATCAGGCGGATCAGGCTTTCAACGACTGTGCGAACGGTTTCCAATTCCGGTTCCTCCGGCTCAAGCGAACGTTTCCGCTGGATACCTACCGGAGCCGGACGGGAAGTGTCGGCGGGGATCAGAGCGCGGCGCGGATGGCCTGGCGGTAGTTCTCGATTATCTGCTCGCGGTACTTTTCCATCGTGGGATGCAGGAATGGACGGGGCGGGATGACGATCACCGCGCCGTTGGGGTGCTGGATGGTGGCTCCGTATTCCATCACCGCGCCGATGTTCACCAGGTCGTCGCCGTCCTTGTTGACAGTGCCGCGCAGGAGTCCCACGAAAGCCCGGTCCGAGAGGATGCGCTGAGTGATCGAATTGACGAGGAAGCCGGTATCGATCAGGGCTTTGCTGGAACCCTTGCGTGCGATGGTGCTCTCGGCCAACTTGACGAACGCCTTTCCGCCGGGAGCTTGGGACCGGATGCCGCGCTTGATCTCGCGGACGAGGAGAAGGGCGTTCTTGATGGTCGCCTGCCGGATCGCCAGGGCGAGCCGGGCTCCGGGATTGCCGGCCAGCTTCGCTTTCGCCTTTTCCCAATCGCCGAAACGCTTAACTCCCATGGATGCGCACCAGCTTCAGCACCTTGTGGGTCACGACGCCGAAAAGACGCTCTTCCACTACGGTCTGAACCCGAAAAACGTCCGCGCCGCCTTTCACCCGGTCTTCCGGTCTCACATCCAGGGCGGGGAGCACGCAGGCCGTGGCGTCGATCTTGTTGGCGAGGTCCTCCGGCGGCGTTTCGATGAACTCGAGCGGAAAGGTCTCCACTTCAGTGAACGATGCGTCGTCCGATCCATACAATCGCTCGCCCGGAACGGCGCGCAGCAACGCCGCTTCCTGCCCGCATGCAAGGATCAGTTCCTTTACGTCCCCGGCGGCCGCATCTTTCTCGGGATCGCTCAAGAGGCTCACAGCTCAAGCTCGCTTCCTTGGTCGTAGATGACCGGTCTGAGTCCGCCGGGCGTGATGATGTAGTCCTCGGGGGATGCGGCGGCTCCCGGTTTGATTTCACTCAGCCGCTGCTTGTACACGGCCTTGAGGTCTCCCTCAAGCCCGGCCCAATGCTCGGGCTGTTTGGTCTTGTCCACCCTTTTGTCGCCGCTGGAAAAGGCGAACGCGTTGGCGGTCTGTGCCCGCATGACCTGGCATGCATGAATCTGGCCCAGCAGGAGCAACAGCTCACGCGGCTCGCCTTCAGGCTCCGGAACCACCTCTCCGTTCACGACGGACACGGAAAGCTCCAGGTCGCGCGCCAGACGATAGACGCCTTTCAGGATGCAGCGGGAAAGGACGTCGTCGGTGAACAGCTCGCCTTGGAGATCGGACAGGTCGGCCCGGAGAACGACGACAAGATCAGCCAGCGCCACCTTCCACCTCCGTCAGCCGCTTCTTGAGGGCGTCGATCACCGTCCGTCGTTTCTCACCCGCCAAGTGGGCTTTGAGCTTGTCGGGATCACCCTCGGTGCCGATCCGGGAGATGGCTTCGGTTGCGGTAAGCCCAGAGAGGTCTTCCTCTTGAATACTGGTCAAGGGGCTTTCGTCCTGTTTCCGGTGATCGTCCTTGCCGTCCATCCGGGCGAGTCTTCCCGCGGACAACGCCGACTCCATCTGAGGGGAGATCGACTCCGCTTCGAAGGCCTGGCCCGGGTCGAGGCGCAGCTTCGCGTCGGCGATGATCAGGACTCCCGGGCGGATGTTTTTCAGTTTCACGGTCACGGTTCACCTCCGTCAGCCGAGAATTTTGATCTTGGCGAGAATGTCCGGGCGGGTGATGCCTTGCCCCAGTTCCGACCAGACGAGCCAGCCGGTCTTGAAGCGGGTCTTCTGCTCGATGGCTTCGGTCTTGAGGCTCTCGCGCACCGGCATCTTGCCCACCTCTTCGTCGGGGATGAGCAGCACCTCGTCGATGGCCTGCGCTGCGGTCAGCAGTATGCCGCCGGTCCCATAGTTCTTGATGACACCCTTGGCACGCAGCTCGGCCTTGGTTTCCGGGTCGAGGTTCCAGCCCCGCAGGTCATTGAAACGCCGGCCCCTCATGACGATATACTTCACCGTCAATTCGAGGTCTTCGATGATGGAGATCGCCTCGTTGAGCGCCTCCTCGGTGAGTGTCGCGCCGGTCACCTCCACGGTGTTGGCCGCGGGCACCGCCGCCGAAAGCACCGTAATGGTCCGCTTGTCGATCTCCTTGCGGATTTCGTCCGCGGCCGCGGTCTGGATGTCCATCAGGGTGCCGATGTTGCCGTTCTTGAGCACCGAAACATCGACCATGGGAGCGGAGTGGATGCGGTTTGTCGGGAACTCCACTTCGTCCTTGCCGACTTCCTGCTCCTGAGCCTCGCCTTCGGTGGAAATCCAGTAGGCCTTCACTTTGGGCTTCTTCTGGTAAAGAGGACGCTCTCCCTTGGGCAGAGTGTGCTTCGTGAGCAGGAGCGAAGAGATCTCCTTGCGTTTGATTTCCTGTTCGATGGGCTCGGCGATGGCCGCGGCCAGCGCGCGCATCCCTTCCGGGGACTCGAGCGCCTCGGACATCAGGCGCGCCATCGTCTCCATGTATTCCTGGCTGTGCACGTTCATGCGGATCGTCTCCATATCGTTTTCCTCCTGTAATCAGATGAGCAGCCGGAACTTGATCGTTCCGCCGGAGACGGAGACGGCCCGGGCGATGACTTCCTCGCCCGCCTGCACGCCCGCGGTGAGTTTCCCGTTGGCCGAAACCTTCAGGTCGTCGCCGGGATTCACGGTCCCCTCGAAGACGTCGGTCTCGTAGACGCCGCCCATGCAGTAGATGCCGGGCATCTCTCCGTTCTTGTAATCCTTGATCAGAATGCCGAAGGACTTGGCCGTCGGCGTGGTGTTCACGGCGAAGAGGTCGTTACCGACGATCCTCACCACCTGGCCGAGTTGGCCGTCGCCCTGCAGGTAGCCGTCGCCGTATGCGAGGCCCCGATGATTGGGATTGATGAAAGCCATGGTCATTCCTCCTTTGTCAGTTGGTCGAAACCGGTTCTCCGGTCGCCGTCGCCACTCGCTGCCGGTAGGCGGCCATGAAGCCGCTCTTCAGCCGGTCCTCGAGGCTCGTCTTTTTGTCTTCCACGTCCTTCGGACGGACGCCCGCGTCGCTGCGAAGAGGCGGATCGTCGCCGCCGGATGAAGCCTTCGCGGTTTCCGCTCCGGCTCCTCGGTCCTTGGCGTCCTTGTCGTCGGCGTGAGCGCGGGGCCCGGCCTTCATCATCCGCTCGAAAGCGGCTTCGCTGGCGGCGAAGGCGTCGTCGGAAAGACCGGCCAGACGGCTCAACTCCTGTTCGCGATCCTCGTCGCTCTCGAATGCCAGCCCGCTCTTTTCGATCTTGCGCAGGAGCTTCTGGGCTCGGCTCCGGTTCGCGGCGGCCTTTTTCTCCGCCTCCAGTTCCTCGAGCTGCTTCTGCAGCGCGAGAACCTGCTGTTTGAGTTCCTTGTTCTCCCGCTCCAGTTCCTTGAGCCGGGTCTTGTCATCGGGCGCGGTCCCGCCGCCGCCGTCGTCCTTCTTCTTGGCGGCATCCGCTTCCCGTTCCTCGGTTTCCTTGTGTTTCTCGTCCATTGTCGGACCTCCTTCAGAGTGGGTTGTCGAACCATCGTTTTCCGCCGCGGCGACTTTCAGGATGCGGGCGTTTTCGTCCGCGCCTTTGCGGTCGAGAAGCCCGAGCCCGGTGAAAGTGACGCCGTGGAGGATTTCGTAGACGGGCTGCCCCTGGAGCTCGCCGCCTTTGTTCTTGCGCAGGTGGACGCAGTAATCGCTCTTCGAAACGACGCGTTTGCCGCAGATCGAGCACTCGCCTTCCTCGTAGTCGCATTCCATGGAGACCTGGGAGATGATCCCTTTGCGGATGAGCTTGTAGGCCAACTGCGCGTGCGGGCTGTCGGAGACATAGAGTTCGCCCGCGCACTCGATCCGGCCGCCGCTTTCGTCCTCCACGTAATCCGCCCCCACAATGCCGCCGACGATGTCGGTGAAATCCTGGGAATGCTTCAGGTCGATCTTCTTGTTGATCGCCGTCATGTAGCGGGCGGCCAGTTCGTCTGGGGTGAAGTGGTCGCCGTTCTTGTTCGTGCCGGCCCGGCAGAGGATGAAGGTGAACTGCGGATCGCCCGCGGCCTGGTCCAATGCCGCCGCTTCGGTCTGGAGCCCGGAAAACGTATCGAACGACAGCTCCACGGGGAACGAGGTGTGACATGCCGCCGGTGCCCGCGTATCCGCTTTGGAGCGCGCCGCACCGCGTGATTTGGAAGCGACGAAGAGCAGTTCCCGGGCGTGTTTGCCTTCCCGGCCGATGTCCTTGGCGATGTTGTAGTCCACCTCCATGCCGCGGACTCGGACGAGACCGTAGTGCTCGGCGAATATCTCCTTGATTTCCTCTTCCCGCGGGAAAGCCCGGTCGCGGTATGACAGGAGCACCGTGCCGTACTTGCCCCGGGCGTCAGCTGCCATCGTCTCCATCAGGGAACGGATCGATTCCTTGGTGTAACGCGTCCGGGACGGATAGTTGCGGCGGGGATTGTCCTGGAGTTCCTTGTCCGCCCAGCGGGTCATGAGCCCTTCGATGAAATGCAGGGAGTCCTCGTAATCGTTGCTGCCGAACTCGGTGACGTAGGGCGGGTCCAGATACAGAACGTCCGCGCCGAATCGCCGGACCGCCTCGGCCGCATCCAGGTTGAAGGCCTTGCACTCTTTGCCGTTGTCGAAGACCAGCCGGTTGAGCTGGCCCACCGATCGCCGGAACGACTCGATGAACTTGGACAGCGGCGGATTGGAGAGCTGGGATTGCTCCAGGCTGGCATCCGTGTCGAGGTCTGCCTTGCGGTGCATCTTGGACCGCGAAAACTGACCGAAGGCGCTCTTGGCCTTGACGGTCGTGCCGAGCGCGGCCAGCGCCAGATCTTTCTTGTAGCCGTGAAGCTTCTGGATGTTCGCCCAGACTTGGTCGAGCCACCGGAGCACCGGCTTGGTGTAGTAGTAGCCGTAGAAGTGATCGACGATAAAGGTGCCCGCGTCCGCATTGGGGGCGAGGATTCGGTCCACGTCCTCGTCGCTCAGAGTCTCGCTGGAGTTCTCCACCACGGCCCGCGCCAGATGGTGGGGATACCGCAGGAGATCGTTGGCGATGACTTTCAGCCCTTTGCGTTTGAAGTGATAGGCGACGTTGGCCCCGCCTGAAAAAGCATCGAGGATGCTCTCCGCGTCCTTGGGGACATGGCTTTCGATCCAGCCGAGCATCAGGTACTTGCTGCCCATGAAACCGGTGACGCGGACCGACTCCGCTTTCCCGGCCTGGCAGCTCAAGAGGTCCAGCGATTCGCCAAGCGGCGCATCCGCCAGAGCGATCAGGTTCTCCTCCACGCGCAGGGCGGCATCCACGGCCCGTCCGGCTTCGTGCTTGTCGATCCACTCCTTGGCTTTTTCCACGGTCCAGCCGTCCGGGTTCTTCTCCGTCTTGCGGACGAACCGGTAGGCCTGCAACACCATGGCGCGCGGATTGCCGCCCTCGGGCACGAACTCCTTCTTCAAGCGTCCGATGATGATCGCAACGCCGTCGACGCCCTCCAGGGGCTTGCGGCGGAAGCTGTCGGGTTCGAACTCGTCCGGGTTCCGGACACGGAAGCGGACCTCATTCTCGGTTTCCTCCCAGACGGCTTCCGCCCGCAGGCTGTCCTCTGTGGACGCCTTGGCGGACCGCTCCACACCTTCGGCCTTGCGGCAGATGAACAGACGTTCCTTGGCGTGGGACGCCTCGCCGTGCCGGGATGTGATGGCGTAATGGTGATCGTGGGAGCGCATCGACGAATCCCGTCCCAGGGAGGCGATGATCCGCCGCATCTCCGATTCGTTCGGATAGGCGTGGTCGCGGTATGAAATCAGCCAGTGCGGGATATGCCTGGCGTTTCCGAGGAAGGACTCGAAGAACTCCGCGGCGTTGGCGCGGGTCACGGTCTTGTGGTCGGTCTCGTAGTGCTTGGTCTTGGAATCCTCGACGAGGGTCAGCCCCTCCCAATAGGTCATCAGTCCTTCCACGAAGTGGTAGGATTTCTCGTAGTTGGTGGTCGAAAACTCCGTGGCGTAGGGCGGATCGAAATAGGCGAGGTCGGCCTTGGCCTCCGGCAGGAAGTCGTTGATGTCCTTGCGGGATGCCTTGCACTCCTTGCCGTTGTCGAAAACGAGGGCGTTGATGCGGGCCACGTTCTTGCGCAGCCGCTCCTTGAATTCCTCCGGGGTGTCCTCGCGCTTGCCGTAGCGGGTCGACGACGAGAAATGCCCGAAGCCGCCCTTGCCGGACATGCAGGTCTTGCCCAGGGCGAAGAGAGCGATGTCTTTCTTGAAACCCGAGAGTTTGTCGATGTTCGACCGGATCGTGTCGATCAGGCCGTGGACGCCCTTGGCGAAGAAGATGCCCTTGAAGTTGTCCCGGACGAAGGTTCCGGCCTTCGCGTTGTCCGCGAGCAGCGCCTCCAGGTCCTCATCGGAGAGACGCACCTTGTCGTTCTCGATGATCGCCCGGGCCGCGTGGTGGCAGTAGCGCAGCCGGTCGTTGGCCAGTACCCGCAGGCCCTTGGTCTTGTACATGTAGGCCACGACCGCCGAACCAGAGAAGGCGTCGGCCGCGGATTCCACCCCCTCCGGCGTGTGTTTCCAAATCCAGTCGACCAGCTTCTGCTTCGAGCCGATGTAGTTGGTGATGTATTTTGGCCGCTCTTCCGGCGACGGCTCCTCGGCAGCCGCCTCGGCCTGGGCCTCGAGCGCCTCGAAGTCCAGGTCCAGGGCGGCGTCCGTTTCGAGGAGGAACGCCAGCCGTTCACGGTCAGTTGCGAAAAGCTCCATTCGGTTCTCCGGTCATGTCGCGACAAATCCGGTTGATGCCGGTGGGCGGTCGGCCCGTGCCCGGGGTGAACCCCGAAATCAGGCCGAGAGCCCTGTCGCTTGGATACCTACCGGAGACCGTCGAAAAGTGTCGGAGGGGGGATCAGGAGATGCGGCCCGACTTGATCCGGTCGATGACCGACCGGGCGCAGGCCTCTGCGGACGGGTATTCGTCGCTTTCGACCACGGGACCGCGCATGCCGCGGTATTGGGAAAGAGTGCCCTGGTGGTAGGCCAGAAAATCGTCGGGCAGACCGCTGACTCCTTGTTCGACCAGCCGGTTGACCACCCACTGAGCGTCTTCCTCGGCGTCCGCGTTTCCGGGCAGGAAATCGATCACCAGGTCCAATCCCGGTCCCGGGCCCTGAACCCAGACGCCGATGGGTTCGTAGCGCGGGTTGCGGATACGGTCGCGGAGCGCGTATTCGATCATGTATCTGAGCTTCATTCCCATTCCTCCGCAATGCGGGTGTGCTCGGTCAGAAGCTCCGCGTCGATCCGTTCGAATCGGTCCCGATTTCCGGCCTTGTAGTCTCGCCAGCGCTTCCAGTCCGCCGCCTCGTTGGGTTCCTGGTCAGGGAAGATGAGCTCGATGTGGAACCTGCGGTCCCGATCATCGAGCAGATCGAGCAGGTAGGTGTCGTCCTGCGACCAGGAGACGACCTTGATGGTGTGGGCGTGTTGGAAGCCCTCGTCGTATCCGGAGAGCCGGATGAGAAGCCAGAAACCGATGCGCGTCAAATTCCCGCCGGCGTCGAATTGCGGGGCCACGCGGGTCACGGTGAACCCGTCCACGATACCGAGCCGGACCGGCGTCCGGCCTTTGTCCGCCAGCGTCATCCAGGAGCCTCCGGTGTTGAACGGCTCGAAGAGTGCTTGCAGACGGGCTTTTTCCTTTTCGATGAACTCTTTCATGCTCACCTCACCAGTACGATCTCCTCGATCTTGCGGCCGTCGGGCAGCTTCATGATTTTTCGGTTGCGGAAGACCTCCAACAGCCGTTGTTTTTCCCGCTCGCTTCCGACCACGATCACGTCGATGTTGTCCAGCAGGGTCACCGAGTACTTGAAGATCGTCTCGTTGCTACCTCGGCGGGCGAACTGTTTCCACTCCTCGGGCGTGCTCCCCCGGTGGTTCGAGACGTATTCGTCCCTCACCCGCCCGAAGGCGTCGTGGTCGTAACTGATGGCGTCCATGCGACGGAGCATCCGCTTCTTGAAGTAGAGCCCCGTGTCGGACGGCCCTCCGGCCGTCGGGAGCTTCTTGATCCGGGTGAAGAAATAGCTCGCACCGCCGGTGTCCATGTCCGCTTCCGGCGACATCCCACCCACCGGCACCCCGGCGCGCAGCTTCTCGACCGTACTCACCATGGCTCCGTTGTTTCCCAGCGCCGCGTCGATGAACGACGCCACGTCCTCGCCGTTGGTCAGCCGGTGATGAAGGCCGTATCCCTTCATCTGCTTCTCGATGTCCGCGTCGGAAATGTCGAAGCGGTATTGATGCCTGTAGCCTGCTCGCTTGGCGGGATTCTTGAAAGCGGCCTGGTATTCGCCCATGGGGTCGTAGCCCGGCATGCGGGTGATGTCTTTCACTCCGAGCCGTTTTTCCCAGAAGCCGCGCATCTCGCGGATGCGTTCCTCCTTGCTCGCCGCCCGGCGATCAAGGTCCTCGACCAGCCGCTTGTAGTCCGGCTCTCGGTCCACCTTGGCGAGGTAGGCTTGCTTGTGAAGATAGAGAAGCTCGGCGTCCTGCGGCGTGGCCGCACCTGCCTTGATGCCCAACGATTCCATCCGTTCCATAGCCCTTTCGAGGCTCTTGACGTCCGGCCTGTCTGGCAGGACCATTTCGAATTCCCCTTGCTGGGCGTAGAGGTTCTTGTCCGACCACGGGCGGTAGACGGCGCGCGTGCCGTCGCCGAAATCGATTTCGAACTGCTCGCCGGCCTTCATGGCACGACCGCGGAACAGCGCCGAGTTGTCCGCCGCCTCGTCCACGACAACGAGTTCGCCGTTCTTGAGCTCTCGTTTGGCCTGAAGCACCTTCGTCCGGCGCACGGTGAAGGGAACCTTTTTGGGTTTCTTTTCCGGCGCGGCATGTTTCTTGAGATATACATCGAACCGTCCGGCGACCGGTTTGTGTTCACGGGCTGCTTCCTGGACCTTCTCAATCCAGTCGATGTAGCTTCGGGCCATGGCTTGTTCGTCGGGATCGTCCGAGTCAGCCAGGCGCTTTAACGCCTTCAGATGGTCCGCAGCCTTTTTGAGCGTCCCCTGGTTGTACTGCTGGTCCGTGGCGTGGTGGTTGACCGTTTTCACCGCGGCCAATATGTCCTGGGCGAAAACGTCCTGCGGCAGCGCTTCACCCACCCGGGCGGCTGTGGTGTCGACTCCCGCCTTGCGCAGCGCCTCAAGAAGCTTTCCCTCCGCTTCAGGCCGAACTTTCATCTTGACCACGGTCCGCTGCTTTCCCTTCAAGGTCTCGACGAAGACCAGGGCGTTCTGATCCTCGATGTCGTCCTCGTCGAAGGGTAGCACCTTCCCTTGCCAGCCGAGGGAGCGGACTTCCTCAAGAAGCGCCTCCTCGGTCGGCCCCAAACGCGTCTTCGGCAGCGCCTCCAACACATCCTCGAAACGGAAGTCCCGACGGCCCAACACGTCCGCATAGAAGCCCTCGAAGTCGCGCCGAAGATTCCTTTTCCGAGCAAGTGCTAAATCGTAAAAGGCTTGCTTGCGGGATTCGTCCCCTCCGAACCGTCCCTCGGCATAGGGACGCAGAATGGCCAGGTAATCCTCGTCGGCGATCTTCTCCGCCTCGCGGATGTAGCGGAGAGTCGCCGCGGGATCGATTTTGACCTTGCCTTCCTTGGCGGCGCGGAAAACCGTATTGTAAAAGGGCTCTTGTTCTCCGTACTTGGAGTTCGGGTGATAGTCGACGGCCAGGCGGTCCTCACCCAGGTATTTGAAGATCTGCCCCTTGTCGATGCCGTAGACCTTCCCGTCACGAGCCCGCAGAAATTGCTTGGCATGGCCGTCATGATTGGAGATCAACCAGTCGACGACGTGCTCCCGCTGAATCTGCTCGATGTCGAGGGTGGTGAGGTCTGCGAGGTCCAATCCGGCGAAGTCGAAACGCTCCTTGAGGTCGGTCCGCCACTTCTGGATGGAGCCGAGGCGTCCATTCAAGCGGATGGTGCGGACCTCGACCGCGTTCGGATCGATGAGGCGTCCGATCTTGTAGGCGACTTCCTCTCCATAGGCGATGAAGTCGTCGCCGGAACGTTCCACCGGTTTGAACAGCCAGCGGTCGCCTTTTTCATCGGTCCAGAACTCCTTGTTGTGCGCGCCGCCGACCTGGGCCTTGCCCGCGGGCTTGAAGTTCCCCGGCTTGCCCTTGGCGATCCATGCCGCGTCCGTCTCCTCGAACTGAGCGCCTTTCTTGGTGAAAACCGGCGGGGACGGTGGCGTTGGTTTCGGAGTCGGCGCGGGCTTCGCCGATTCCGGCGCGGCGGCCTTCTTTTTGCCGCCGTGCTTTTCCAACCAGGTGGCGTGTTTCGTTTCGATGCCGGCCTTGGCGGCCTCGATCTTGGCCGGGTCGGTCTCCGTAAGCAGAGTGACCAGTTCGTCCTTGTTCGCCCACTGCCAGTGCTTGAGCTTTGTGTCCTTGGCCAGGGTCTTGAGGTCGCCCACCTTCATGGCCGCGACCTGATCCTGAAATAGCTTTTTCTTGAGGGCGAGCTCTTTGGCGTGTCCTTCGAGTATCTCCTGCGGCAGACCGTGCGAAGCCGCGAGCGCCGATTCCGCATCTTTCACCGCCGAGAGGAAGTCGGCGTATCCTGCGGGGGACTCCGGCACGATCACCTTTGCAGCGGTCTGTTCGACAGCCTGTTTCGCCTTGTTGATTGCGGCCTTCTCGGCTGCTTCGAGAGCTTCCTTCTTGGCCTTTTCCGCCAGTTCCTCACCGGCCGCCTTTTCCAGCGCCTTGACAAGCTGCTGCTTGTTCTTGAGCGGGCCGATGTGGTGCTTCTTCTTGGCGTCGATCAGGGTCGCGCCTTGGAGCGCCTTGTGATCGACGCCGGGTTCCAACTCGTCGAGCAGGTCGATCACGTCCTGCTTGGTCATGTTGAGGGAGACGCCCTTGGCTTTGGCCATCTCCTGCAGCTCGACCACGGTGAGGTCATGCAGCCCGCCGCTCGGCGGAATCTTCTTGAGCTGGTCCGCCAGTTGCTGCGCCTGCTTGAGGGACGCCTGTTTCTGCGCCAGGAGTTGGATCAGGTCGTCCTTGGTGCGGAGCAGGCCGATCTTGTGTTGTTTGAGCTTGGCGTCGAGGGCGGCTCCGGAGAGGGTGGAGTGGTCCACGCCCGGCTCCGCCGCGTCGAGCAGATGGATGAAGTCGGCTTTGGTCCGGGCGATGGAGACGCCGTTCTGCTTGGCCAGGGTCTGGAGTTGCTTCACGCTTAGAGTGTTCAGGTCGGCGATCTGTCCGCCTTCGAAGGCTGCCTTGAGCTTCGCGTCTTCCGCCGCCTTGGCCTTCGCCTGCTCTTCGATGGCCTGGGGCGGGATGATGCACGCGGCGGGTTCAGCCGCGGCTTTCGCCCCCAGCTCTCCTCCGCAGATCACCAGGGGCCAAGCGACCACACTCGTACAGCGGCAGTTGGGATGGGCCGGTTGCCGGGGAAAGCGGTTCGTGTCGAACACCTTGCCGTCCAGCGGCCCGCAGACCGGGCAGACCCGCTCGTCCTCCATGGTCATCCATTCGAGTTTCCGGACTCCGACCCGGTCGTGGAACTTGAGTCGCCCCTGGTTATGGGCGCGCAGGACCTCCGTGCGGGCGATCACCTCCATGCGATACTGCGCCTTGGTGAACACCTTGGAACCGGCGTAGCGGAAGGACTCCGGGTCTTTCACCACGCGCCCGAGGTCGCGGACGATGTCCTCGACGCCCTTGCCGGTGGCGATGCCGCCCATCACGACCCGTTTGATGCCGTCGGCCAGCTCGCGGTTGACGTCGCCGGCCAGGACCAGGTTGTAGTTGGTCATGAAATCGAGGGCATCGGTATCCACCAGGGTGAACACTCGGGTGGCGAGCTTGTCGATGCCCTCCGGGGTCAAGTCGCGGTAAAAGGGAAGCTGGGCCGCGGCGAACTCGTCGATGCCTCGGTAGATGCCCTGGCGGAAGGATGTCTTGGCCGTCTTCCGGAAAAGCAGCGTCTGCTCCCGGTGCAGGCGGCTCGTGGTCTCCTGGATGTCGGCTTGGAGTTTCTTGAGACCTTCGAGAGCGGCCAGCTTGTTGTCGGGGAGGGAGCCGAGACTCTTGTAGCGGAGGATAGCGCGGCGGACCTCCTCCTCGGCCCCGGCAAGCATCGCGGTCAGCTCGGCGACCGTTTGCTCCGTATAGAGATTGCGGGCGCGGACGCTTTTCTCCGTGGCCAGGCGGATGGCCTCGGCTTGGGAGAGCGGACGTTCTGCCGCGAGCGCACCGATCATCCCCCGCACTCCCGGCACGCTGCCTGCCGGGACGTCGGTTCCTTCTCCCGGTCGGAACCGCGTTCCATCGCGGCGGTCTTCGGGTCGAAGAAACGGCAGACCGGTGTATCGAAGGTGGTTTCGTTTCGTTGGACCCGGCAGTGGTTGAGATCGCCGTCGAAATGCGCGCAATCGTCGCACACGGCGGCGGCGATGCTTGCGCGGGCGAACGGCCCGGCCCACGATGCCTCGGCGCGACTTCCCGTCGGGTTCTTCGCCGGATCGAGGCCGAGCATCTCCTGGGCCGTCTCGACGCCCATGATTCCGGCGGTCACCATATCGACGATGGGCTTGATCTGCTTTTCGTCGAGCATGTCCACCGAGCGCTTCTCGGTCTCCCGGTTGGCCGCCTCGATGTCAGGGTCGAGGTCCATCTTCAGTTGCAGGCTCGAACGGCTGATGAGCTTGCGGTCGTAGAGCTCGATGAGCAGGCGCTTGAAATCGACCGCGTCCGAGGGATCAAGGTCGTTGAACAGGAACTGGAGCGTCTTGTCTTCCCAGCCTTTGAGCTCCAGCCAGTCGTTGAATATCCAGTTCAGGATGCTCCGGGCGGCCTGCTTGATCTCCCGGATCATCACCAGCATCTTCTGGAGGCTCACCGAGGCCGTGGCGAAGTTCGGGCCGTCCCCGGTCACCAGCGACCGCGAGAGGCCTAGCGCCACGACGATGTCCTCCTTCACCTCCTTGACCTTGTCCTCGACGTTGAGGACCTGCCCTTCGGTGCCGTGGGTCTCGACCGTGACGTAGAAAGGGACGACCAAGCCGCTCTTGAGGTCCATCTTGTTGACCATGTCCCGGACCTGTTCGAGCATCTTCTGGTCGGGCATGACCATCTTCTGGCCGAACGCGCCACCGACTTTGAGAAGCCTGAATGGCGTGGCCCAGCGCTTGGCGATGGCCTGTTCGGCCCGGCGGTAGTCGCGGAGAAGTTCGATGGACTGGAACGCGGGAAGGACGAGCGAGTTGCCCCGTGGCGAGAAGGCCGGCGCGTCCCACTTGAGGTGGAGCACCTGCTCCACGGGCAGGTCCAGCCCCTCGTCCGCGGCGGGATTGTCTTCCGGCGTCTGCCGGGCTTCGACGAGCCGCCCTTGGGCGTACTTGACCTTGACCGAAACCGGGTTGACGCAGACCAGTTCCTCCAGATCCTTGCCGTCCTTGGTGTAGCGTTTGAATCCGACGGCGTCGCCTTTGACCAGGAGCTGGAGAATCATGTCCTTGACGAACTCGGAGACGCCCAGGCGGTCGGCGACATCCACGGCCTCCCATTTCACCTTCTCGTCATCGCCCGCGATCTTGATTTCTTCGCCCACGGCGAAGGTGCGCCAGGAGTTGACGCAGTTCTTCACCAGCGGCTCTTCGAGGTAGTACTCCCAGGCCTTGCGCGCCCGGTCCTCCCAGGAGGCCGGGATCGCTTCGGAGGCGTTGACCTTGCTGAACACGGACGGGTCCAAGGCCGCGGCGGCTGCCAGAGGAACGAGCACCAGACCGTCCGCTGAAAGCGGCGTCGGCTCAGCGCCCGATCCGGATGCCGGGCTGTGGGGTGTCGGGTTGCTTCGTGTTTCCACCGGGGTCCTCTCTGTTTCTTGCCCTTGTGGGCGCGACATTCGCGCCGTGTGGCGGGGAAAGCCCGCCCCTGGGGTTATCTACCGGAGGCGGGGAAGGAACGTCGGTGGGCGGGTTGTTCGGGCTGGGAATGCCAGACCGTATCCGGAAATATCCCTTGACACTCACAGGCCTATCCGGCTATATTTATTTCCGGATGAGGCTGAAACCGGAAAGAACCATGGCCAGGAGTGACCTTATGATAGAAACGATCAAATCCATCATCCTGGACTTCCAGGAAACCCGGCTGGAGACCGGAGTGCCCCGGCGTTTGCGTATCGAGACGGTTCACGGCAAAGCCGCCGTCTGCATCGGGGTGCGCCGGAGCGGCAAGTCGACATACCTGTTTCAGGTCATTCAGCGGCTGTTGGACGGCGGGGTCCTCCGGCAGAACATTCTGTATCTGAATTTTTTCGACGACCGCCTCCACAACCTGCGGCAGGACAATCTCGGCCTGATCGCCGAGGCCTATTACTCCATCTATCCTGAGAAGAAAAACACCGAGACAGTCTACTGCTTCTTTGACGAGATTCAGGCCGCCCCCGGTTGGGAACCCTTCGTCGACCGCCTGATGCGTACGGAAAAATGCGAGGTGTATCTGACCGGTTCGTCGGCCCGGATGCTGTCGAAGGAGATCGCAACCCAAATGCGCGGGCGGGCGCTTTCGTGGGAGATGTTTCCCTTTTCGTTCAGGGAATTCCTGGACTACAAAGGAATCGAGAGCGAGGGCGCTTTGTCGACGAAGAAGCGGCTCCTCGTTCAGAAGGCCTTCGAGGAATACTGGGAGACCGGCGGCTTTCCAGAGGTCGCCGGTCTCTCCCGACATTTAAGAATCAAGACCCACCAGGAATATTTCCACACCATCCTGTTTCGGGATTTGGTCGAGCGCCACGACGTTTCACACCCGAAGGCGGTGACCGATCTGGCGCACTGGCTGGTGGACAACACCGCCTCGCATTACTCGGTCAACAGTCTCACGGGCTATCTCAAGTCGCTGGGCCACAAGGCTCCGAAGTCCGCGGTGTCGGATTACCTGGAATGGTTCGAGGACGCCTATTTCCTGTTCACCGTGCGCATATTCGACCCATCCCTTGCGCGCAGCAACACCAATCCGAAAAAGGTCTACTGCATCGATCACGCACTGGTCACTTCGGTGTCGTCAGGAATTCTGGTCAACTCCGGCCATCTCCTGGAGAACCTCGTGTTCACCACGCTCCGGCGTCTTCATCCGGAAATCTACTATTACAAGACCAGGACCGGCCGGGAGGTCGATTTCATCGTACCGATGCGCGGCCGGCCCAAGATGCTGGTCCAGGTGTGCGAGTCCCTGGCGGAGCCGCAAACGCGGAAACGGGAGACCGCGGCCTTGGGTGAGGCGATGGCCGAACTGAAACTGAAAACCGGAACCATCGTGACCCGGAACGAGGACGAGCGGATCGAGGCCGGCGGCGGGACCATCGAGGTGGTACCGGCATGGCGGTTCCTACTCGAACTCCCGGAATCGACGGAATAGCTGCATGAGATTCCTTTTGACCGGGGACGGGACTTGACATCGAAACGGGATATCCGGGGAAAAAGCTGGGTTTTGTGGATTTTCGTCAAATCGAATGCCTCCATGAAAAACACTGGAGGCTTTGGTCGTTTCTCTCAGATGAACACCGGATCGGTCGTCAGCGGCACCAGAGAGACCGTCTCCTCGCCCACTTGGTTGAGGGTGGACTGCTCCCGGGCCAGCATGGCGCAGCGCACGGCGTCAATGATGTGGTCATTGCCCTTGGAATAGACGATGCGCCCGTCGTGCAGCGTGTAGGTGTGGGTGGTGAACTGATCCTCGATCTCCAGGTCGTCGATGGGGAACACAAGCTGACGTCGCTGGAGCGCCCCGGCGATAAGGCTGGTCATGAATTCCTTGGTCCGCTTCCTGACCTCGTGGCCGTCGCGCACGGCCAAGGTGGTCATGCCCCCGAAGTCGTAACCGCGCAGCCGCCCCTGAAGAGCCAGGTCTTTGTACTTGTCCAGGGTCAGCAGTTCCTGAACGACGGCCATTCCGTTGCCGCCGTTGTCCACGCCGATGCCCGCGGCTGTGTAATACCGGTCCAGAAGCGCGATGGTCTGGGCGATGTGAGGATAGGCCACGTGCTCCATGCGGACCCGCAGAACCAGCTTGACGATCCTGCGCTCGGGCAGTTCGATCTCCTGGAACACGACGATCTCGGTCGGGTCGTTGGTGTATCCCAAGTCTCCTCCGATCCAGAAGACGCCGGTCCGCGGCATGAGATTGAGTAGCATCTCCAGGCGGTCGTGGGATTCCTCCTCGGTGGCGCAGCCACGCAGTTCCCCGCCGGTGACGACGACCTTCTGGTACTCGACCACATCCTGTCGGCAGAGATTGAGGTGCTCGATGTTGAACGCGCCGTATGAAGGCTTGCCGTGTTCGCCGGCCACCTCGTGCTGCCAGCCCGCGCTGTCCCGGCCGCCGTAGAACTCCAGCAACTCGGCCTCCCGCTCCTGGGTCCACGCCGGGTTCAGCCAGGAAGGCCAGCGGAACACCCGGAACTGGGTCGAGCCGGTCAAGCGGTAATAGGTCGTGTCACGCAGCCCGTTGGGCGTCGAATAGATGCGCAGTCTGCCGCCCGACTTCAGGCACTGGCGAAGGGCTTTCCAGGCCCGCTCGGTGAGCCAAGCCCCTTCGTCCACCCAGACCCGGTCCACATGCAGCGAGCGGAAAGCGTCGCCGTAAGCCCCGGCGGGACGGAAGTAGAGGATCGCGCCGTTGGTGAATTCGAGCCGGAAGTATGGTTTGCGGTGAATCTTGGGCTTGCCGTATTTGGTGAGAGCCACACTGACCATGAGGTCCGGGTTGGCGTCGAGCTGGAATTCGATCTCCTCGATCAGCGTGTCGAGATGCCCTTGGTGGGGCGCGGCGACGAGTCCCTGGCAGCCTCGGTTGGTGAAGGCGAAATGCAGGGCATCGGTGGTGATGCAGACGCTCTTGCCCACGTCGCGTCCGTCCAGGTGGATGATATTTTTGTCCGGGCAGAGCAGGTCTTCCGCCTGGTGCGGCCAGTAGACCCGTTGTCCCCCGTCGCGGTTGCGCAGGTATCCCTGCCCCCAGAGGACCGGGTCCGCCAGGGTCTCCGCCAGTTTGCGCTCCTTGGCGGATATCCGGGCCATCAGGGCAGCCTCGACCTCAAGGCCGACCCGAGGACCGTGCCGATGATCTCGGCCAGGATGTGCTGGACGGCGAGCATTCCTTCGCGGTCGCGGATCACCCCTTCGATATCAGCCGCGGCTTGATCGAGCTCCTCCCACTCGGGGTAAGCCTGCCGTGCGGTATCGAGCCGGGCCAGGGCATCGTCGATTTTCCCGGCAGCCAGCTCCGCACCGATCTCGACCAGTTGCCGTCCAGCCTCGCGGACGGCCTCGCTGTTCCGTTCCAGGATTTCCTTCATCGCTTGTCCTCCTCCGGCGTTTTTTCCTGCCTCGACGCCCAACGGTCCATGGCGTCCAATACCTCGGCCAACCGGTCACCGATGCCGACCAGGCGCTCCCGGTCCGGGTGCTCCGCGTCGGCCAGGGCTTTGTTGGCCTCGGCCACGTACTCGGGCATATAGCGGTTCGCCGTGTGAATGGCGTCCTGAATCCGCTGAGGCGGTCTGGCAGCGGCGCAACCCAGCAGGGATGCCGCCAGACTCGCTGCCAACAGCGCCTTCAGGATCGTTTCGACCTGTCTTCTCATGATTCCCCTCCCGGCCCGCCCCGGGCCTGATTGTTTCTCTGGAATGTGCATGGAACGCCTTGACTTCCGGCGCACACGAAGCCTGTATGTGAATGTGCGCAGCGCCTTGATTTACAAGGACTTGAGCCGTTTGAAAGGAGGTGCCGAATGCGCGTTTTCGACGCCGGGACCATCCGGTCCGGGAAACCTGAACTCAACAAACGAAAGGAGAACGAATCATGAACGAGACCCTGCATCAGGCCGCCCAGGCCTATCTGGAACACCTGCGGACCCAGGGGAAAAAGGAGCGGACGCTCTACACCTACGGCAAGGACTTCGAGCAGATCGAGGCCTTCTTCGGTGCGGAGCGCAAGCTGTCCAGCGTCCTCATTCCGCACGTGGGAAAATTCTTCAAGTCCGATGCGCTGCTCAAGCTGCCCAACGGGCGGGAGCGCTCCGTGCCCACGGTCGAAAAGACCAAGCGGGTGCTCCGCATGTTTCTGATCTGGGCCAAGGATACCGGCCGCATCGACAAGCTGCCCCTGCCCAAGGACACGCCCATGGGCCGGAGCGCCAAGAAAGGAGGAGAGCGTAATGACGAACACGACGCCATCGAGTCTCCGGCTGCTGAGCAGTCCTGAGCCTTCCAGCGCGCGGCCCGGTTTCACCGAAGCCTTGGAAGCCTTCGGCAGGAGGCTCGCGGCCGAAGGGCGTTCGGAGAACACCATCAGCGCATACCTGCGCGACCTCTCGTACCTGTCAGAGGCGCTCCTCCGGGGGCATCCGGGGATCGTCCCGGAGGAGGTGACCAGCCCCATGATCGACGAGGCGTTGACCTCACCGCAGGTGACGACCTCGGCCGGAGGCGGCGTCCGGTCGCCGGCGTCCATGCACCGGTTCAAGGCGGCCGTCCGGTCGTTCTTCACCTGGGCCGAGCGGAACGAAATCGTCCGGGAGAATCCGGCCGGGTCGTTGACCCTTCGCAGGCTTCCCCGGACTCCCCCCAAGTTTCTGACCGAGGCCGAGAAGCGCCGTCTGCTCAAGGAACTTCGCGGCAGGGCATCCTCGCTGGCAGTCCGGGACCGCGTCATCATCGAGGTCTTCCTCGGGACCGGCATCCGGCTGCAGGAACTCGTCGACCTTGACATCGAGGACGTGGACCTCGACGCCAAGCATCTCCGCGTGCTCGCCAAGGGCTCCGTCCCGCAAGTGAAGTTTCTAAAGTCCACTCTGCGATCCCTCCTGCGGAGTTACCTGGTCGAGCGCCGACGCCGGGGCGACGGCGAATGCCGGGCTTTGTTCCTCTCCAACCGCGGGGAGCGACTCTGCGAGCGGCAGGTGGCCAGGCGGCTCGAGTATTGGCTCAAGGCCGCAGGCATCGACAAGAAGCTCAGCCCGCATGCGCTCCGGCATACCTTCGCCACCCACCTCTACAGCCGGACCGGAGATATCCTGGTGGTCCAGCGGGCCCTCGGTCACCGGGACCTGTCGACCACCCAGGTCTACACCCACCTTGTGGACGGCGCGCTGGAGGACGCCCTCGAGCGTCTCTGATCCGCCGCCGACCATGGAAGCCAAGCGGTCCACCCGGGCCGCTTTTCCATTCCCGCCTTCGGACAGGCAATGACAGAGGAAAGAGACAGTCAGCCTACAGTCGCGTCCCCGAACACATCCGCAGGCAATGATGCGGGCGGCATCGAAGCCTTGAGATGCCGGGCGGAAGCATTGATTGACAGAACCTTCCGCCGACCGGCGGCTTCGGAATGTCAGAGAACACGTCTTATCCGACATTCCCAGGCCGGCGCTGGCCGCAAGTCCGCGTGTTTCGCGGGTCGCTGCATGGCGGGTGGTGGTGTTATCCGACCTCATTTCCGTGTTTTCCCTCTTGCGGTCGTTTTCCGGGCCGGTTTCTTCTGCGACTCCGCCAGCTTCTCAAGCAGAGCCGTGGCCCACTCAGCCGGCGTCGTCTCCGGTCCCTGGGATGCCTCACCCTCACGGGCGATCTTGGTGGCCTTGAGGTCCTTGAGGTGGCAGCGGATCATCCGGTCCAGCCGCTCGGCGGCGTCCCAGTCGCCGGACTCCTGCGCCCGGCCCAGCTTGAGGAAGTAGACCGCCACCAGCTCGACCTGCATGAAGTCCGAGCTCTTGTTGAACACGAAGTCCTGGTAGAGCTGGCCGATGATGGCCTCGAAGAGAGGTCGCTCCTCCGGGGAGAGAAAGCGGTCGGCGTAGATGCCGTGGCGCAGGCTGTTCTGGTTGCCCGGAGCCGCGCCGCTGCCGGTCCGTGCTTTGGCGGTCTTGCGGACCTCCTGCTCGGACGCAGCGTTGCGGTGCCAGCGTTTGAGCTGACCCGCGTCGTGTTTTCCGATCCCGTCTTGGGCCTGGTCGTCTGCCATGGTCACCGCATTTTTCGTTTCGGCATCTCGGGGTTCGGGGCGGAAGGCGGATTTCGCCCTCTTCAGGGGAACCTCCCTCGATATCTACCGGAGCGGATCGCGATGCGTCGGGATGGATTCCTCGCGGCTCTGAGCCACGATCTGGCGCACCCGGCGCGATGTGACGCCGGACAACCGGGCGATTTCGCGGGTAGGCACGCCTTGTCCCTTGAGCGCCAATACGAGCTTGCGGCGTTCCTCGTAAAAACCCACGTCGCTCGGCACCCAGAGGAGACCGGTGAAATGCCGCCGGACGGTGTCGAGCACCTCGGACGGCAGAACGTCCCTGGCATTGGCGTAGGGCCGTTTCATGTTTCCGGATTCGTTCTCTTGAGCCATGGTTGATCCACGTCGGGGTTGTGAAAACGAAGACGGTTCTCCCGCGGTGGCGGGCCGACGATCTCGATGTACTGCCGGGTCACTTGGCCGATGCGTTCGTTGGCATCGACGAAACAGACGAGTCCGTAGTCTTCGCCGCAGGGGAAGCGGAACCGTCCCCGGTTCTGATAGAGCCGCGCCTCGGACCAGTCGAGGGAGAGCGCCTGGTCGCGGATGGCATCGACCTTGTCGATGGCCGATTGCGGGACCTTCTCCGTAAAACGCCACTCCCCGTCCTTGGGGTAAAGGTATTGCTCGACAGCCGGTCCAGGGGGACATGCAACCGGAGAGACGGGTGCGGCACAAGCGGGACGGCTCTGGGCGGCCGGGTCAATCGCCGGCGGAGGATATGCCTTGGGATCGAGGCTCCGAACGGCGGCGAGAAGCTCGTTCTCACCGAAACGTGCGACCGCCCATGCATGGATTTCGTTGAAGCGGGTTCGCAATCCGTCGAAGGCGGCGGAATCGAGTCGTCCTGCCTCCAGCGCTTTTTTGGCCAGCGCCATCTTGTGCCGGAGCCAAGCGTAGTATTCCGGGTCCAGACGGCGATAGCAGACGCCGTCCATGCCCACGTCCCGCGCGAAGTATCGAGGTTTGTCGGTTTCCCAGGAGTCCAGATTCGTGGCCGCATAGAGGGCGGTGCCGTCGGGATCGGCGGTTTCCTGCGGACCGTTGCGCTCAGCCGGTTCCGATGTCTCCGGCTTGGAGACATCGACCGACGGGTTGCTCGTATCGACCGGGGCTGATCCTCCGGCGGTCTGTTGCATCATGAGTTCGAGAAGGCTCACGTTCTCTGCTCCAATCGGGTGGTTTCCGTTCATGGGATACCTACCGGAGCGGGGTCCCTGCCGTCGGGATGCGAAGGTGCGAAGGTCGATGAATGCGGTTCGAACCTTCGCAGGAACCTTCGCAGTGCCGTAGCTGATTGATATTGCTGATAGATATGAATAAAGAATGCGAAGGTGCGAAGGATGTAGAGAGGGTCACTCCCGCGCGGACCGAAAAAAAACAAGCGGTGATCCCTCGGGAGACACGGGATCACGACATGCGGTATTTTTTTCTGAGTAAGGGGATGAACCCCTGAAACCCTTCGCACCTTCGCAGTGTCGGCTCAACAGCTTGATATGACGAGGTTTACGGGTACGAAGGTCCTTCGCGGTTTGCGAAGGGTACCCTTCGCACGGGAGAGCATCGTCAGAGGAAAGAATCAGACGAGATACGTGATGTCGTAGGTGGCGGTGCGCCGGACGGAATGTACCGA
>JABRVU010000156.1:0-16790 GCA_039961895.1 Phycisphaerae bacterium | reverse complement strand
CCGATACGCCCGTCGGGGACGAGCGGACCCTGCCGGCAGGCTGGTAGCGGTCCGACGCCGACCGCCCTCGAGCGACACGGCATGAAAAACAAGTGGTTTGACGCCCTTTTGCTGTCGGCCCTGGGGGTCAGCGTCACGCTGGTGCTGCTGCTGATCCTGGTGCAGGGCGCCTACACCGGCCCGCGGGCGCCGCTGCGGGCCCTGGGCGACCACGACGTCCAGAACGCCGTTTACCTGAGCTTCGTCACCTCGGGGCTGGCCGCCGTCTTCGCCATTGTGCTGGCCGTACCGACCGGCCTGGCGCTGGCCCGATTCGCGTTTCCGGGACGCTGGCTGGTCGAGAGCCTGCTCATCGTACCCATCGTGATGTCGCCCATCAGCCTGGGCGTGGCCCTGCTGCTGGTCTTCAGAACCCAGGCCGGAACGTGGATCGAGGAGCACCTGATCCGCTTCGTGTTCGAGGTTCCCGGGATCGTGCTGGCCGAGTTCTTCATGGCCTTCGCGGTCGCAGTGGTGGTGGCGCGATCCACGTTCTCGTCGATCGACGTCCGGCTCGAGCAGGTCGCCCGCCTGCTGGGCTGCACGCCCTGGCGGACTTTCCGACACGTGACCCTGCCGCTGGCCCGCAACGGCATCCTGGCGGCCTTCGTGCTGGGCTGGGGCCGGGCCATGGGCGACTTCGGGGCCTCATCCACGCTGGCCGGGGCCGTCAAGGGCAAGACCGAGACCATGCCGGTCAGCATCTATCTGAACCTGGCCTCGGTCAGCCTGGACCGGGCCATCGCCTTGAGCCTGGTGCTCACCTTCGTCACCGTGGTCGTGGTCGTCATCGTCGGGCTGCTCACGCGGAGGAGCGCATGATCCGGGAGCGCGACGTAGCGGCCCGCTCCGGGCATTGCTCGCTCAGCGCGGTGAAGCCTGTCCGTCGATGAAGGCGAATGCTTCGTGCCGATCGGCCGCTGCGGCGCGGGCATGAGTGGGCAGATCCGCCGCACGCTTTCAGGGACCGTCCGGCTGAAGATCGCCCGGCGGATAATCATATACGCCGCCGCCGAGTGCCAGGCCCCTGTCGCGAGGCTTGCCACGCCGGCCGGAAGCGGCGATCGTGGAAACATCCGGCAGAGGGCCGACGATGAAGAGCCCCTCCCGAACCCCGGAATGCCGACCGGCTGGAAGCCGGCGCCACATGGGGTTTGGAGCGGGCTGATGCGAATGGCAATCCGTGCCCACTTGCGGTACCGGGAGTTGACATGAAATCATACCTGATCTTCGCGGTTCTGGGGCTTTCGGCGGGCGCGCTCAGCGGGCTGGTGGGGCTGGGCGGCGGCGTATTCCTGATCCCGGCCCTGGTGTTCTTCGCCGGCATGAGCCAGCATCAGGCCGTGGGGACGGCCCTGGCGGCCATGGTCCCCCCGGTCACGCTCGGCGCCGCGGCGATCTATTACCGTGAAGGACACGTCAACCTGCGTATCGCCCTGCTCATCTCGGCGATGCTCGCAGTGGGAAGCTGGGGGACCTCTCACCTGGCCAACCGCATCTCCGACCTGTGGTTGCAGCGGTTGTTCGGCGTCATGCTGCTGTTCGTCGCCTTCAAACTGCTGTGGAAGCGCTGAGCGTCATCGGCGGTCTCGGTTGGGGGCGTGACACGAGCGGCGGATCGGGCGAATGCGTCCCTTCCAGGACGGCGGCGACTTGTTGCCGCGAAACCCCGGGGAATCGAGTGGCGGCAATCAACGGCCGCCGTCCCGAGCACCTCGAAGAGCCCGGCTTACCGGACACGGGCCCCCGCGCCCCGGCCGGAGCAGACCCCTTGATATCGCCGTCGAGCGGATATATAGGGAGTATTTGGCCTGAGGGGTTGCTGGTTGCCTCGGTTCCTGCCCAAGTCCATCGTCTGCCTCCGCGAGGGCTATACCCGTCAACAGGTTCTGCGCGACCTGGTCGCCGGTCTGACCGTGGGGGTCATCGCCCTGCCCCTGGCCATCGCCTTCGGGATCGCCTCGATCCCCCAGAGCGTGATCGACGCCGGTCGGGCCCAGGGGGTGCTGATTTCGCCGCCGGCCATGGGCCTGTTCACCGCCGTCGTGGCCGGGTTCCTGATCTCGGCTCTGGGCGGTTCGCGGGTGCAGATCGGCGGGCCGACCGGGGCCTTCATCGTCATCGTCTATGACATCGCTTCGCGGCACGGCTACGACGGGCTGGCGGTGGCGACGGCCATGGCCGGGGTCATCGTCATCATCATGGGCCTGGCCCGTTTCGGGGCCATGATCAAGTTCATCCCCTATCCGGTCATCACCGGGTTCACCTCGGGCATCGCGGTCATCATCGCCACGTCGCAGGTGAAGGACTTCTTCGGCCTGAAGATGGGGGCGGTGCCGGCGGATTTCGTGCACAAGCTCCAGGCCCTGGCGGAGAACTACGCGACCTGGACGCCGCCGGCCTTCGGCGTGGGGGCCGGCGCCCTGCTGGTCATTCTGCTGCTCCGGCGGTTCGCGCCGCGGGTGCCGGCGTACATCGTGGCCGTCCTGCTGGCCTCGGCGGCGGTGTGGGCGTTCAACCTTCCGGTCGAGACCATCGCCACCCGCTTCGGGGGCATTCCGCGGATGCTTCCGGTCCCGCGCGTGCCGCACGTCGAGTGGTCGATGATCCAGGAGCTGGTGCCGTCGGCGACGACCATCGCGATCCTGGCGGCCATCGAGTCGCTGCTGTCGGCGGTGGTGGCCGACGGCATGTTGGGCACGCGTCACAAGGCCGATTGCGAGCTGGTGGCCCTGGGGACGGCCAACGTCGCGTCGGTTCTGTTCGGCGGCATCCCCGCCACCGGGGCCATCGCCCGGACCGCGACCAGCATCAAATCCGGCGGCCGGACGCCCCTGGCCGGCATGGTCCACGCCGTCACCCTGCTGTTGTGCATGGTGCTGCTGGGGCCCCTGGCCGGCAGGATCCCCCTGGCGTGCCTGGCCGCCGTCCTGCTGGTCGTGGCCTGGAACATGAGCGAGATCGACCACTTCCGCTACATCCTGCGGGCCCCGTACAGCGACATCGCGGTCCTGCTGACCACCTTCGGGCTGACGGTGTTCACCGATCTGACCATCGCGGTGGGGGTGGGGATGGTGCTGGCGTCGCTGCTGTTCATGAAGCGGATGGCCGACGTCTCCGGGGTCAGCGCGGTCAAGCAGGAGCTGGCCGGCGAGGAGGACGAGAGCGACGAGCTGGCCGCCCGCAAGGACCCCAACGCCATCGCCCGCCGGGAGGTGCCCGCCGGCGTCGAGGTCTACGAGGTGAACGGTCCGCTGTTCTTCGGCGTGGCCGACCGGCTCAAGGACATCCTCAGCCACATCGAGCCGGCGCCGCGGGTGTTCATCCTGCGGATGCGGCGGGTGCCGGCGATCGATGCGACCGGGCTGCACGCCCTGGAGGAGTTCCTGTTCAAGTGCCGGCGCCAGCACACGCGGCTGCTGCTGGCCGGCGTGCACGCCCAGCCGCTGTTCGCGTTCATGCAGGCCGGCTTCGTGGAGAAGGTCGGGCGCGAGAACATGTTCGAGAATATCGACGCGGCCCTGGCCCGGGCGCGGGCGATCCTGGGTCTGCCGCCGGTCGAGCGGCCCAGGGATGCCCAGCCGGAGGTGGCCCGCGAACGCGCCGCACCCGAACGGTCCGCCACGGCCGCCGCGGCTCCCGCCGGCGAGCCCAAGGATCTCACAGCGGCCCCGAAGGCCTGACCCGCCGCTTTTCCTCGAGAACAGGAGGCGGGCCGGGGGGGGTAGAAGGAATTCGGGGCAAACGGTGCGCTTGCGCCGTCCGGGCCCGGCGCGTGGTGTGGCATGGCCTCAGGCTTGCGTGGCCATGCAGAAGACCACTGAGGCAACGCCAGACACCGGCTCCCGGAGCAGCCGGGTGATTCCGCGACGAGCGGCCCGCCCCTCCGCATGGCCACCCGGAGTACCGTGTGGCCCTGCCACGCGCTATGCCGCCCACCAGGGCGCGGCAGGCGGGTGGTATGGGACAGGGCTTCCCGCCCACCGGCGCGTCAGCAATCCGGCCGAGGGGCCACTTCCGCGGCCAGTGACCGAAAAAACGCGGCGAAACCGGCGACGCGGTCGGGGTCGAGGGGGTTGTGCCAGAGGCCGTCGTGCTTGAGGGCCGAACCGACGATGAAGAGATCGGCCGGTTCCCAGTAGTCGCGGAGATTGTCGAGGGCCAGGCCGGAGCCGACTGCGACCGGCAGCTCGACGGCGGCTCGGGCCACGCACACGTCTTCCGGCCGGGCCGGTTCGCCGGTCGCTGGGCCGGTCACGATGACGCCGTCGGCCCCGAAGAACGCCGCCGCGCGGGCGGCGCCGGCCAGGTCCACGTCGGCGGTGAGGGCGTGGGCGGCGTGCTTCTTCTTGATATCGGCGAAGATGCGGACGTGCTCGGCGCCGATCTGCCGGCGATAGCGCAGCAGCGGCCCGGCGTCGGCTTGCGGCATCAAACCCTCATCGGCCACCTGGGCGAAGACGAAGTTCTCCGCCCGAATGAAGCTCGCCCCGGCGGCCAGGGCCACCGCCAGGGCTTCGCGGTTCGCGCCGGCCAGGATCTGCACGCCGATCGGGATCGAGACGGCCTGACGGACCGCGCCGGCCACCAGCGTCATCGCCGAGACGATCTCAGGCCCCACCCGCCCAGGCAGGTAAGGCCGATCATGCATGTTCTCGACGATGAGGGCGTGGAAACCGACCCCGGCCAGCAGCTTCGCCTCGGCGACGGCGTGATCGACGATCCGCGCGATCGGCCAGGACGCAAAGGGCGTACCCGGCAAGGCCGACACGTGCACCATCCCGATCAGGGCCTTGCTCGCGCCGAACAGCTCCTCGACGGGTGAGCCGGTGGTCATAGGGTTCAGAGTTCAGGGTTCGGGATGCAAGGTTTCACGCCGCCCGGATTCTGGATTATCGATTTGGATCCCGGGCGGTCGACGTCAACTCCGCCAGAACCGCAATCCGCGATCCCCCATCCAGCATCACATCAGTCGCCGCAGGTCTTGTCGGCCGGAATGGCCGGGCCGGAGACGCACAGCGTGAACCGGGCCAGGTCGTCCTCGTTGATCCGGCCGTCTCCGGTGCGCTCGAAGCAGTCGCAGAGCACGCCGGGAATCACCGGGACGCCCAACTCGAGGCCCGTGAAACACAACTGGAACGCGGCGAAGTCGGCCTGGTCCACGTCCTCGTCGCCGTCGCTGTCGGCGAACGGGCGGTTGCAGGGGCACAAGGGGCTCTGGAAGCAACCGGGGTCGGCGCAGTCCACGAACGAATCGCCGTCGTCATCCACGCCGTTGTTGCAGACCTCGCCGGTGAAGGCCAGGGCGTCGATCTCCCAGATCAGCGGCGAGGTGAACGGCGAGAGCAGCCCGTCGTCGGCGCTGGTATAGGGGTTCGCGCCGTTGTAGGGGTCGTGCATCTGGTCGTTGTTGCGGTGCACGGCGTAGAAGTTGAACTGGAGGTGAGTCACGCCGGCCAGCAGGGCCTGGCCCTGATCGTCGAAGATGCGCACCAGCGTCGAGTTGTGCACACCGTAGTTGGTGGTTCCGGACGGATCGGACTGGAAGTAGCCCAGCTCGTGGAAGAAGCCGCCGCCGTCGGTCGAGTAGAGCACGACGGTGGTGGAGAAGACCCGCCCGTCGGCGTTGTTGATGTTGCCGGAGTAAATGCGCAGCTCGGCGATGTTCTTCGGCCCGCCCAGGTCGTATTGCACCAGCTTGACGGGGTCGTCGCTGCCCTCGCCGCCGAAGAAGGGATCGTTGAGCAGGCCGTAGAAGATCCGCCCGTTGGGGCCGTGGTCGTCGGTGAAGGCCGGAAGCCGGTCCTCCGCGGCCGTGTTGACGGGGTGCCAGAACAGGTCGCCCGGCTGCTCGACGGGGATCAGCCCCGAGAGCAGGTCGCCGACCGCGATGGGCTGCTCGAGCCCGGCCATCGCGGCGTTTCCGTGGCTGGTGGAATAGACGACCGCGCCCGAAGCGGCGACGGCCAGGACGCACGTACCCGCGAACGCGATGAGAAGATTCTTCATTCCAAGCCTCCTCGTTTCAACTGGAAGTATACCAGACCCGGTCGGGCGGCTCCATGCGATTACCACCAATGATAGTCCTGCTCCTGCCAGAGCTGGGCGGTGGAGCGCAGGTTGACGCCCACCAGCAGGTCCTTGGGGAAGCGGATCGCCGGCTGCCAGGAAACATGGGCGTCGCCGTAGGCCAGGTTCTGACCTTCGAGCCTGGGCGGGGGAACGGACCCGACGGTGAACGACCGATAGTCCGGTCCGTGGTTCACGCGCCACTGCCGCCCGCCGGTCCAGAGCGAAACGGCGTCGGCCATCAGCACCTTGCGGGCGTCGGGCTCCTTGGTCACGTACATCCGCCGCCGGGCGGGCAGGTCGCGGGCATCGACGCGCCCGTCGCCGTTGGTATCGACGTCGCCGCTGCGCGGCAGGGCCGGGTCATTGGCCCCCGCGTCGAGCCGGGCGTAGTAGAAGTAAGTGATATGCAGATAGGGTTCGGGGTTTCCGATGGTCCCGACCGGCTGCTCCCGGTCGATGTCCACCGAGCCGCGGTCGGCCTCGCCGACCGCCGGACAGTAGAAGACCTCGTGCGGCCGGACCGACGAACGCTTGCCGATGTAACGCCCGATCACCTGGTGGACGCCGGAAGGCCAGGCCCCGATCACGTTCCCGCCGGAGTTGCGGACGTCGGCCCCCGGCACGCCCACACGGGCCTGATGCGGGAACTCCTTGTAGGTATGGGCGTACTCGGCCACCGCCAGCCCGATGGCGTGCAGGTTGTTGGCGCACAGCGTCCGCCGGGCCAGCTTGCGGGCCCTGGCCAGGCTGGGCAACAGGATGGCGACCAGCAGCGCAATGATGGCCACCACCACCAGCACTTCGATGAGTGTAAAGCCCCCCCGCCGCCGCGAGGGCCGCAAAGGCGCGAACCGGTTGTGGACCATGGACCATTCCTTGGCGTCTGTGCGGCCCGACCAGCGAGCCGCCCCCGTTGTCTCCGCGCCGGACGGGTCATTGATGACCCATCCCTCGACAAACAGTATATCGGGCCAGCCGGGGGGCTTCAACGCGGCCGGACCGCCTTTCGGGAAATCACCTCTTTTCAGGCTGACGGCCGACTTGACAATCCGGCGGGCCGGCTCGACAATAGCCCCCATTGCAAAGCCCGGCTGCGGTCGCTCGCCCCGGGTGTCAGGAGGCGGTCCCGCGGAAGCGCGGAAAACATTCTCATCGTCGCTCATGATCGCGTGTTTCAGGCTCGCTCGGGCCTGGATTGAATGATCGGTGGCGGAACAAACCGCAAGAGTCATCATTTGGGAAAGGAGAGCAGGATGAAGGGCACCCTCATCGTTTGTGTCGCCTTGGCGGTCGCCTCGACGGCCGGGGCGGCGGTCACCTCCAGCACCAGTCACGGAGACAAGGATTTCGTCGGGTTGGCCCAGCCCATCGCGGCCGGCGACCTGTTGTCGGGCCTGATCGGCAGCGAGCAGGCCGGCGACATCGGCTGGCACGGGGTCAATACGGCGGCGGAGGACCAGCTTCCGGCCTTCACCGACGACCACGGCCCCAACGGGCGACCCTTCTACGGCCTGCTCAACGACCCGTTCAACGGCGGGCTCGGAAGCGACCAGCCCGTCAAGCTGGTCCGCTACGACCTGGGCGGTCCGAAGAACATCACCGAGCTGCGCATCTTCACCGGCAACATCAACGGGGCCGATGGGCGGATCTTCTCCACTACCGTGGTCAAATACTCGACCGACGGCGGCAACATCTTCCAGGACCTGGGCTATTTCCAATCGGATCCGTCCGGCACCATCAACAACGCCCTGGCGGGCAATTTCTTCACCACCCTGGTCCGCATCTTCGACGACCAGAGCCCGACGCTGCTGTCCGGCGTGACCCATCTTCAGTTCAACTTCTACGCCGTGCATCGCAACAACGACACCATGCACGACCCCTTCGACGGGGTGAATCCGTTCACCGGCGGGAACGACAACCTGGCCTCGCCGTTCACCTCGCCGCTGGTGTACGAGATCGACGCCCTGCCCGAGCCGGGCACGCTGGCGTTGCTGGGCCTGGGCGGACTGCTGATTCGAGGTCGCCGCCGGCGGACCTGATTCGCAACGGCGGGCTCGCGCCCGCCTGTCGTGCCCCGTCGCGCGCGACGGGGGAAAGACGGTCGATCGCGCCTCATTCATCCTGAACCGATTCGCGACCCGAAGGGCGCCCCGCGACACCGCGCGGCGCCCTTTTCTTGTTTGGAGTGCAGCCAGAGACCCGTGTGGGACCGGCTTTCCGCCGGTCGGGTTTCGGGGTTTCAGGACGCACGCTCGATCGAGCACATGGCGGGGGCGTCAACAGGTAAGAATCCACGCCCCGGGCGTCAATACAGGCAGGGTCCCCAGGGGCCGGAGCCGACGGTTCCGGGTATACTACCCTTCCAGGCTTGCAGTTCCGTCGGCGTGGAGGCAACGTGAGGGCGCCAGTCTTGCCGAAACCCCCAAGGGCCAGCGGCGCGGAGCGAAGGGCGAGAGCCTCGCGCCGGGTCGCGGATGCGCCGACGCGCCGAGTCGTGATGGGGGTGCTGGTGACGGCGGTGCTGGCCGGCGGATGCGACAAGGCGGGCGCCCGCCGCCTGCCGGAGAAGATCATCGGCAACCACGGCATCGGTCCCGGCGAGTTCGTCCACCCGCGGGCCATCGCCGTCGGGCCCGATGGGGCCGTCTACGTGGTGGACAAGACCGCCCGCATCCAGCGCTTCAGTCCCGACGGGGAGTTCGAGGCCTCCTGGCGGATGCCCGCATGGGACGCCGGCAAGCCCACCGGCCTGATGGTCGATGACCGCAACCGGGTCTGGGTGGCCGACACGCATTACGCCCGGGTCATCATCTACGACCGCGACGGCCAGGAGCTCGAGCGGTTCGGCGCCGCCGGCGAGGGGCCGGGGCAGTTCATCTTTCCGACCCACACCGCCCTGGCCGCCGATGGAACCCGCTACGTGAGCGAATACGGCGGGAACGACCGCATCAGCCGGTTTTCACCGCGGTGGGAGTATCTCGGCTCGTTCGGCTGCCAGAGCGACGGCCCGGCGGCTCTTCGCCGGCCGCAGGTGATGGTGCTCGACAAGGACCAGACCCTCTGGGTGGCCGACACCGTTCAGCATCGTATCTGCCACTTCAGCCCCGACGGCAAGCTGATCGGCTCGATCGGGACGATGGGCAGCGGGCCGGGACAGCTCAAATACCCCTATGGCCTGGCCTTGTGCCCCGACGGAACCTTCATGGTCAGCGAATACGAGAACAACCGCGTGCAGCACCTGGACCGCACGGGCAAGTGCCTGGATTCCTGGGGCGGCCCCGGCACCCGCCCCGGCGAGTTCGCCGAGCCCTGGGGCATCGCGGTCGGCAAAGCGGGCCGGGTCTACGTGGTGGACTGCAAGAACCATCGCGTGCAGGTTTTCAGGATGTAGGTCGATGCCGCTGGCGCTGCTTGGCCTTCCGATCTCCTTCGACCGCCCGGCGTGGCTGTGGCTGCTGCTGGCCATACCGGTGCTGGCCGGCGTCTCGCTGCGCACGCTGGCCGGGCTGGACCGGCGCCGGCGGGTGCTGGCGATCGTGATGCGCAGCCTGGTCATCGCCGCCCTGACGGTCGCCCTGGCCCGCGTCCAGTTCGTGAAGCGCAACGAGCACGTGGCGGTGATGTTCGTGCTGGACCGGTCCAAGAGCATCCCCGACGCCCTGCGGCTCAAGGCCCAGGAATACATCCGCGAGACGGTCAAGGCCGCCCAGAAGATCGACCATGAGGCCCGCTTCGGCGTCATCAGCTTCGACGGGCAGGCCGACGTGGACGTGGTACCCAGCCGGGTGGGTGCCAACATCCTGGAGTTCGGCGTGGGCGTCGAGCCCAACCGGACCAACATCGCCGCCGGCGTGCGCATGGCCCTGGCGGCGTTCCCCGAGGGCTACGCCCGGCGGCTGGTCCTGCTCACCGACGGAAACCAGAACGAAGGCGACGTATCCGCGGAGATCGAGGCGGCCCTGGCCGGCGGCGTGGCCGTCGATGTCGTGCCCCTCCGGTTCAAGCACGACAACGAAATTCTCTTCGACCGCATCTGGGTCCCCACCCAGGTGCAGAAGGAGACGCGCATCCCGGTGCGGCTGATCGTCAAGAGCACGCGCCCGACGAAGGCCCGGCTCACGCTCTACCACAACGACCGCGAGGTGGGCATCGACCCGGCCCACCAGGTTCTGGACTTGAGCGGCGGGATGAGGCCCGACCGCTTCGACGTGACCGTCGAGCTGCGCGACGCCGGGCGGGCCGAGGGCGTGCACCGCTTCGACGCCCGGCTGACTCCGCTGGACGAGGCCGCCGACGTGGTGGCCGAAAACAACAAGGCCACCGCCTTCACCTTCACCCAGAACCCCCAGCAGGTGCTGATCCTGGCCATGCCCGGCAGCCAGGACGAGGTCGTGCTGCGCGACGCCCTGGCCCGGGAGATGGGCGGGACGGCCGGCGGCGAAGGGGCGGTGCGGCTGGTCACGCTCGATCAGTTCCGCGACGGCATCGACCTGGAGACGCTGCAAGCCTACGGCACGATCATCCTCTCGAACATCCCCGCCGACGAGTTCAACGAGAAGCAGCACCGCGACCTGGCCAACTACGTCCGCGACATGGGCCGGGGGCTCATCATGATCGGCGGGGAGAACGGCTTCGGCGCCGGCGGGTGGATCGGCAAGCCGCTCGAGGAGGTCAGCCCGGTCTCCTTCGAGATCAAGCAGGAAAAGAAGATGCCCCGCGGGGCCCTGGTCATCATCATGCACTCCTGCGAGATTCCGCGGGGCAACTACTGGGGCCAGCAGGTGGCCATCGCGGCCATCAACACCATCAGCTCGCTCGATTACCTGGGGGTCATCAGCTACTCGTACAATCCGGGCGGGCCGCATTGGGACGTGCCCCTGGCCCCGGCCGCCGACAAGCGGGCCATCCTCCGGGCGGTCACCCAGATGCAGAACGGCGACATGATGGACTTCGACCCCATGTTCCGGCAGGCGGTGGGGGCCCTGCTGTCGCTCAAGGACGCCTCGCAGAAGCACATCATCGTCATCAGCGACGGCGACCCCGGCCCGCCCTCGCCGGAGATCATTCAGAAGATGGTGGACGCGAGGATCACCGCCTCGACGGTGGGCATCGGCTACGGGGCCCACGTGGTCGAGAAGACCCTGCGCGACATCGCCGTCCAGACCCACGCCTCGGGCGGCGAGAAGCACTTCTACCGCTGCACGAACCCCAACCTGCTGCCGCAGATCTTCGTGAAAGAGGCCAAGATCGTCCGCCGGTCGCTGCTCCAGGATTTCCGCCCCCCGGTCCAGCCGCGGCTGCCGGGCTTCGATCCGATCGTCGCCGGGCTGGACGCCGTGCCGCCCATCGGCGGGATGGTGCTGACCACCCCCAAGGCGGACATCTCCCTGCCGCTGGTCCGGGTCAGCGACCGCGGGACGGATCCGGTGCTGGCCTACTGGAACATCGGGGCCGGCAAGATGGCCGTCTTCACCAGCGGACTGTGGCGCGGCGAGTGGGGCACGCACTGGGCCAGTTGGGACCGCTTCGGCAAGTTCTGGGCCCAGATCGTGCGCTGGTCGATGGGCGACAGCAGCCCGGCGAGCTTCGACGTCGTCGCCCGCCAGGACGGCGGCAAGGGCAAGATCTCCTTCGAGGCCGTCAACAAGGACGCCAGCTACCTGACCAACCTGCGGATCACCAACGCCCACGTCTTCACCCCCGCCGGCGAGAGCAAGCCGCTGTTCGTCACCCAGGTCGGACCGGGGCAGTACGAGGCCAGCTTCGACGTGGCCGACACCGGCAGCTACCTGGGTTCGATCCACTACAAGTACGTGGACGCCAGCGAGGGGCAGCCCAAGGTGCTCGGCGGGCAGATCAACACCGGCCTGAGCGTGTCCTATTCGCCCGAGTTCCGCGAGCTGGGCACCAACGAGACGCTGCTGCGCGGCATCGCCGACAAGACCGGCGGGCAACTGCTGGCCCTGGACCCGATCCAGGAGAACGTGTTCAAGCGCAAGCTCCCGCCGTCGGTCTCGCGGCAGCCGGTGTGGCGCTGGGTGGTGCAGTGGCTGCTCCTGCCGCTGTTCCTGCTGGACGTGGCCGGGCGGCGGCTGGCCAGCACCCTGGCATTGTCGTTGTACGTCGAGGCGGCGGTGTTCGTGACCTTCTGCGCCACCCTGCACGCCGGCGGCGCGCCGGCCTGGTCGTATGTCCTGGCCCTGATCGTGGCCGAGGCGGTGGGCTGGGCGATCCGCTGGCGCTACATCCTGCCGACCATCCAGTATTTCACCTACGGCGTCACCGCCCTGGCCCGGGCCGGGCAGCGCAGCACGCAGTCGCTCTCGCAGCTCAAGGACGTCCGCGCGAAGGTCCGCGAGGGGCTCACGGGCCAGGACGAGGGCCCGGCCCGGCCCGGCCCGCGCGAATCATCGACCATCCCGCTCGAACCGGTCGCGGACCGGCGGACGCGCTTCGACGTGGGCGACGCAGCGGCGGCCAAGCCGGCCAGGGATCTCACCGACGTGGTCGGCGGGGCCAGGGCCGAGGAACCCGCCGAGCGCAAGAAAGCCGGACCGGGCCAGGCCGGCGAGCTGACCTCCCGGCTGCTCAAGGCCAAGCAACGCGCCCAGGAGGAAATGAAAAAAAACCGGGGAGAAGACAAGACCGAGCCGCGATCATGAACCAAGCCGCGACCGCCAGAGGGCGGTTGCAGGAGTGCGGCTGCTTCCTGACCGTCGCGGCCCTGACGGCGAACGTTCTTTGGAGACCCGATGATGTCCGAAAAACCCCACATTGACCCGGCCGTCGAAAAGGCCACCCAGGAGTTCCGCGCCAAGTTCAAGCGGCTCCACGACGAAATCGGCAAGGCCATCGTCGGCCACTCCCACATCGTGGACGGCGTGCTCGTCTGCCTGTTCACCGGCGGGCACGCCCTTCTGGAGGGCGTGCCGGGGCTGGGCAAGACCTACCTGATCCGCACGCTGGCCCAGGCCCTGAGCCTCCAGTTCAGCCGCATCCAGTTCACGCCCGACCTGATGCCCGCCGACATCATCGGCACCAACATCATCATGGAAAACCCCGAGACCGGCCACCGCGAGTTCAAGTTCCAGAGGGGGCCGCTGTTCGCCCAGATGGTCCTGGCCGACGAGATCAACCGGGCCACGCCCAAGACCCAGTCGGCCCTGCTGGAGGCCATGCAGGAGCACAGCGTCACCGTCGGCGGGACGCGCTATCCGCTCGAGGAGCCGTTCTTCGTCATGGCCACGCAGAACCCCATCGAGCAGGAGGGCACCTACCCGCTGCCCGAGGCCCAGCTCGACCGCTTCTTCTTCAAGCTGATCGTGCACTACTCGACGCGCGAGGAGCTCAAGACCATCCTCGACCGCACCACCACCGGGCATTCGCCGAAGATCGAGCCGGTGATGAGCAAGGACGAGATCATCGGGGCCCAGCGGCTGGTCCGGCGGGTGCAGATGGCCCCGCACGTGCAGGACTACGTGGTCCGGCTGGTGACGGCCACGCACCCCAACAGCGAGTTCGCCCCCGCGATGACCAATCAGTACGTGCGCTGGGGCTCCAGCCCGCGCGGGGCCCAGGCCGTGACTCTGGCCGCCAAGGTCTTCGCCCTGCTCGACGGGCGCTTCAACGTCAGCTTCGAGGACGTGCAGAAAGCGGCCCCGCCGGCTTTGCGCCACCGGCTGCTGCTGAACTTCGAGGGCGAGGCCGAGAACATCAGCACCGACGCCGTGGTCGACCACATCATCCAGCAGACGCCGACCATCGCCACCGCGGCGGCGTAGGAACGCAATGTGATGATCATCTACTTCGACGAATCCTATGACAACGCGCACCGGGATCTGCTATACGGGGCGCTGTTCATTCCCTCATCGTCAACTCTCCATCATCGAATTTCGCTTATCCGGGCCGAAACCGGACACGTCGCCGAGATCAAGTACAATACATGCAAGAACAACTCGCGGCTGAGTATCTGCCGACGCGTCGTTGACGCATTCATGGAAGACACCGCCTACTTCCGATGCGTGGTCGTCGATCAGCATGGATTTGATTATTCACGTTTCGGGAGAAGCGATGAACCGCTTTCCTTGAAGCAGGCGGGGGCCTACAAAAAGTTCGCCGAGATGTTACTGAATCCCCATCGGTCCTATCTCGAGAATGCCGTTTTCCTGGCGGACCACATGTCGCGTTGCCGCGGGGATCTGTTTCTGGAAAGCCTGCGCGCGTGCTTCAACGCAAACGCACAGCGCCCCGTGTTCCGCCACTTGGAGGAAGTTCGCTCGGATCGGGAACAATACCAGTGTCTTCAGGTGTGTGACCTGCTCCTGGGCTGTGTACTGAATAACCTCAAACCAGCAAAGAAACCGGCGAAAACGAGATCCGGGACTATCTTTGTAAACGTCTTGGAACACCGAATTTCCTGCTCAGCACCTGGAAAAGCGTCGGCCGTTCGACGGCGGGCGACCCAACCACGAAGTTTAACGTGTGGTACTGGAGAGCGCAATAAGAAAGCTCAGGCGATCCGGCCGTCTTAGCGGTCGTCAGGTAGCCCTGACACCTCCGACCAGCACCTGAGCTTGTTAGAAGTATAGCGACCGTTGGCTCGTGATGCGAGAGAAAAAAATAATCTGCCCCCCTCCCTTGGCAGGAAAGGTGTGGCCGTCAGAAGGGTCTCTCGCGATGGATGGAGCCTAAAGTGATAACGCACACGACCGCATCACGTCCGCGACACGACCTGCTCGACCCCGACTTCATGGCCCGGCTCGAACAGCTCGACGTGGTGTCGCGGAAGATCTTCGCCGGGAAGATGAAGGGCGAGCGCCGCTCGAAACGCAAGGGCCAGTCGGTCGAGTTCGCCGACTACCGCAACTACGTGGTGGGCGACGACCTGCGCTTTCTGGACTGGAACATCTACGGCCGGCTCGAACGGCTGTTCATCAAGCTGTTCTTCGAGGAGGAGGACCTGCACGTCAACGTGCTGCTGGACATGAGCAAATCGATGGACTTCGGCGAACCGGCCAAGTCCCTCTACGCCCGGCGGGTGGCGGCGGCCATCGCCTACGTCGGGCTGGTCAACTACAACCGCGTGACGCTGAGCGCCTTCTCCGACCGCTTCGGCCCCCAGCTGGCCGGCGTGCGCGGGCGGAGGCTCATCCACCAGGTGCTCGACTATTTGGCCGGCCTCCAGGCCGACGGGGTCGGGAACATGGCCGACGCCTGCCGCCAGTTCGCCATCCGCCATCCGCAGCGCGGCGTGGTCCTGCTGCTCTCGGATTTCATGGACAAGGGCGGCTACGAGGCCGGCCTGCGCTACCTCATCGGGCGCCACTATGATCTTTACGTCATCCAGATGCTCTCGCCCGAGGAGATCGATCCGCCGCTGGCCGGCGACCTGCGCCTGCGCGACGTCGAGGACGACGACGTGGCCGAGATCACCGTCAGCCGGGCCCTGCTCAACCGCTATAAGCAGAACCTCAACGCCTACTGCGCCGGCCTGCGCGAGTTCTGCACCCGACGGGGCGCGACCTACCTGTTCACCAGCACGGCCGTCCCGTTCGACCAGTTGGTGCTCAACTATCTTCGCCGGAGGGGGTTGCTGCGATGAGTTTCCTGGCACCGTGGTACCTGCCGGTCATGGCGGCGGCGGCCACCGTCCCGCCCCTGGTGCTGCTCTACTTCCTCAAGCTCAAGCGCCGGGAAGTGCCCGTCGCCTCGACCCTGCTGTGGCGCCGGGCGGTCGAGGATTTGCAGGTCAATTCGCCCTTCCAGCGGCTGCGCAACAGCCTGCTGCTGATCTTGCAGCTATTGGTGCTGGCGGCGGCGGCCTTGGCCATCGCCGAACCGATGCTCTCGGGTCATCGCGGCTTCGAGAAGGCCGTCGTGCTCATGATCGACCATTCGGCTTCCATGGCCGCCCGCGAAGGCGACGCCACCCGCCTGGAGCTGGCCCGCCGGGCGGCCAGCGACATCATCAACGACCTGAGCACCGCTCAGCGGGCCATGATCATCGCCTTCGCCGACCGGGCCCGGGTGCTGTGCCCCTTCACCGACGACAAGGCCGCCCTGCGCCAGGCGGTCCAGTCCATCGTCCAGACGGACGCGCCCGGGCGGCTGACCGAGGCCATGGCCCTGGCCGAGGCCCACTCCACGCCGATCGGCGAGGTCGGGCGCGAGTTCGACGTGGCCGAGTCGCAGTACGTCGTGCTCACCGACGGGCGTCTGGCCGACGCCGCCGCCACCGTGGTCCGACGCGGCACCCTGGAGGTCATCCGCATCGGCTCCGGCACCGACAACGTCGGCATCGTCAACCTCGACGCCCGGCGGCACTATGAACGGCCCGAGCAGATCACCGTCCTGGCCCGCGTCAAGAACTTCGGCACCCGGCCCGCCACGCGCGACGTCTCGATCTACATCGACGACGACCTCAAGGCCGTTCAGACCGTCAGCCTGGCCGCGCTGGGCGACGACACGAAGGTGACGCGGCAGTCCATCGGCGAGCCCTCGATCGAGGCCGAGGCCAACGTCACCTTCGACCTGACGCTGGACACGGCCGCCCGCGTCGAGCTGCGGCTCTCCGGCCACGACGACTTCTCCGCCGACGACAGGGCCGTCGCCCTGGTCACCGCCCCCCGCCCGGTCAGCGTGCTGCTGGTCACGCCCGGCAACCGCTACCTGCGCCTGCT
>JABRVU010000155.1:0-23292 GCA_039961895.1 Phycisphaerae bacterium | reverse complement strand
CCGCCAGGATGTAAACCAGCCGGCTGACCACGGGACTCGGCCGCGACGAGGCGGGGTTCTGACCGGCGGGTCTGCCCGCCGTGGCCGCGTCCCTGCTCCCCTCCTCGCGGGGCGCCTCTTCGAGGCCCCGCCGGTCCATGACTCGTGCCGATGTGATACGCATAGAACCGCCCTTTCTCGCCCCTCAGGTCTCGGCGGCGGAGTGGGACAACTCCCGGGCCGCGTCGGCCAATGTTCCAAAGTGACATCCCCACCGTCCGGTCAGGAATACCAGGAGGGATTGCAGCCGCCGGAAGACTTCGTCGGTGGCCTCGATGTTTTCCGTCGAGGGCGAACCGCCCACCATCAGTTCGGAGGAGTGCAGGGCCAGGTTGATGATCCGCGCCCCGCTCTCGACCACGACGGCGAGCATCCGCCGGATGCGCTCGACGGGTTCCTCGGCCGGGGTGGCCCACACCGGCCGCAGCAGCTCGAACTTGCGCAGGGCGCGCTGCAGCAGCTCGGGCAGCAGGCCGTAGCGCCGACCGACGGCCGCCGGCGTGGACCGGGTGAACCCGACCGTGACCGGGATTTCCAGGATGCGGGCTCCGCCGGGGCGCGTGACGTCCTCGTAGGAAGGGCGATACGGCGCTTGCGGCGCGAAACGGTAATCCACGCCGCCGCGGCCGCCCGAGTGCCGGGGCGCGCCCGGCACGCGCCGCCAGTCGCGCAAGGGGATGACCGAGGTATCGACCTGATAGCCCAGGCGCTCCAGGACGGGAAGGTGTTCGGCGGCCAGGCCCCAGCGCCCCGCCCGGTAGCAGCGGGGCGTATCGAAGTCCCGGGCGATCGTCTTCGTCAGGTTAACGAGCTTTTCCTCGAAAACGTCCAGGGGCAGTTCGTGGGGGTAGGTGGCGTAGCGGGTATCGAGCCTCGAGGGCATGAAGGGCGGCGTCTCCCACGGATGCAGGTGTGCCCCGATCTCGGCGCCGCATTCATCCGTCAGCCGGGCCAGGATCCCGCGGGCCTCGTCGCTGCGCATGACCGCGGAGGTGACCAGCAGCGTTGCCCGGGCGCCATATCGGGCCAGGAGCCGCTGAAAGCGGAGCAGCTCGCGCACGTTGCCGACGCCGGGGTTGAGATGGTTCCGCCAGGCGTGATCGGGCTCGGTGTCCACGGTGAAGACCACGAGCGGCGCGCGCCGGTCGGCCGGCCCGCCGGTGGCACGGGCAGCGCCCGGCGTCCCGAGAGCCGCGACCGGCCGACGTTCAGATCGTGGTCCAACGATTCCCATCGGTTCGTGCGATTCGAGGTCTGATTTCACCTGGGTTCATCGCCGTGGACGTCAAGACCGACTCACCGCCCGCGACCGAGCGGATGGCCGTCCCCATCGGCGTGATCCACCGGTTGAGCAGCGGTCGGAACCTGGACCGGCCCTGTGCCGGATTCCGACGGATTCGATGCTCCCTCCGCCAGCAGCGGCCGGATCCCCGGATGAGCCAGCAGGTCGTCGAACAACTCGTCGGCGAAACGCCGATGCCCGGTCGGAGTCGTATGATGATCTCGGCCGTCCTGGTACATCTCGTAGGGGCTCTGCCCCTCCAACGCATCGAACAGGCGCACCGTCGGCAGGCCGTGTCGCTCCGCGCGAACGGCCAGCTGCTCGAGGCTCTCATACCGTTTGCGCACGTTGTGACGAATGGCCATCACCACGACGGGGATCCCGCTTTCCCGCGAAAAGGAGGCCAACTCGCCAAACAGGGCCGCGTATACCGCGTCCTGCCGCCGGAGCCAGCGCAGCGACAACCGCCCAATCGTTTCCGCTCCGGGGCCATCGAGGACCTTCCCGGCCAAGGTGCGCAGCTCATCCAGGTACAGGTCCTGTCCGCGATAGGTCCGCCGGGCCAGGAACTCGATCAGCGGGGCGCCGCTGTCGCGGAACGACGTGGAGACCAGAATCAGGTCGGGATGAAACGCGGGCATGAGACGCTCGACGACGTACACGTTCTCCGGTAATCGGTAGCCGAATACGCAGAAGTTCAGGACCTCGTACCTGAGTCGGGTGATCGGCGACAGCTCGGCGTTCAATCGCCGCTCGAAGTAGTGGAGCATCGAATGTTCATACGCCACGCCGAGGCCCATTTCGTTCGACGCACCGCAGGCCGCGATGCGAAACACGCCGGGCGGTTTGTGCGGGCTCCACTCATCACCGCGCAGGCCCCACCGGTTGGTCCGCAATTCGACCCCGTGGAACAGGGCCGAGGAGCTGGGTAGGAGCTCAAAGCCGCGGATGTCGGACACGGGTTGCTTCAGGCCGATCTTGTGGGCGTCTTCGGCGTAGTCGATGCCATTGCGCGGAGGCAACAGGCACGGGCCCCCGGCCGAGGCCCTCCGGCCGCGGTGGCCGCCCGGCGGTTTTCGCAGCAGTCCCTCATAGTAATTGTTCAACTCTACGCCGGCCTCGCGTTCGCTGAGATCGTCGTTGGCCAGATCAACCAGTGTCGATCGCAACAGGGGCGACTCAACGCCGGCGCGCCGCGCCGCGCCGGCCATCGTCAAGGCCGCTATCGCCAGCAGGGCCGTCCACCGCTCCTGGGAAACCGCGCCTGCCATGCCGTGTTCCTGCAATCGACGCTTCGCCAGGCGCCGTTCCGCGCGCTCGTCTCCGCGGTCGGCGCGACCTCACCGCCAATACGTGACGACCTCGACCCATTCACCCAACGAGGGGCTGCTCCAGATCGACCACAGCACCGAAACCGTCAGGTAGACGCCGATCGCGGACAAGGCGCGCAGCGGCCGGGATCGAGCGGTTCTCGCCGTGCCTCCTGAACCGCGCCGGGCGTCGCGCAGAACCCCCGCCATGACCAGCAGCCCCAGCGTGCCCCAGAACAGCAGGTCGCGCTTGCTGATCGTGAACGTATTGTTCAACCAGAAGGCCTGATAGGCGTGCAGCAGGATGGTGGCCGTGAACACCGCCGCCGTGGAGACGACCAGGGCCTGCTTCTCACCGCGCCGGCGAAGCCGGAAATAGGCCGGAAAGAAGAAGACCTTCACCATGAAGTCCTTCCAATAGATGTTGATCCGCCGCCAGAAGTCGGTGAAGCTCTCGGCCAGCAGATACCTCCGGTTGGTCTCCGGCAGGGCGTAGCCGAACAGGTGGAGCATCCCGGCGATGATGTGAAACTGGCCGGAGATGTGGGTGTACATCAGGTAGGGGGCCAGAAGGAACTGGGCGAGCGTCAGCGGCGAGTGCACCCCGACCGGCCCGACCATGACCTGGTGATACAGCAGCCGGTAGACGAACACCTGCACCGTTCCGCGTACGATCCAGGCCACGCCGCGCCGGGCCGTGGGCAGCGGATCGCCGCTCCGACGGCACTTCTTGAACGTCGCATAGTCGATGACCGGAAAGAGCGTGAAGCAGAAGCCCGGCAGCAGGTAGAAATAACCGAGGAAATCGCTCAGGCGTTCGCGGCGCCGGGCGACGCGCACCTCGTAGACGTAGAGGATGAGCCGGAACATGAAGATCGCGCCCAGCACCTTCCAGTACGCCTCGGGCAGGAACCATTCCCGCCTCCGGGCATAGGCCAGCGCCCCCGCGAGCAGGAGGATGAACCCCAGCCGGGCGCCGAATGGCAGGCCGGAGTTCAGGCACAGGAAGATGATCCCGCCCAGTCCGACCAGCATCAGCACGAAAACCGCGGCCGCCCGGTAGGACTGCGGCCCGACGTACCATGGGTCCACGTGGGCCAGCACGGACGTTCCGCCGACCAGCGACAGGGCGATGAAAGCGGGCTGTTTCCAGGCGGCGGGCAGGAAGTACCAGAGCGCGAACCCGCCGAAACACCAGCAGGACAGGTGGAAGAATGCCGGCGACTCCACGTTGAAGGTCTGAAAGACGAACAGCAGTCCGGCCAGCTGAGCGAGGATGAGCGCGTATTCACCCGCAGCGCGTGCGGGTAGCGCAGCCGGCCGCCGGGCCGCCGGCTCCCACGTCGGGACCGGACCGCGCACGCGCGGTTCCAGAACGCTGACGCCGGATGATGCCATGATCGCCTCTTGAGGTCCGCAACCCCTGCGGGACGGGCGCGGATGCCGTCGATTTCGGGACTTGGGCGGTTATTCGAGATAGCCCAGGGCTTGCAGTCTGTCCCTGATGAGTTCCCGCTCCCGCTCCGTGTAGGCGTCCGCCTCGTCCGCGCGGGCGGCGGCCGTCGCCGGGCACGCGGCCCGAGACAGAACCAGTGGCCGGTTCCCGGTGATGGCGGCAATCGGGCTGCCGTCCATGTCGTCGGGAATGGGCACTCCGGCCAGCGCCAGGAGGGTGGGAGCCACATCGACCAGCCGGCAGCCGGCCAGCGCGGCCCTCGGCTCGATGGTCGGTCCCGCTGCGGCCAGCAACCCGTCAACCCGGTGCGTGCCGGCGGTGTCGGCCTTGCCGACGAGGAACACCATCGGAGTAAAACGGCTCAGGCTCGACACGCCGTCCTGGACCCGATAACCATCGCGCGGGACGAGGATCAGGTCTACGCCGCCCGGTTCGCCGGCGGCACCGCCGGGCGGTTCCAGCACCTGCCGGTAGACGCATCCGTCATCCAAGGGATTCCGCTGGTTGCGAAACAGCTCGGCGATGGTGCGGCGCAGGCCGGCCAGCTTCTCCTCGGAGGCGCCGGCCAGGGGGCCTTGCGGATGACGGTTCAGATAGAGCAGGCCGTACATGTCGCTGGCCACGACGGCCGCAAGGGTGTGTTTCAGATCGAACTCGACGTCCGATGCCGACACCTCCCGCTGCTGTTCGACCACCCATTGCCCCAGCGGCGGCCGCCGCCAGCCGTGAACCGCGCCCGCCAGGGCCCGTACCGGACGGAAGTTGGAACGCTCCATCGCTCGCAGCAGGCGGCGGGGCCAGTCGTGAGGCTCCGGCTCGCCCTCCGGCCTCCGCGCCAGAAAGCCGCGGGCCTCCAGCACCGCGTTGGGATACAGGATGCCCAGGTCGCGCGTGAAGCCGTGATCGGAGACCATCATCTGGACGTCGTAGTCCCGGCCGATCCGCAGTACCCGGTCGAGGCACCCGTCCAGGGTCTCAAAAAAGGCCCGCACGTCCGCCATCAGGCCGGACTGCCGGAGGTGTTCGTCCTCCTCGACGGCGTAGAGGTAAATCTTGTGCAGGAGCCAGTCCAGCTCCTGGAAGTTGACCATGAACACGTCGAAGCGGTCGCCGGCGTGGAGGCGTTCGACCAGGTCGGCCCGTTGCCCAAGTCCCTTGCGCCCGGCGGCCAGCAGGGCCGCCATGTGGGCCGCCGAATCCTCCACCGCCCGGTCGGGCGCGAAGAGATAATCCGGGAACCACTCGAGAAGGCGCCCGCGCAGCTCCGGCGGATGACAGAAGGCCGAATCCAGCGACGGTGTGTCGAAGCCGCTCACCACCACGCCGTTCACCGCGGGCGGCGGATACGTCATCGGCACGTGGACCAGGCCCACCCGCCGCCCGTGCTCGGAGAGCTGCTGCCACAGGGTGGCCCCGCGAATCTGCCGGGCCGAGTTGAAGTAGAGCCGCCCCCGCCTGGAATCGAACCCGCGAAAATCCAGAACACCGTGTTTGTCGGGGTGCTTGCCGGTATGAAAGGACGACCAGGCGGCGGGTGTGATCGGCGGAACCACCGACGCCAGGTCGCCGCGAACGCCGCCGGCCAGGAACGCGGCCAGGGCCGGCATTCGTCCGGCCGCAAGCTGCACGTCCAGGACGTTCCACGAGGCTCCGTCAATGCCGAGAACAAACACCCGCTGTCCGTTCCGACGGTTGCCCGCGCCCATGTCATCGCCTTTCAATCGGGGTCGCCCGGCCGGCCGACGACCCTTCCGCTTTTCTTGAGGCATCCCGCTCGAAACCGCTCGACGGGCCGGGCGCCGCTCAGCCCCGCCGGGTCTGCGCCAAAAACACGGCCTTGACTTGACGTACCAGCCGGACGACGGGCGTAGGCAGCAGGACCCTGGCCAACGTCCGCGGCGAAAGCGCCGCCCGTGGGTTCATGCGCAGCGCGTTTTGCCAATGGGCCCGCGCCGCGGGCCGATCCCGCGGCCCCAGCAGGCTAGCCAGGTGGGCGTGCACGCGCCCGCTGCACCACGCCTGCCAGCGGGGTTCGCGCCTGGCCACGTCCTGATCGCGCCGGGCGATGTTCTGAATCAGGCGGAGCTGAAGCCGGGCCTGCTCGATCAGCAGATCCAGGTCGTCGTCGTAGGTGAGTCTGTCGGGCCGGGCGTGGCGATAAACGGCCGTCGGCACGTCCACGTACGCCACCGGCGCGATCCGGGCGAGACGCAGGTGGAAGTCGTAATCCTCGAAGATCCGCAGCGACTCGTCGAAATCGCCCGCGGCGCCGACCAGCGACCGCTCGAACATGATCGTCGTGGGCAGCATCAGGTTGCCCCAGATGAGCTTTTCGTACACGCGGCCGTAGTGGACCGCGATCGCGGCGGGCGCGGCGTCGATCCCCTCGAGCGCGTAAGTCAGCCGGCCGTGCCCGGGAAACACGCCGCGCAAACCGCCCTTATGCAGCCGGAGCGAGTGGAACAGATCTCCGGCGAAGCGGGCGCTGACGCGGCCCGACTCGTCCAGCCCGTTGAACTCCGAGAACACCAGCTTGACCTCGGGGAACTCGCGGAACACGCGCAACTGCAGATCGAGCTTGAAGGGCAGCCACAGGTCGTCCGAATCCAGCCAGGCCACGTAGCGGCCCCGGGCGAGGCGCAGGCCCACGTTGCGGGCGCTGGCCACGCCGCCGTTGGGCTTGGTCACGACGCGGACGGGAGGGCCGTACGCGGCCAGGCGCCGGACCGTGTCGTCGGTCGAGCCGTCGTCGACGACGATGATCTCGAGGTCGCGGAACGTTTGGGCCAGCACGCTTTCAACGGCGGCGACGATGCAGTCGGCCCGATTGTAGGTCGGGATGATGACGCTGACCGTGGGGGCGACCCCGTGCTTCCCATCAACGCCGGAGCCACCGCCGGCGGCCGACACGTTCGCCCCTTCTGAATTCTTCAGCATGGCGGTCTCGACCATGTTTTGCGCGTCGCTGATCCCCACGGGTGATGGGGAATGGCCGTCGGTCGTCAAGAAGCCGCCGGGGTCGGTTCAGCTTCGGCGGCGTTTGCCGCGCCGTGCAGGGCCTTGCGCAGGGCCGCGACCGATTCCGGTCCCAGCGATCCTCGAATCGGAAGAACTTCCGAACACCAGCGTCGATCGCGCCACGGGTCTTGCCGGCAGTCCGTGTAACTGCCAACGGGCAGGTAATCGGTGAGGGGCGGATCGTAGATGTAATACACCGCCTGGCCGGTGTGAGCCTCGATGGCCCGGCGCAGCGGCTCGCGCCGCGTGGTGCGAAACGGGACGGCCAGGTGACAGGGGTCCGCGAATCTGGCCGGGGGGCACATGGGCAAGGGGCATTCCCGGCAAAGCCGGTCGTTCTCCTCGCGGATGCGATCGGCCAACCGGCGGACCTCGGCGAGCTTGCCGGCCAGACGCCGCACGAAGACGGCGGGTGGATACGTCCGAAAGCCGGCCAGGCCGTGCCGTCGGGCCGGTTCGCGGGCGCCGTTCCCGTCCGCATTCCCGCGCAGCGAATCAGCGAGTTCCGCGGGCAGCACCCGCAGGGGGGCGGTTTCACGCACGGTTGTCGCCGGGGGGCTCGGCCTGCGGCCCACGCGGCGGGCCCATCGGCCCAGACCCTCACGAATCCACGCCCCGCGTAGCCCGATGGCGGCCTGGATTCGCCGCAGCCATTCCTGCGGCCAGGATGGCCGTTCCGCCAAGTGGTCCGCCCGCCGCCGGAGGGCCTCCGCGTCGCCGGCCTCGCGGCAGAGGATCGCTCCGCCCGGCTCGTCGAAAAACTTCGGGAAGCTGTAGACCGCCGCCTGTCCCACGCTGCCGGCGCGCAGCCCGCGGGAGTAGGAGTCCAGCACTTGAGCACAATCCTCCAGCAGCAGCCAGTCGCGGCGCTTGCACAGGTCGCCCAGCGCCGCCAGGTCGTCCGGCACGCCGTACAGATGGATGGCCAAGACGGCCCGCGCGTCGGGTACGTCCAGGCGGGCCAGGGCCGCACAGTCGATGTTGCCGCTGTTCTCCTCCAGGTCCACGAAGACGGGTTTGACGCCGGCCGCATACAGGGCGAACACCACCGTCTCGCAGCACGCCGAAGTGAGGAGGACCTTGTCGCCCGCGGAGAGGAAATGTTCGAACGCCAGCATGAGCCCGAACCGCGCCGAGGGAACGAACACGGCGTGGCCGGGGAAGGCCCGTTCGATGGTCTGCTCAATGAGGCGGCGGTTCGGCATCTTGTCAGACGCGGGCCATCCAGGGCGGAGGGATGGGCCACGATCCTCACGCGGGTACGCTGTCGGGGTATCGGCCCGGCTCGCCCGCCGGGCCCTTGGAGTCGGAGGGCCGGCCGGCCGGGCGCAGATACCGGCCCGTCGGCCAGACCGGCCGGCAGAACAGCAACGCCGTCCTCAACCGGCGCGGCCCCAGAAACAGGTCACTCCCCACGCGCCGCTGGGCGCGCCAGAGCCGCTTGTGCTCGCTGTAGCCGCCCAGAAAATCGTACGCCTTCAGCCCGTTGCTCAGACAATGCTCAAACGCCAGGTTGCGAAGGACGTTCCCCACGCCGTCCACGCCTGGATCAAAGCCCTCCTGGATGGCGTAAAACACGTTCGCGTATGCGTAGCCCAGTTGAACGGCCTTGATCTCTCCATCGACGCGCAGCGCATAGAGGCGAAGCCAGCCCCGGTTGTGGCCGGTGGGTGCGAAATGCCGGCAGAACCGCGCCAGCGACGGCGAGCGGTCGAAGGCCCCCTCCTGACCCGCGCTTTGCCAGCGAAGCCGGTTCAGCTCGAAAAGCCGGTCGAGCATCCCCTGGATCTCCGGCTCGGTTCGGCAGACCACGAAATCCGCCCGGCCGTCCTCCAGCAGTCTGCGGGTCTGCCGCCGCAGATACGCGCGGCGTTTGTGTCCGAGCTGCGAGAGAAAACGCTCGTGCGTGTCCGCCAGCGGCGTGAGCGCGAAATCGCACTCCCGTTCCCTTTGAAGGAAGCGCTCGCGGGGAAACAGGGTCCGGAACCGGTTGATCGCTCCGGTCCAGCCGGCGACGTTGGGAAACCAGGCGCAGTCCCAGCCTTGGCCGCGATCCCACAGTGCCCGGCCCAGGGCGGCCAGGCCCGCCGCCTCGTCGCCCTTGCGAGCGATGACGTCGGGATAGTCCGCCGCCGAATCGGCGTCGCCGATCACCCGCAGGCACCGGTAGCTCACTACGCCGACGAACACCAGTCGATCGACGTAGAACGGAGCCACGGCCTCGAGCCGGCCGTTCTCGCCTCGGGCAACGGCGACTCGGAGCTCGGCCTCCGGCCGGACCGCGTCCAGCCACGTCGAGACCCACTCCCAGGTCAGGAAGATGGAGTCGGCCGCGCTATCCGACAGGAGTTCATTCCATTCGCCGGCCAGCGCCTGGAGTTCCCGGCGATGTCTGATGACCTCGGCGTCCATGGTTCCCCTCGCGCGGTCGGGTCGACCGGTGGCCGGATCAAAACGCCCCCGGGTGGATGCTACGATGCATGAGGCGGGCCTGGCCGTCGCCGGCCTGGAGAAGCCGTCACAGTGCCTCGGCCTTGAGGTATCGCCCCGTGGGCCAGAGCGGAAGCCGCAGCAGCGGCGTCGTGCGGACCGACGGGCGAATGGCGATCAGGTCATGGCCTTTCACCGACACGGCCCCGGCCCGCAGCTTGTCTTCCGTCATCTCGCCAAGGAAATCGTACGTCCTGATCCCCTCGTGGATGCATCGCTCCATCACCCGGTTGCGAAGGGCCGCGCCCAGTCCGGCCGGAACGTTGGCATAGGCGGGGTCGAACCCGCGCTGAAGCTCGTAGAAGGTGCCGTGATACGCGAAGCCGATCTGGGCGGCCACCGCCCGGCCCGCCGCCCACAAGAGGTCCAATCGCAGCCAACCCCGGCCTAACATCCGCTTCGCCAGGACCCGGTAGAAGTCGCGCATGCGCGGATCGGCGAACAGCCCGGGTACGCCGCGTCGGGTCCAGCGGAGCTGGTGCAGCCGGAACAGCTCGGAAAGAAACATCTCCAGCGAGTCGGGTTCCCGGTCCGCCGACCGCACCACCGCGCCGGCCGAATCCAACCGTTGCAGGCCGGTGCGCATCTGGTAGCGGATCTTCCCGGGCAGGCGGCCCAGGTAGAGTCCGAATTCCTCGGGCAGCTCGACGCGGGCGAATTCGGCCGGGCGCTCGCGCACCTGCCAGCCGGCTTCCGCGGCCGCGCCGGCCAGGGAATGGTTCTCATCGGGTTCCGGCCCCATGTTGGGCAGCCAGACCACGTCACTGGCCGCATCCGTCAGCAGGTGGCGCATCAGGTCGGTGGTGACCGGTTCCTCGTATCCGCGCCGAACCATCAGGTTCCCGTATTCGGAGCCGTTATCGGCGTCGCCCAGCACGCACAACGCCCGATAAGGCAGAGTCCGCAGCAGTCGCCAGCAGCGGCGATAGAACGGCGCCGCCCCGCACAACCGCCCGGACGTGTCCCGCGACAACATCACCATGAGAGGCACGCCGCGGCCCACGCTCTCCAGCCAGGCCACGATCCATTCCCAGGTGAGGAAGATGGAATCGGCCGTGCTGTCGGCCAGCAGACTGTTCCACTCCACGGCGAGCATTTGCAGCCCGAGCAGGCTGCTGACGACCTGAACGGTCATGATCGACGCCTTTCGGCCGGCCTGCCCGTCCGGCGGCCAGGGATCAGCAGGATGATTGCGCTACGGGCCCCGGCACCATTCCGGCGGGGCTCACGGATAACCTGGACAAGACCTGTTCCCGCGAATCAGCCAGACCAGCGCCAGCCGGGCGAAGCTCAGGTTGGTCACCAGGTACCGCCGCCAGAGCCGGCGGGGTTCCTGCACGACGCGGTAGAGCCACTCCAGCCCGCAGCGCTGCATCCACATCGGCGCCCGGCGGACCTTCCCGGCCATCACGTCGAAGCTCCCGCCGACCCCGTGGCAGACGTGGACGTTCATGAACGCCTCCCAGCGGCGCATGAACAGCTCTTTCTTCGGCGAACTCATGGCCACCAGCAGGACGTCCGCGCGGGCCTCGCGGACCTGGCGGGCCACTTCCTCGTCCTGCCGCTCGGTGAAATAGCCGTTCCGCGCGCCGGCGATGCACGCGCCCGGATAGCGCCGCCGGGCGACGGCGATCACCTCGTCGAGGACGTCCTGGGTGGCTCCCAGCAGAAAGACGCGCAGCCCCTCGCGGTCGGCCAGCTCGAACAGCCGGTACATCAGATCGATGCCAGTGACCCGCTCGGGCAAGGCCGGACCGCGCAGCCGGCTCAGCCAGACCAGCGGCATGCCGTCGGCCAGCACCAGATCGCCGGAGGTCACGCTCCGGCACAACATCTCGTCCTTGCGCATGTTGACCAGCTTGGCCACGTTGACCACCGAGATGTTCAGGCGGGCCCGCTCGCGCAGCGCCGTTTTCACGCGCTCGAGCACCTCGGGCATGGTGAGCGGGTCCATCATGACGCCGCAGACGCAGATTCGGGTTTTGGGCCTTTGGGAACCGCGAGCGGCCCGCCGGGCCTCTGCCGACGCGGCGAGCGTCCGCCCAGTCGGCTGGGCATAGGGTGTATCCATGGCGCAACCGTCCAGATGTCGTGCCCCCGTTGAATCGACGCGCACGGCGGAGGCGGCGAATGTCGCCCGTCCGCCGAAGGTATGAAGGCGCCGTGCGAGATGGGTTTGGCGACGGGACGTCGAGGGACACGGCGGCCTTGCGAGCCTTCCAAGACCCCGAAATCACCATCGGCGGGACGCCGTTGACGCACAGGTTCAGGATGCACGCTTCCGGCGCGGCGATTCAGGTGCCGCCGGCGTTGGAAGCGGACGCCAGGCCCGGCCGTTGGTAGGGGTAGTAACCTCCGCCGTACCTGCTCGACCCCCGCGAGCGTCCGCCGATCAACACCGTCCCGATCACCTTTCGGCCGACTTCGGCCAGCAAGGCGTAGGAATCCAGCGTTTCGGAGCGGGTATCGTGAGAGGCCCGGGTCACCAGCACGGTGCCGTCGCAGTGCCGCGAGAGAATCCGGGAATCCGCCACGGGCAGGACCGGAGGCCCGTCCAGCAGAATGAAATCGTACGAGGTCTTCCAGCGCGACAGGCACGCCGAGAAGGCGCCGTTGGCCAGGATTTCAGGATCGAACTCGGCGTCGATCTTGCCGGCGGGCAGCACGTCGAACGGCCAGACCCCGCCGCGCGTGATGGCCGCCTGGTCGCTGACGGTTCCCGCCAGCACCTGGGCCAGCCCCTGATCGGAGTCGATGCCGAAGCGGCGGGCCATTGAAGGTCGCCGCAGGTCCACTTCGACCAGCAGCACCCGCTTCCCGAGGAGGGACAGGCTGCCCGCCAGCATGGCCGTGAACCCCGATTTTCCACTGCCGGGCATGGGGCTGGTCACCAGGATCACGTGGGAGCGGGGGTCCTCCAGCCGATCCAGCAGGGCCGTGCGCACCATCCGCACCCCTTCGACCAGCGAGACGGGGTTCGCGGAAAAGGCGTTGGCCACCCGCTGGCCGCCCATGAAGGCGGGAAGGTCCTCGCGCCGCAGCTCGGGAAGCTGTCCGAGGAACGGCATGGCCACCACGCTGCGAATCTGCTCCGGCTCGCGGATCTTCGAGTCGCTCATGGCCCGCAGATAGGCCAGGCCCACGGACAGACCCCCGGCCCCGCACAAGGCCATCAGCGACAGCAGCATCCGCTGATCCTTGTCCGGTCTGGAGTGGGCGATGCCGTAAGCCAGGATTTCGATGCGGGCGGCGTACCTGGACTCGAGTTCCAGAACGCTGAGCCGCCGGCTCACGTCGTTGTAGACCTCTTCCTCGTGCCTGATGAGGTTCTCGAGGCGGGCCAGCTCCTGGGCAGTGCCGGCCTTGCCCTGCTGATCGCGGATGTCGCGGTCCAGCAGTTCGATCTCCTTGGCCCGGGCGGCGATCAGCTCCTCGAGCACCCGCGGGTCGGTGAACTCGTGAGCAGGCGCCGCCGTCGCGGTGAAAGCCGGTTGCGACGCGGCCCAGACCGGGCGGGTCAGCAGTTGGGCCTCGCGCTGGCGCAGCAGCCGCTCCGATCCCTCCGCGACCGCCCGCAACTGCCGGATTCGAGAGTGGGCCGGCCCGTAGCTTTGACCAGCCACCGCCAGCGCGTTCAGGTCGTTCTCATACCGGATCTTGAGCTGGCGCCATTCGGCGTCCTCGGCGAAAAGACGTTCGGCCGGCAGCGTGGTCGGCTGCCCCGGGAGCGACGCCGGAGCCGGAGCGGTGGCGGTGCCGGACCCCTTGAGGGCGTGCCGCTCAAGCTGCCAGCGCATCATCGTCACTTCGCGCTGCAACGTCGCCCGCCGCGATTCCAGGGCGTTCAACTCCGCTCCCAGCGTCGTCCGAAGCTGCTCGGAACTGAAGATCCCGGGCCGCTCGCCGAGCATGTCGCGGGTCAGACGATATCCCGCGAGCCGCTCTTCGCGCGTCTTCTGCTCCAGGCGGAGCTTGCCCATCAGGCGGGCCTCCTCCTCCTGGGCGGCCTCGGTCACGTACTTGAGGAACTCGTCGACGACGGCGTCCACGATCAGCTTGGCCTCGCCCGCCCGGCGGGTCATCATGGTCACGTCGATCAGGTGCGTCCGCGGCCGGGGCTGCACCTCGAGGGTCTGCATCAGACGCTCCATCGGCGGAGTCGGCTCACCGTACAGGCCCTGTCCCTCCGACGTATACCACTGCGTTCTGCGGACCACGTCGCGCTCCAGAACGCGCTGAAGAATGGCTGGGCTGCGGATGATGGTCACCTGGGTGTTCAGATAAGAATCATAGAACGGCACGACCCCGTTCTCATCGGTCTTGTAGACCAGCCGAGAGATGATCGGCGAGACCTGGACGACGGCGGAGGACTTGTACAGGGGCTTGGTCAGCAACCAGATCGGCGGAATGGTGAGGCCGGCCGCGAGGAGAAACAGCCCGGCGATGAGCCACTTCTGACGGAGGAGGGCATGCACGCCCGCGCTGGGAAACCACCCCGGCGCGGTCGCGGCGGGTGTGTACCAGACATTTGCGGGCGTGGGGGCGGCCATCAGTTCCGCCGGGGGCTCCGACCGTCCCTCCAGGCGCGCGGGAAGCAGGTCCGAACCGGGTGGTTCAGGCTGAGGGTTCATGCTCGCTCCTTGCCTGAGCAGGCGCGCCTGCGGTTGGCGCCTCCGCGGTTCGCAGCTTGGGATTATCGTGCCCCGTCACCGGGACCTGGCTCGCTCGAACCAGCCGCGACAGGGGAACCCGCCACCTGCCGCCCGCTGATAGAAGCGTGTTCAGCAGGATTCTCAGATCCAGGCCCGGGGATGCGCAGCGGACGTAGGTCAGGTCGTAGAAGATCCACTGGTGGAAATCGCCCGCGGACCGGCCGTCCCGGCAGAGCTGCCAGAGCCCGGTGATGCCCGGCCGGACGGACAGCCGCGCGTTCCGCCACGGCAGGCAGATCTGGTTCTCGCGGAACGGCGATGGCCGCGGCCCGACCAGGCTCATCTGCCCGGCCAGGACGTTGAGCAACTGCGGCAACTCGTCGAGGTTCGTCGCTCGCAGCCAGCGCCCGAAGCGCGTTTCACGCGGGTCGTGATCGAGCTTGAACTGCGGGCCGTCAACCAGATTCCGGGCGTACAGCTCGCGCTGCCGCTGGTGTGCGTCCGCGACCATGGTTCGAAACTTCAGACACGGAAACTCGACTCCGCCCCGGCCTTCCCGCCGGTGCGCGAAGAAGACCGGACCCGTAGAGGTGAGCTTGATGAGCAGCGCGATCATCAGCATCAACGGCGACAGCAGCAGGAGCCCCAACGACGCGCCGACCAGGTCCATCAGCCGCTTAACCGCTTCGGCGAACCACCGTCCGCGGGTGGCCGAGGCCGGGTCCGGGTCCCGGTCATCGTCTTCGGGAGGGAAAGCGGCGCCGGGCCCGGTTTTCCAGGAGGGATCGTCGAACCGGGGCCCGGCGGCGGCATGATCGGCGGCTCTCGCGCTCCTCGACACGACCTGTTCACAGGCCGTCCGGTGCGCAGGCAGAACGGCACCGAAACCCATCACCCCGCGAACCAGTGTGGCCCCCGGCGCCAATCGAGCCCCGGCCCCGACGACGGCCGGCCCGATGACGCGAGCGTCTTTCTCGATGCGCACGTTTTCCTGGATCACCAGCGGACCGGTCAGACGGGCGGAGGGGTCGATGCTGCACCCGGAGCCGACCCAAATCCCCCGCGAACGGACCGTGTAGCCCCGCGGGGCGGCGCCGGCAGCGGACCCCAGCAGCCGTTCGTTCACCGCGATCACGCCCGACGGATCGAGAAGGTCGAAGACCTCGCCGGCGTAAGGCAGGTCCTGGCTCAGCATTCCACCGGCCGCCAGGCTCGATCGCAGCGCGGACAACGACCGCGCCACCCGACCATCCAGGCACTGGGCCGGCATGATCGTGCAGAATACGCGCTCGGCGGCCGCACGCGGCCAGCTCACTTCCGGGTAGATGCGCTGCACCCGACGAATCCGACCGTCCTGGTCATACTCGACCCGCTCGCGGGTCCGGGATTGCAGGCCGCCGAGCGGCACCAGGTGAACCGCGCCCCGGAACGACCGGCTTCGTTTCAGCAGCGAACGCAAATCCACGCGCCCCACGGGCCAGAAACGCGGCTCCACCAGCAGGAGCTGGTCAGCCGCCTCGCAGCGCGCGGTGATGTCGCCCAGTTCATCCCATGAAACCACCCGCACCCTCCGCGACCATTCCGTCTTCCATCCCGGCACGTCCTGGAAACGGCCGCTGCCGGAGACGATCGTGACACGTGTGGAACAGTGCCGGCTCAGCTCCGCCAGCAGCACCGACATGAACGACCCCCACCCGAGCGGCAGGGCCAGAACCGATTCGCCCGCTCCGGACGCCGGCAAACCCACGTCCAGGACCAACGGCACCAGCGAGACGGTTTTACTCGGGCCTGAGGCTTTCCTTCCTGATCCGGCGAGAGAGATCATGACCCAGCGGCGCTCCGGCGTTGCAACGGCGTGATCGGTCACTCAGTTCGCAGCGGGAATGCAGAGCCGATCGGCGGATAATGAGTGCGTCCTAGAACCCTGAAAGCCGACCGGCCCGAAGCCGGCCCCACGCGGGTTTGGGGATGCATGCTCAACCGTTCGCTTGTGGCACTTCTTTTCTGCCGGCACGGGCGCGGGAAGAAAACCTGGGCCGCGTCACGGTCGGAGGCCGGAGTCACCGGGAGGATTCACGCTGCGCTTCCCTACGATACGTGGGCGGGTTCACCATCCCCGACGGCGGAGAAGACTCGCGGGTCGCGCGCGGCGGAAGGCGCCGTCCGATCCCAGGCGCGGCGATCCGCGGGTCCGAGGCGAGGTGTCGCCCCGGCGAGGCCGCGTCCGAAGGCATGCTGCCGCGGCTCGACGTTGAGCATCCAGTATTCCTCCTCCCAGGCGGGAGGCGCCGCCTGCGACGCCGGCGCGCCCCGGATCGCGTCTCGCATGACCAGGTCCGCCTCGACCTCGGCGTGGCGAAGCAGTACGCAGCGGCTCAACACGGCGCCGGCGCCGATCCGGCAACCGGCGGAGGCGATCACGCCGCTGAGAACGGCCGACCGTTCAACCCGGCTGTCCGGCCCGAGGACCGCCGGTCCCACGATGGACACCCCCCTGGCCAGGTGGACGCCGGCTCCGATCAGCATTGGCCCCCGCAGGATCACGTGCGGGTCGCGTTGAACGGTTGGGTGCAGCCAGGCCTCGTCATGGCGGCTGTAGCGGTGGTCCTCCCAGCCGCGGCCATTCGATATCGTGCTGACCGCCCATTGCGTCGCGGCCAGGTAGCTCCTGATTCCCGTGACGCGCCGGACGCCGTCAATGGACGTCACAAATGGCACGACGCGATCGCCCCCTTCATGCAGACGCGGGATCCAACCTTCTTTGATGTCCTGGTAGCCGCGCGGGGGAATGGCCTCCAGTGCGGCACGGCTGACGACATAGATGCCGACCGGCTCGCTGGGCGCGTTTGGATCGCGGCCGCTTTGCCCTCGGACCGCTACGGTCAGGCTCGCGCCCGCGGCCCGGTGCGCGGCCAGCATCCCCGCCAGGTCCACGGACGGAAGCAGGGTTCCCTCCAGGACCACGAACGTGTCGGCGTCGCCGTGTTCCCCGGCGTCTTTGATGCAGCCGGCCGGCCCGCGCGGCATGGTGTCTTCGTAGTAGTCCAGCGACAGGCCCAGGTCGCGCCCGCCGCCGAGCCAGAACCTCAGCGATTCGGTATCGCTGTTGGCGCAGATGGTGGCCCGCCCCACGCCGCCGCTTCTGAGCCATTCCAGGCCGTACCAGATCAGCGGACGGCCCGCGACCGACAGCAGGGGTCGCGGGCAGATTTGCTCAAGGATACAGCCGCCCCAGGCGTGTATACCGGCCAGAACGATCCCCTGCGCCTCGGACTTCATGACGCATCCTCCGTCAGTTCAGCCCCGGCCTCGCCTTCGGCCATGCCGGGAACGTGAGAAGCGAGAGGACAGCGGCGCCACCTTCTCACGTTTTCCTGATTTCCTGTTGCCAACGGTGACCGGGGATGAGAGCGCGCATGGCAATGGACCTCTGCCGACCGACGAGTCGAGGCATGACCCGCATCGCGCCGATGGGCTCACGATCTCATTCCTCGCGTCTCTCGTCCCGGGCGAGCATCCGGCCGAAGACGTGGACCGGTTCGGCCGGCGGGAGGCGCACGTACCCACCGGCCTGTTCCATCAACGCCGGCGCGTCCCCGAGCATGATCGCATCGCGGCTGCGGAGGTCGTCCGTCATCCGCCGGCGTTCCACCCTGCCGATCAGAATCCGCGTGACCAGGCCGATGCGACCCTCCCACTGACAGGCGCCCACCATCGTCGTCGTGGGGGTCTTGCGGTGATAGCCTCGGCTGACCCAGCCCCCCAAGGGGTCTTCACTTCCTCTGATCGTCCGGACGCTCATCCGCGGATCGAGCTGAACGATGATCTCGCCGGGGCCGGCCCGGACCAGGTATTCCCCCGCGTCCCGCTCTTCGACGGAACAATGTTCGGCCAGGTGCAGGTACAACTCGGCGCGGTGAGGCGCTTGGCCGGACAATTCATCGCGGATGATGATTTCGCCCCGTTGGCCCTTGAGCGTGACGGTCCGGCGGTGGGTGACGGGGTCGGGCAGGCGCGTGTAACCGTCGTGCTCGCCGCAGACCGTGCCGCCGTCCGGCGAGGGTTCCCAGCGCAGGCACTCGGCCCGGGCCCGCCGGCCCCAGAGGAACAACCCCAGCCGTTCCGACTGGTCCTGCCCGTCCACCACGATGGTGTTATGAGCGGCCGTGGATCGGAAATAGTCGCGCCAGGGCCGGAAACTGAAGTAATCGTAGGTACCCGGGTCAATGAAGACCTCGACCCCGAAGGCCCGCAGCGTGAAGCTCAGGGCGTCGGCGTGGCCGTGGGCCGCGAGGCTCCCGAAGCCCAACTCGCCGCAATCAAAGGTCAGGCTGATGCGATCGGGCGCATCCTGGTGCCCGTCTTGCAGCAGGTAATAGCCCGAATCGGGCAGGGCCGTCGATCGGATCGCCTGCCGGCAACGGCCGTTCCGCAACGGTGCGAAGGCCTCGAGGTCCAGCCAACCGGTCAGCCACGCCGCCGGCTCGCTCGGCCACGCGCCGGTCGGCAGCAGGTCGCTTCGCTGGAACACGGCCGCTCCCACCGCCAGCAGCCGCCGGGCGTAGTCCCCGCCGCCGCCCAGGTTCAGCACGTAACCGTCGTCGCCGTCCCCGAACATCGGCAGCCGGTCGCCGCCTTCCAGCAGGGTGGCCACGTATTCAAACATGCTCTCCAGCCGGCGCCAGTATTCCCGCGGGAAGTCGTCCCCTGAATTGCGGGCCACCAGCCCGGCGAGCAGGAAGAACTCGAGCACGAAGAGATGATAGCCGGCGGCCAGCTCGCGGTGCCCGCCGTCGTCGTGAACCTGGGCGTGGATCTCGCGGTTGAGGATGGCCTTGCTTTCCCGTCGCCACTTGGCCGATCGTTTCAAACCCGGAAAGTAGCTGGCGCCGATGAACACGCCCGCCGCCTCGCCCACCAGGTGGTTGTTGGCCGATGAATAATGCGAGTAACCGCGGGAGATGCTCCACAAGTGCCGATCGATCACCGGCAGCATCAGCCGGCCGTGGGCTGGGGTGACCGCGCCGGAACCGGTGATGAGTTCGTACACCCAGACCCAGTTGATCAGCCGGATGGCCAGCTCCAGCGGGCTCCTCCAGTTCATCCCTTTGCCGTACGGGCATTGGCCGACCCAGTCCTCGATCATCTCGACCGCCCGCCGGGCGTACGCCGGCTCGCCGGTCAGCATGAAGGCCCGCCCCAGCACAACCAGGTGCTGGTGGCGGTTGAGTTCCCAGACGAACTTGGCGTCCCCGGTGACGCGATGATCGCGGTAGTCGATGCCGGGCGAAAAACGCAGCGGGGCCGGCACGCGCGACTTGTAGTCGAAGTTCCAGTTGATCCGCGGGCCCAGGTCTTCGCCCACCAGATCGAAGAGGTCGATGCGATGATCGCAAATGCGGTCGGCCCGTCGGACCGCCTCGCGCCGCCAGGCCTCGACCCAGGGCCGCGCCGGGCCCTGCTCCTGGATCCAGCTCGGAAAGGGCACGGCCACCTGGGCCCGGATCACCGACGACCACGCTCGCCGCGCCAGGCTCCGCCCGCGGCCGGTCGACCGCCGCACGCAGTCGACATAGCGGTCGGTGAACTCGCGGGCCTTGATTTTGATCCGCCAGAGGATCTCGCCCGTGGACATGGCCGCGAGCCGCTGCGCGTACCATTGCATGGATTGCATCAGTTCTCAACCTTCCGCGATCGGAACGGTCCGGCGGGCGCCGCCGCACGGAGTCGCCGGACGACTGACCGGGGCCCACGTCGTCACAGGGGCGTGGAATGCTCGGCCGATTCGGGGTTCGCGGCGCGTTGAGACCGCGTCATCCGCCCGAGGTCGTGCTGAGGCGCGTGGGCGCCGCGCATTTCGATCGGGACATAGGGTGAACCGTGGTTCACCCGCGACCAGTTGATGCGGTCCCCGTGTTTGAGATTGGCGACCAGGATATTCTGGATCTGCGGCCAGACCCCCGCGATCTGCCAGTCGCGCAGCCGGCGCAGGCAGGTCATGCCGCAGCCGCAGCCCAGTTCGGCGGGCAGGTCCACCCAGGCGATGCCCGTCTTGAGCACGAAAACAATGCCCGCGAGAACCTGCCGGTCCGAGAGCGCCGGCCGACCCCCTTTCGGTCTTTCCCGCCGGGCCGGAAGCCGCGGTTCGATCAGCGACCACACTTCATCGGGCAGCAACTGTGAGGACATACGGCCGGTCCTCCGAATAATGCCTACGGGATCATGCGCCTGAAGTCGGCTGGAAACCAACCAAGCTGAGAACAACACATGAGAGAGCGCTTCGCGCACGGGCCATATCGCTGAAGGTGATCGTCAGGAAACGCTGACCCGGAAAACCCACGCCGCCGCGGTTCGACCGGTGAGTTCACAGGTTTTGAAAACCTGTCCCCGTGATTCGGATGGCAACGAAGTACCACGAGGCGATGTCTGGCACCGGGCGGGGTCCGACTGGACTTCGTCCCCTTCGCCTGCACCGCTTTTTCGAGCACAGGCCGCTGGGGTTTCAGGAGTTACGAAGAAAAACCATCAGTCCATCGCTTCGAGAAGCGACGGATCGATCTCAAGTTCGGCGGACTGGCCCAGGGCTTCGACGCCGATGCAGATGCGGCAGGCGCCGCGTCGCCACAGCACGACCCCCTCGAGCCCGGCGAGGCTTCCTCTCGCCACGCGGCAGCGTCTCCCGCGGCGCAGGCCGGGATAGAGCTCGGCGGCGGCCCGACTGGCCGTCAGGCGATACACGTGGCGGAGCTCCACCCGCAGGCGATCCTGATCCACGACCCGGATGACGGCGGCGGCCCGGCCGGTCACCAGCACGGCGTAACGATCCTCTTCTTCGCCGCAAAGAAACAAATAACCAGGGAACAAGGGCAGATCCGTGACGACAACCCGCCGGCCGTAACGTCGCCTGGCCCGCGTGAGCGGAAGGAAATAGGGCGTGCCGCGCTCGTTCAGATCGGCGGCCAGCGCTTTTTCACAACGCGATTTGGTGTGCACCACCCACCACCGCCCCGCATACCCATCCAAGGGACAGGCCTCGACGCACGCCGCCGGCCGTCCCGACGCGGGCGTATGAGTAGCGCTCGTGCTCACAGGTTCCGATATCTCGTGGATCACGCGCCACCCCTATCAACGTCACGCTCGCGGTGGGCACAACCAACCTGTGCGGCACAGCCCATGCGCAATGCCGCGCCCGGCGGGAACCCGCATCTCAGCAGGCCCACGCCCTGTCGCGAGTGTTGAATAACTAAAATGGGGGACGCGCCCAGAAAGCCGGCCACCTTGGGCAGCCGACCCCGGCGGGAAGGGATGCAGGACTTGCCTTCCGCAGGCAGGCATCCTATAGTACAGCAAGTGGGATGCGCAGTTCTGCTGCGCGTCCTTCCCCGGGTTGGTCAGCGCCGTGTGCTACTCGGATAAGCTGACCAACCCCTTTTTTGTCAACGTTCCTGCTTGCCGCATCGTCCGCGGCCAAACCTCCTTGAAAAAAAATCGACAAACAACCTCTTCGGCAAACGAATGCTCGTCGCCTATGGCGCAAACGACGATGGTGGATTCAGAAATCGGAAATCAGACGTCGGGAAAGACGCCTTTCCGCTGGTCGGGTGGAATTGCCCATGCGGGAGCAGATTCCGGAGTCCAGGATCGGCAGCAATCCTTGCCGGCTTCATGAGGCGCGACCCCATACTTCCCACGTGGGCGAGCGCGAACACCCGCGCCGTCCAACCATGACCTTCCGGTTGCCGTCGCGCCCCACGCGGGCACACAGCAATTTCCCGAACTTGGTCACGCGCCCTATTGTGTCAGAAGCTGAAGCCCAACCGCGCCCCCCGTTGCTTCAGCAGCCCCGGCGTGAACCTCCATTCCCACCGCTGGCCAAGTCAAAACGGCTGCAGGCCGCTCCTCCGTGACTCGACCTCGCGAAAAGATACGCGTTGCTCAACGTACCTTATCACGGCCTCCCCTGCCTCCCTCGCCTTAGACCTTGACATCTGTCAGGGCACCCAGGTAATCGCGGCACTGGCTTTCCCTGCACGTGGCATGCGAACCGGTCCGTCCGTCACGCCTGCGTTATTGAAAAACCCTCGAAACCGCCGCGCTCCCTTGATGTTTTTTCAGGCGATGTTGCGACCATATTAAGCCAACACGACGGGTTTGTCAAGCGGTTTTTCATTTCTATGTCGAGAAAAAAACAGGGGTGGTCAACACGCCATTAACAGCATAGGCAATCCGAGGTTGCGGTTCCCGGCGACTGCGATCGGCGGGTGCGTCACAAAACCGCAAGGGCGAAGAAATGAGGAATGTAGAAATGCAGCGGCCTGCCCCCCCCTCCAGGACGAGCGAAACCAACTACCCTTCCACGAGTGGCACTCTCGGCCGGTGGCTATGAGATCCGCGCCCCGCGGATTCTGTCACGGGTTCGGCAGCGCTGCCCGCCCGAAGTCCCGCAGCAGCCATCCAGCCGCCCATGACCCGGACGATCGTCCCGTTGGAAGCCGATGTCGTCTGGAATGATCGGGTATGGATGCCGGTCGGAATGGCTTCCCGCCGATCCCCACGGGTATCAGGGCGCACTTACAGGGCGGTGAATGTAGTCCCGGCGGAAGTACAGGTAAAGCACGAACCCCCACCAGCAGGCCAGCACCGTGACCGTCAGCAGGAGGTAGACCGAGCCGATGAAGTCCGTGCCGAGGATCGTCTCGACGTCCTCGGTGACGCCGAGCGACGCCAGATGGGCCTCGCGGGCGGGCTCATCGAGCAGGAGCGCGACCCTGTCGGCGGTGAAGACCACCGTCGCGCCCAGCGAGAGCGGAAAGGCCCAGGGCTTTGCGGCCAGCAGGCCCACGCCCATGCCCGCGAAGAGGGCGGCGTAGAGCAGGTTGTAACCAGCCGCTACGATCCCGCCGCGCATGGCCCCGAACAGCGGGACCGGCGAGGTGAGGCTGGCCATCGACCACGCCGCCGACAGGAGTAAAAACACGCCCGCGGTCTTGATGGTGAAGCTGCCCGCCGGCCTGGATGCCGCCGGCGGGCAGCTTCACCATCAAG
>JABRVU010000154.1:0-10881 GCA_039961895.1 Phycisphaerae bacterium | reverse complement strand
GACAACGTACCGTAGCGGACGCTGACCAACGGCCGAAACACTCGAGCGCAGGTCACATGACTCGGCAACACGGGTGGATGGCGCTCCTGGCGGTGGGCGTGGTCGGGCTGATCGGATGGACGGCCCGGGTGATCTACACCTCGGCCGGCTCCGATCCACAGAGCATCAGCCTGGTCAAGGCCCTGGCCTGCGCGGCCTGCGGGCATCGGTATGAGGCTTCGGTCTCCCGCCCGCCGCTCAAATGCCCGGCCTGCGGGCAGGAAACGGTCTGGCCCGCGGTGCGATGCGCGGATTGCGGCACGGTTTGGGCCTGCGACCGGCGCAAGTACCGGGCGGAGGGCAAGGATCCCTACTGCCCCAAGTGCCGATCCACGCAACTGGTTTCCGTCCAGGCGGGCTCTTGAAGAGCGGCATCCGTGGATTAGTCGAGATGAGGAACAGCCGATGACAAACCGTGACTCCAACCGGGAAGCGGCGACAAGACCCCCTTGCGCAAGGCGCCGGACTGCGGGTTTCACCCTGATCGAAGTGCTGGTCGTGGTCGCCATCATCGCCCTGCTGGTGGCGATCCTCCTGCCCTCGCTGGCCGGCGCGCGGGAGCGGGCCAAGACCCTGCTGTGCCTGAACAATCTGACCCACTTCGGCAAGGCGTCCCTCGTCTATGCCCATGACCACAAGGGGTACATCCCGCGGGACTATTACCAGACCGAATACGATACCCGTGACGACCTGGCCCACGGCCTGCCGCACGTCCTGGTGCCGGAGGTGATGTCCGGCTATCTGGGCGGCCCCAAGTATCCGCTGATCCCGTTCAGCGAAGATCCCCACAACGCGACGCGGGACAAGCGGCTGGCCCCCGTCTTCCTGCGCATGCCCGTCCTGCGCTGTCCGGTGTTTCCGCGCGGCGGCGGGCCGGCCACCGACCACCTGGGCCGGCCCATCACCCAACAGCCCTACTGCTACGTGGCCAATTCCTTCAACTTCGAGAAAGAGAAGCTCAACAAGCAGGGCAGCAACCAGTATTTCGCTTCCCAGGGCGTGACGCTGGTCTCGCGGATTCCCACTCCCGGGCGGCTGATCTACATGACCGAGGCCAACGCCGACTCGGCCTGGGACAACTTCGGCTGGCACGACTTTTTCCGACCCGAGCATCTCTGGTGGGGAGCGGACGCGCGCATGATCGACGATTATCGCCACGTCGGTCCGGGGGCCAAACAGCCCGGCCGTGGTGTGGCCACCGCCCTGTTCTTCGACGGTCACGCGGAACGGATGACCTTCCGCCAGATGACCATCAACCGCTTCACGCCCAACTACACCAGCCTGGAGATTCCGCTGCCCAAGAGCGCGGGCGGCTGAACGGCGGCGTTGTCGCTCGGCTTGGGCCATTTGCCAGCCCGCGAAGTCACGGGTTTTCCGGGCAGATCCGCTCGGCGGAGAGGTTTGGAACATCCGCAAGCCGTTGCGGAGATTCCCAGCCTCCAGGAACAGGCGTCGTTCGGGGGCTTTTCTCGAAAACCGCTTCCCAAAAAGGGCAGAAGTCGAGCTTCAACGATGCGGCCCGCTTCACTTCGGCCCATTCCGCGGCGGGCGGATGACCAGCTCCTCGATCAGATCGGCCAGCTCGGCGGGGGGCATCTTTTCGATCAGATACCGGTGCCGCCGTCCGGGCGCGGGGATCCACTCGTTGTGGCCGTGGGGCACCCCGGCGTGCATGAGGCAGAGGCCCGGCTCGGAGAGCGTCCAATAGTCGCGCCGGCCGCGGACCGCGAACAGGACGGCGGTCAGGTCCCAGGCCTCGCGCGGCTTGAGGGCGTTGTAATGCAGGTACGCGGCCCGCACCGGGTTTCGCTCCGGCGTGCCGGCCAGCTTCGAGCCGACCTTGATCCGGGCCCCGATCTCAAAGCCCGAGAAGACCACCGGGGTGGGCCAGTCGTTGACGGCCCTTACCGCGGCGGCCGTGTCGATGGTCACGTTGTATTCGCCGCCGCCGCCGGCGAACCGCCCGTCCGGGAACTTACCGCCCATGCACACCCACAACTTCACCTTTTTTTTCGCCAGTTCCTCGCCGGTCAGCGGGCTGGCCTGGTCCGGGGACGAATCGAGCAGGGCCTTGAGATTGCTCAGGAAACCGACCGAAACGATGGTGACGCTCGCGTCGGGCTGTTCGGCCAGGAGCTTGCGATACAGGGTGACCGCCGGCGGCGCGTCCGTGCTTCTCTTGAGGTCGTGGGGGAAGGCTTCGGCGATGGCACGGGTGTATTTCGATTCGATGGGCCTGTCATCGATGCTCTTGGGATAGCCGTTCTGGAAGCCGCACACGTTGCCGATGGGGACGTCCGGCCGGCCGTAGTAGGTGTTGACCGCGTCCAGGCACGGCCCGACCCACTCGTTCGGGGCGGAGATCATGCACCCCAGGATGCGGGCCTCGCCCGCGTCGGCCAGGGCGTGGAGCACGGCCAGGGCGCCCACGTCGTCCACGTCGCCGGCCATGTCGGTGTCATAGATGATCGCGACCGGCTCCGCCGCCGGCAGACGCGCGGCGCCCAGGACGACGGCCAGAAGCACGGCGGCCACCGCCTGTCCTTCAGGATGCACGCGCCTTCGTGATGGATCGTTCCTCATGATGGTCACCTCCCGGTTCCTGATTTCACCCCGCCCATCGGCCGGCGGTCAGACGACCGTGCTCTCGCCGGTCTGCCGGCCGGGCACGTCGCCGAAGGCCCGCCGCAGCTCCAGCAGCGCCGCGTTGATGGCCTTGGCCGCCTCGATGGTGTCGGTGGAATGCACGATGAGGTTGGCGCCCTTGCCGACGTAGTGCTTCTCGCGCTCGAGACTCGGCCAGTAGTGGATGCCGGCGCCCAGCCCCGCGGCCCGGGCCCGGGTGATGATCCGTTCGGCCATCTCGATGAACGCCGGATGCTCGTACTGCTCGGGCAGGTTCATGCTGATGGACAGATCGTGCGGACCGATCAGGACCGCGTCCAAGCCGGGCACGGCCAGCAGGGCGTCCAGCCGCTCGATGGCCGGCAGGCTCTCCACGTTGATGAGGAGCACGTTGTTGCGGTTGCGCTCCTCGAGGTAGGCCAGCGTCGCCGGCTCGACGCCGCCGCCGTCGCGCAGGAACCGGGCCAGCTTCTCGCCCTTGAGCGGGCGGTATTTCACCGCCCCGACCATGGCCCGCACCCCCTCGGGGTCTTCGGCATAGGGGCTGATGATGCCTTCCGCGCCGGCGTCCAGGGCCATGCAGGCCAGGATGGGGTCGCCGGTGGGCACGCGCACCAGCGGAGCGATGCCGCGGGCCCTGTAAGCCTGGCATAAGGCCATGGTCTGGGAGCGGTCCAGCGGGACATGCTCGTTGTCGAGAAACACGAAATCGAGCTGCGTATAGCCCTGGGCCGCCCACAGCAGCGGATTGTGCAACGCGCTGCCGTAGACCCGCCGCCCCGCGTGCAGGGCCTGGCGAAGTTCGTGTCCGGTCATGAGGCGGCTCCCTGATCCACTCGTCCCACGGTCCCCTGCTCCCACCGTCGCCGCGTCCGGTCGGCGCTTCCTTGCCTTGCCGCTCCGGTGATGGCCTCCTCATCGAACACGGCGTGCTGGACCACCGTCCGTTCATGCGAGGTGAAGACGACGTGGATCCTGCCGTCGCGGGTCTGGATGGCGCTGGGATACGCGAAGGCGTCGTCGCCCGCGATGAGGTTGCGCTTGAACGGCCAGGTGCGGCCCTGGTCCATCGAGACGGCCGCGGTCAGCGGGGTGCGGTCGTTCATGCTGTCGTTGAAGACCAGCAGCAGGTGCCCGTTGCGGAGCTTGATGAAGTCGGCGGCGGAATTGGGGTTGACGAAGTCGCTGTCCACGCCGGGGCTCCAGGTGTTTCCGCCGTCGTGCGATTCAGACCGCACCAGGTAGCCGTCGGTCCGCGGTTCGAACCCCCCGCCGCGCCGGCAATACGCGACCAGGTGCTTCTCGGAGAGCTGCACCACCGAGGGCTGGAGGTTGCCCAGCCGCGAATGGATGCGCCCGGTCGGCTTGAAGGTGTGCTTCTTCGGATCGTAGCGCAGAAAGAGCGAGCAGGTGTCGGTGCCGACCCATTCACGGTCATGGCCGGTCTCATGATAGACGGGGACGAGATACTCGCCGGTGGTCAGCACGATGGGGTGGGCCCGGACCATCATGCCCTCTTCCATCGCCACCAGGATGGGGTCCGACCAGGTGCGGGCCCCGTCGCGCGAGATTTTGGCCAGGATGCGCGAGGTGGACCAGGTCTCGCCGTAGCGGACCACGTAGAAGAGCCAGACCAGGCCGTCAGGGGCCTGCCAGACGACCGGGTTGCCCTCGGAACGCCAGGGGGCGTCGGCGATGGGCGCCGGTCGGGTCCAGCGCGTCGAGCCCGCCGGGCGGCGCGAGCCCCACACGGCGGTGTCGTCGCCGTACTCGTCCGAGCCGCAGTAATAGGCCACGTACAGGTCGCCGTTGTCCAGCTCGGTGATCGAGGCCGGGTGCTTGTAGGGACCCGGCAGCTCCGGGCCGAACAGACGCTCGATGAAGATGTCGCCGCGCCTCGTATCGCCCGCGGTACAGCCGATCATCCCCACCAGCATGGAGACCCAAGCCAGCATCACCTTGTTCATAACGCCTCCTGTTCACCGATTATGGGAGTTGGGCTCGTCGCGGTCCTGGCCGTCGGCATGACGACAGTCCATCACGAAAATCTGGCTGACGTCCCGGCCGGCGGTTTTGACGACGCGGTTGTAGGCCAGGGTGTTGCCGTCGCGGCTGACGACCAGGGCGTAGGGCGGGGGGTCGCGGTCGATGAGCACCGCGCTGTGGCCGAACCGCGGGCCGGGCTCGACGCAGGTGGCGACGATCCGGCTGCCGGCGATGCAGAAGAGGGTCTTGCCCGACGGATGCCAGCGCGGGCCGCCGGTCACGCCGCCGTCCAGCCGCGTGACCTGTTCAGGCGTCCCACCAAGCGGTGACATCAGGAAGACCTGCCACTGCCCGCGGTCGTCGCGCATACGAAAGGCGATGCGCGAGCCGTCCGGCGAACAGCGCACGATGCCCTGGCAGCCCGGATGGGGCGCATCGGCGGTACGGGTCAAGCGCCGCTGGACGGCACCGGCCGGCGGCGCGGGCAGTTGCGTTGGCGTCCCCTGGAGCGGGCCGAGCGGACCCGGACGGGTGACGTCCTCGGGGATATCGACGATGAACAGCTCATCGAGCGGCGTGCCGGCCGCGTCGCGGGTCGTGCCGATGAAGGCCCGGGCGCGTTGCCGGGTGCCGTCGGGCTTGAGGTAGCCGGCCGATCCCACCCAACTGTCGCCGGCGGCGTGGGAGATCTCATCCGAGCCGGGCGCCGGGTCGGGCGTGACGCTGACCACCAGCACGGAGAAGCCGTCGGCGTGATCGGGGAACTGTGCCTGCGGGGGCACGCGCACCGGCCGGCCCAGCCGGGTCACGCCGATGGTGCGCAGGTCGAGGTTGCGGCCGATCGCCAGGCCGTGGGCCCGGATCACCTCGTCGTTGTAGGTGAATCCCAGCCACTCGCCGTCGCCGGAGAACTCGTGGCGGTGCGTCCCGCCGCGCAAGGCCCCGGGCGTGAACGGCGGCCGGACGTCGCGGGCGTCGGCGAAGCGGACCCGGCCGCTGCCATCGCCGGCGGCGATCATGCCGCAGCGGCGGTGCTTCTCGTACTGATCGGCCGGCGAGGACGGCCGCAGCGGCCCGTGAATGAACACCACCTCGTCGCGGTCGGGCGCATAGCCGGCCGCTCCCACGCCCGGACCGAACTCGCCGGCCGGCTCGGCCCGGTACAGCACCGTGGTCTGGCCGGTGGCGATCTCGACCTTGGCGATGACCCGCCCGCGGATGATGGCCGTCTCCGCCGGGCGCGTGTCGAACACCAGGAAGCGGTCGTCGGGCGAGAAGTTGTCGTTGTTGTCCAGCTCGTGGTTCCAGTCGGCGTCGCGCGTGACCTGGCGCTCGCCGGCCCGAACAAGCGAAGCGCTCACGATCAAGATGCCTCCCAGAAGGTTGCTCGCTCGAAGTGCGATCACGAGCATACAGGCTATTGCCTCCCGCGCGATCGGGCAAGCCGGCCGCGCGCCGGCGGCTCCTTGCCGGTAGGGGTTGGGCGTTTTAGGATGCCTCCCGAAGCGGGTTGAAGATTCCGCGCATCGGCACATCGTCGTCGGCGCTTATGACCGGCCGACCGCCGGTGCGGGCGTCGAACCCAGCGAGGGCGAACATGGACCAGACGATCGAGACGGCGGTCAGGCAGTGGCTGGCCGACCCCGTCATTGCCGAGCAGGACAAAGCCGAGATCCGAGCACTGCTCGAGGCCGGCGACGAGAAGGAACTCGCCGACCGCTTCTACCGCGAGCTGGAGTTCGGCACCGCCGGGCTGCGCGGGCTGATCGGCGCGGGACTCAACCGCGTCAATGTCTACACCGTGGGGCAGGCCACCCAGGGTCTGGCCAACCACATCGCCCGCCAGGGCGAATCGGCCAGACGGGCCGGCGTGGCCATCGCCTACGACTGCCGCCGCATGAGCGATCTCTTCGCCCGCCGGACCGCCGAAGTCCTGGCCGCCAACGGCATCACCGCTTACCTCTTTGAGCAGCTCCGCCCCACGCCGGAGCTGTCCTTCGCCGTCCGTTACCTGCAGTGCGCCGCCGGGGTGGTCATCACCGCCAGCCACAATCCGCCGGCCTACAACGGCTACAAGGTCTACGGGGCCGACGGCGTGCAGATCATCCCTCCGCAGGACGCGGCCATCATCGCCGAGGTCCGCCGGGTCGGCGGCTTCGCCCACGTCAGGCACATGGATTACGCCGACGGGGTCGCCCGAGGCCTCATCAGGCCCATCCTGCGCGAGGTGGATGAGGCCTTTCTCCAGGCCGTTCAGACCTCCTGCCTGGATCCGCAAGCCGTCCGCGAATACGGCCCGCGGATCAAGATCGTCTACACCGCGTTGCACGGCACGGGCGGACAGCTCATCCCCGAGGCCCTGCGCCGCCGCGGCTTCTCGCAGGTCCTCGAGGTGCCCGAGCAGGCCCGCCCCGACGGCGAGTTCCCCACCGTCCAGTCGCCCAATCCCGAAGAACAGGAGGCCCTCGCCCTGGCGGTGAAGCTGGCCGAACGGGTGGACGCCGACGTGGTCATCGGCACCGACCCCGACGCCGACCGCATGGGCGTGGCCATCCGCACGCCCGCCGGCGGTTACGAGCTGCTCACCGGCAACCAGACCGGGGCCCTGCTCACCTGGTATACGTGCGAGAACCTCAAAGCCGCCGGCAGGTTCCCCGACAACGCCGCGGTCATCAGCACCATCGTCTCCGGCGACCTGATGAAAGAGATCGGGCGGGGCTACGGCGCCGAGGTCATCGAGGTGCTCACCGGCTTCAAGTGGATCGGGGCGAAGGTCGCGGAGTTCGAGGCCCAGGGGACGCCGGGCCGGCCGAGCAGGACGTACCTGTTCGGATCCGAGGAGAGCTACGGTTACATGCCGGCCACCTACGTCCGCGACAAGGACGCGGTGACGTCGGCGGCCTGCTTCGCGGACCTGGCCGCCACCGCCGCCGCCCACGGGCGGAGCATTTACGGCATCCTCGAGGATCTTTACCGGCGTTTCGGCTGTTTCCAGGAAAGCGCGTTGAACGTCACGCTCCCCGGCCCGGAGGGCGCCGCCCGCATTCAGGCCATCATGGCGACGCTGCGCGGCCGGCCGCCCCGGGCCGTGGCCGGCACGGCCGTCCAGCGCGTCGGCGACCTCAAGAGCGGTGAAATCCGCGAGGCGGCCACCGGGGCCGTGACCGGCCGATATGATCTGCCCGCCAGCGACGTGATCCTGCTCTACCTGGCCGACGGCGGCAAAGTCATCGCCCGCCCCAGCGGCACGGAACCGAAAATCAAGTTCTATATCCTGGTGCGCGAGCCCGCCGACGACCTGCCCGCCGCCAAGGCCCGCGCCGCCGCGAAAATCGAGGCCATCAAAGCGGATATCGTCCAGTGGACGAAGGCCTGATCCGGCGCCTTTCCACACCCGAGGTTCCGCACAACCTCCGCCATCAGATCCCCAGGTGTTTTCTCACCGCCGCCAGCAGCTCCCCGCAGCCGTCGCGGACCGGATCGGCGGCCGGCAGTCCGGTCTCGGCCGCTGCCTGCTCGACCCACCGCCGGGCCTCCTCGGCGCTTCTGCCGGCGGTGTTGACGGCCACCGCCACCACCTTCCCCGGATGCAACGGGGCGAGCACCCGCTCGTACAGATCGATCTGTTCCATCAGCGGGGCCACCGGGCAGTTCGGCCAGTCATTGTGATTGGTGCGGTCCGGCCGCGTCACCATGACCATCGCGTCCGGGCAGCAGCCGTGGACCAGCGAGAGCGTCACGCCCGAATAGCCGGGGTTGGCGATGGAGCCCTGCCCCTCGATGAAGATGACGTCCGCGTCGGCCGCGTGCTCGACCAGCATCTCCACCGCCCCGGCCGTGAAGTCCGAGATGGTGTGGTCGATGGCGATGCCCCAGCCCTCGATCATGATGCCGGTCTGCCCCGTGGCCGCGAACGCCGCGTTCAGCCCCGCGGCCCGGGCCGCCTTGCGCAGCTCCAGCGACGTGACCATCTTCCCCACGTTGCAGTCGGTGCCCACGGTGAGCACGCGCTTGGCCCGGCTGCGGCGGGCCAGCCCGTGGGCCACCCGCGTGATCGGGCCGGGGTCGCGCACGTCGTGGATGGCCGCGTCGTGCTCCTCGGCCAGCGCGAACAGCTCCGGGTCGTCGCGCAGCAGGGTGTGCAGCCCGCTGATGATGGACAGCCCGTGCCTGAGCCCGTCCACCAGGTGGCGGCGCATGACCTCGGGCAGGGCCCCGCCGCTGGGAGCGATCCCCACCAGGATCGAATCGGGCTTGGCGGCCAGGGCCCCGGCCACGTCGGCGAAGATCGGCAGACCGCTGATGCCCGTCCCGGCCAGCACCTCCTCGATCCGCCGCCCGGCGAACGCCGAGTCCAGCACGCCCACGCAGTCCTCGCGGCGATAACGCATCACCGACACGCCCGTCTTGGACGAAAACACACCCAGTTGACCCTCGGTCAGGATCAACATCCGGCGGTAGGGCAGCTCATGAATCATGCCGGTATCCTAATCGAAACCGCCGCGGCGGAGGAGCATTCGCCTACGGGGCCTCCTCGATCACGTGCGGGAAGGGCTCCAGCGGGCAGCCCGCGCAGCGGGCCCTGGGCCGGCAGTGCGACTTGCCCACCTGCACCAGCAGGGCGTGATACTCGTTGAACAGCGCCGGGTCCGCGGGCAGGTGCGACTCGAACAGGTCCTTGATCTGGTCATAGCCGGCCTCGCCGTCGATGAGCCCGTGCCGGCGCAGGATGCGCGCGGTATAGGCGTCGACCACGAAGCTGGGCAGCCCGCCGGCATACAGCAGGATGGCGTCGGCCGTCTCGCGCCCGATGCCGGAGACGCCCAGGAGCTCCTCGCGCAGCGCGGGCAGCGGCGTCGCGAACATGCGTTCCAGCCGCCCGTCGAACCGCTCCCAGAACCAGGCGACGAAGGCCTTGAGCCGGCGGGCCTTGACGTTGAACGTGCCCGCCGGACGGATCAGTTCGGCCAGTTCGGCGGCCTCCAGCCTGCGCAGGACCGCCCAATCCAGCGCCTGGGCCGAGCGCAGGTTCTCGATGGCCCGCTCGACGTTCCGCCAAGCCGTGTTCTGCGTCAGGATCGCCCCGATGATGACCTCGGTCGGCGTCCGCGCCGGCCACCAGTGCTGCGGACCGCAGGCGGCCAGCATCGCGTCATACATCTCGCGGAGCGTCCGGCCGGTCATCCGGCTCATCGGGAAATGCCCTCGTGAATCGACCGCTTTGCTGGCACAGGGGGGCACGCGACCGGCCGGAGGCCGGCCCCTCGCAGGGTTCGGAATGGGCCCTACAGGCCAGCCGGTGTCGTGGCCGGCGCCGGCGTGGTGCTCGGCGGCGGAGCCATGCTCGGCGGAATGACCGGCAGGTTGCCGCTCTTGTCCAGGTACATCAGGAAATCCCAGAACTTCGAGTTGACCCACCCCGCGACCTTCCGCCCGTCGAAATAAATCGCCGGCGTAGACTGGATGCCCAGCACCCTGGCCTGTTCGGTGTGTTCGCGGATGCGCTGGTCGATGCCCAGCGTGTGGATCTTCTTCCACAGCGCGTCGTTCTCGATGCCGATGCGCCCGCAGGCCTCCTTCACGAAGTTGAGCGCCCCCCTGGCGAACTCGCCCTGGTGGTGGAACAGCTCGTCGTACATCTTCCAGAAGACCTCGTCGCCGGCCAGGTTGCGGGCTCCCTCGACGGCGATGGCCGCGGCGCAGGCGGCCACGTGCGTCTTGCCCTGCACGTTGGGGTTGCAGTCCCTGTTCAGCGGGTAGTGCTTGAACACCAGCCGAAGCCGGTCGGGGTATTTGGCCAGCTTCTCGCTGATGATCTTCTCGGCGTTCAGGCAGTGCGGGCATTGCAGGTCGGTGAACATGACGATGGTGTGCGGGGCGTCATGCCGGCCGCGGATGGAATCGTTCGCCTCGATGGGGATCACCATCACCGGCTCGTTCATGAAGTTGTTGAAGACGGCCTGGTAGTCGTCGTCGTAGTCCTTGAGGCGGGCCTCCAGGGCCTTGGCGACCGCCATCACCGCCCGGGTCTCCTGCCGGGCCGACTGGTACCGGTATATCCCGTAGGCACCGGTGCACAACCCCGCGGCGATCAACACCCACGCGAACGCGGCCCGGGCCGGCGGGTAATCCGGCGGCGGGACGTACACGGCGATGGACTGTGCCGACGCATCGCCGACGCGCTCGCCCAGGATGACCGTCCGCCTGAATCGCGGCCACAGCGCCAGGGTG
>JABRVU010000153.1:0-34332 GCA_039961895.1 Phycisphaerae bacterium | reverse complement strand
CGCTACGTCGGGCTGGCCCAGCACCGGCACCGCCAGCAGTTGATGCGCGTGGACGAGGAAGTGACCCGCCCGATGTCTTCGGCCGACGCCGAGCGCTTCGCGGACATGGCCGTCGCCGCGGTCAGGGACGTGGCCCTGGTCTGCCTCGAGGATTACGACAAGGGCTTGCTCAGCGACCGGCTGTGTCAACGGGTCATCGAGGCGGCCCGCAAGGCGGGCAAGCCCGTGCTGGTCGATCCGGCCCGGGTGAGCGACTACGCCCGCTACGCCGGTGCCACGCTGCTGACGCCGAACCGTTCGGAGTTCCGCCTGGCCGCCGGCTGCCCGGAGGAGACCGTCGCGGCCATCATCGCCGAGGCCCCGGCGGTCATCGAGCGGTGGGAGCTGGGCGGGTTGCTCATCACTGTGGACCGCGACGGATGCATCCTGGCCGCGCGCGGCCAGGCGCCCGTGCACTTCCCCACGCGAGCGCGCTCGGTTTATGACAACACCGGCGCGGGCGACGCGGTGCTGGCCATGCTGGCGGCGGCGACGGCGGCCGGGGCCACCTGGGAGGAGGCCGCCCGGCTCACCAACGTCGCCGGCGGCCTGGAGGTCGAGAAGTTCGGCTGCGTGCCCATCACCCGCGAGGAGGTGATCGCCGACCTGCGGCTCAGCCAGGGCCTGGGGGCATCCAAAATCCGACGGCTTGACCAGCTGGCCGGCGAACTCCGGCTGCGCCGTGAACGCGGCGAGACCATCGTCTTCACCAACGGCTGCTACGACCTGCTGCACGTCGGGCACGTGCGCTTCCTCGAGCAGTGCCGGCAACTGGGGCAGGTGCTGGTGCTGGGGCTCAACTCCGATGCCTCGGTGCGGGCCCAGGGCAAGGGCCACGACCGCCCCATCGTGCCCCAGGACCAGCGCGCGGAGGTCATGGCCGCCCTGCAATGCGTGGATTACGTGGTGATCTTCGACGAGCCCACGCCGCGGGCGATCATCGAAGCCCTTTCGCCCGACGTCCTGGTCAAAGGGCAGGACTGGGCCCAGCGCGGCGTGGTCGGGCGCGAGCACGTCGAGGCGACCGGCGGGCGCGTGGTGCTTCTCCCGCTGGTGGAAGGCGTCAGCACCACGCAGATCATCGAGAAAATCCGAAAAACTTGATCCCCGGGCGCCTGCCGCTATCCTATAAGGGTTTGACGGTGAACGGGCGCCGGCGGAGCCGGTCCCGAAGGCTTTTCTGACGGAGGATCGCGGATGGCCAAGTCCAAATACGCGCCTGCGCTGTTTGAGGTCATCAGCGGCAAGGACGACAAGACTTCCGGCAGGCTCAGTCTTCCCAAATGGTGGCGGCGCGGGGAGCCGGCCGAACCGGCGAGCACGCCGGCGGGTTCGTCGGAACAGGCCGGTGGTCCGGCCTCTTCGGCGGCGGCCTGCGAGCCCCTGGCCAGCGCCGCGGTCGCTCCGGTCGCCTCCGACACCGCCGCCACCGGTGGGGCACCGGCACAGGCCGTGCCATCGGTCGCCGCCGCGGTGCCGCCGCGCGTCACAGTCACCCGCCCGGCCGGTGCGGGTCCGTCCACGGCAACCGCGCCGTCGATCGGGATGGGGGAGCCGCGCCGCCCGTGGTTCAGAATCCATGAGGGGCGCGTCGAGTTGTCGCTCAACCCGACCAACGCGCTGATCGCCGTCGGGGTGCTGGCCATCCTGATGTTCGGCGTTTTTGAGCTGGGTCGAGGCCTGAAAACCGACGGCGGGGCGATGGCCGACAAGTCCGGGCGCGACGGCGAGTTCGCGGGGCTGCTGGGCTCCAAGCCTGATCCCAAAGTCATGGACGTCGGCCAGGCCCCGCCGCCGAGCTCCTCAGGCCGCAACGCCGCCGGCGGTGCCGGGTCGCCGGCGGGCAGTGGAAGCCGCCAGCGCACCGCGACTCCGCCGGCCGGGCCCTCGGCGCCTCCCACCGCCGGGGCGCCCGCTCAGCCGGCCGGGACGCCGGCCGCCGCCGTCCAGCGAACGCCGGGGATGTATTATCTGGTGTTCGAGGGCTTCAAACCCGAGGATCGCGCCCAGGCCGAACAGCTCCGTGAATGGCTGATGAGCAAGCATCAGATCGAGGCCACTATCGAGCGGGCCGGCGGCGAGCGCTGGCAGTTGGTGGGAACGGTCCCCTACACGTCCGCCAATGATCGCAAGGCCGAGGAGTTCCGCAAGTACATCATCGACCTGGGCAAGCAGTACAAGGCCGACCTGGGCGCCAAGGCCAACTATGACATGCGCGCCCCGCTGTTCGTGCAGGCGAGAATCCCGGGCAGCCGGGGAACCGCCCCGCCGGCCAGGGCCCCCGCGGGCGGACAGAATACCGGAAGATAAACCATTCAAGGTGAGGAGATCGACTCGATGTCGATGGATCGTTCGTTGAAAACCGCTGGATCGCTGGTCCGCCATCGGAACGTGCTGACCCGCGCCGAGCGGCTCAAGAAACTGGGTGATCAGGAGCTCTGGAACCCGGAGAAGAGCGTCTTCGGCCTGCCCAAGGTGAGCAACCGGACCGCCAAGGTCGGCAAGAAGACCAAGAAGAAGGAAGAGGCCACCGAGGCCGCGGCCGCCGGGACCGCTCCGGCGGCGGGGGCGGCGCCGGCCGCGGGGGCGGCCAAGGCGGCCGCACCGGCCAAGGGCGGAAAGGAAGCCAAGAAGTAATCCGCCCATGTCCGTCCCTTCCCCCGACCGCTTTCTCTCTGCTCGAAGCCGGTCCGTGGACGCCTCCGGCATCCGCAAGGTCTTCGACCTGGGCGCCAGGCTGGCCAACCCGGTGAACCTGTCCATCGGCCAGCCGGACTTCGACGTACCCGAGCCGGTGCGGGCGGCGGCGGTGCGGGCCATCAACGGGCGGCAGAACGGATACACCGTCACCCAGGGCATCCCGGCGCTGCGCGAGCGGCTCGTCGCCGACCTCAAGGCCGAGTTCGGGCTGGAACTGCCCGTGCTGGTCACGTCGGGCGTCTCCGGCGGAATTCTGCTGGCCCTCCTGGCCGTCCTGAACCCCGGCGATGAAGTGCTGCTGGGCGATCCCTACTTCGTGATCTACAAGCACGCCGTGAAGCTGATCGGGGCCGTGCCGGTTTACGTGGACACCTATCCTGACTTCCGGTTCCACGCCGAGCGGTTCGAGGCCGCCATCACCCCGCGGACGAAGATGCTGGTCGTCGCCTCGCCGAACAATCCCACCGGCATCGTGCTGACCGCCGAGGAGCTGAAAACGGCGGCGGACCTGGCTGAGAAGCATGACCTGCTGCTGGTGCTCGACGAGATCTACAACCGGCTGGCCTACGACGGACCCTGCCCGTCGGGGTTCGGCTTCGCCCCGCAGCGCACGCTGCTGCTCCGCGGCTTCAGCAAGGCCTACGCGATGACCGGCTGGCGGCTGGGCTATGCGGCCGGGCCGGCCTTCCTCATCCACGAGATGACCAAGCTCCAGCAGTACACCTTCGTCTGCGCGCCCAGCATCGTCCAACACGCCGGCCTGGCCGCCCTGGACGTGGACGTGAGCGGCCACGTCGATGACTATCGCGCCAAGCGCGACCTGGTCTGCGCGCGGCTGTCCGGCACGTTCGAGATCAGCAGGCCGGGAGGCGGGTTCTACGTGTTCCCGCGCGTTCCCCCGGGCTTCGACTCCGCCACCGCTTTCGTCGAGCGGGCCATCGCCAACAACGTGCTGGTCATTCCCGGCAACGTCTTCAGCGAACGCGACACCCACTTCCGCATCAGCTACGCGACCTCGGACGGCGACCTCGAGCGCGGCTGCGACATCCTGTGCCGATTGGCGCGGGGCGGGTGACGGGTAGTTCCCCGTTTCCGGGCGGGGAAAGGGTATCAGCCCGTCCAGGGGTCGTGACCTGGACCCCCACGCGCGACCGCGACGAGGTTCCACGTTGCCCGCGGCCGGCCGGGCGGTTATACTCCGCCGGTCGTCGGCTCCATCCCACTCCTCGGAGGTTCGGCAGGGATGCCTCGGCGCTGGATCATTCCGCCACCCTGGCCCGGCTGCAAAGACGTGAGCCGGCGGACGGGCGCGTCTGCGCTGATGGCCCAGCTCCTGTACAACCGGGGTCTGACCGAGCCGTCGGAGATCGCCGGCTTTCTCGATCCAGCGCTCAAGACGCTGCATCCGCCCGTGCTGCTGGGCAAGACCCACGCGGCCGCCGAGCTGATCGCCTCGAAAATCCGCGACCGCCGCCCGATCGTGATCTACGGCGACTACGACGTGGACGGTATCGCGGGGACGGCCATCCTGTGGCATCTGCTCAGGCTGGCCGGGGCCCAGGTTTCGTATTACGTTCCCCACCGCCTCGAGGAGGGCTATGGGCTTAACGCCGAGGCCCTGCGCGCGCTTCGCGCCCAGGGGGCCGATACGGTCATCAGCGTGGACTGCGGCATCACCGCGATCGAGGAGGCCCGCGTGGCCCGCGAGATCGGCCTGACGCTGGTCATCACCGACCATCACTGTCCCGGCCCGGCCCTGCCCGAGGCCGACTGCCTCGTGCATCCGTGCATCGAGCCGGCCTATCCCAACCCCGACCTCTGCGGCGCCGGGGTGGCCTTCAAGCTGGCCTGGGCCGTGGCCCAGACCTTGTCCAGTTCCGAGCGGGTCAGCCGGGAGTTCCGCGAGTTCCTGATCAGCGCGACGGCCCTGGCCGCGATGGGCACCATCGCCGACGTGGTTCCGCTGCTCGGCGAGAACCGGGTCATCGCCCGGCACGGCCTGGTGGGCATCAAGGAATGCAAGCTGCTGGGCGTCCAGGCCCTGATCGCGGCCGCGAAGCTCGACAGCAGCAAGCTGGAGAGCGACCACGTGGGCTTCTGGCTGGCCCCGCGGCTGAACGCGGCCGGCCGCATGGGCCACGCCCTTCAGGCCGTCGAGCTGCTCACCACCGCCGACGGGCCGCGGGCCGCCGAGATCGCCGGCTTCCTGGAGGCCCAGAACCGCCGCCGCCAGGCCGTCGAGCGCGACATCTTCGACCAGGCCTGCACGATGATCGAGGAGCGCAAGCTGGCCACCGACGCCCGCCGCGGGATCGTGCTGGCCCGCGAAGGCTGGCACGCGGGAGTGATCGGCATCGTGGCCTCGCGCGTCGTTGAGCGTTACGGCCGGCCCACCGTCCTGATCGCACTGGAGAACGGGATGGGCCAGGGCTCGGCACGGAGCATCCGCAACTTCGAGATGCACACCGCCCTGGCCGAATGCGCCGGGCACCTGACGGCGTACGGCGGGCACGCCATGGCCGGCGGCCTGCGCATCCAGCGCGAATGCGTCGAACCGTTCACGGAGGCTTTCGTCCACCGGGCCAACCAGCGCCTGACCGCCCAGGACCTCGAGCCCGTGCTGCGGCTGGACGCCGAAGTGTCGCTGGCCGACCTGACCGAACCCGTGGTGCGCGACTTGCAGCGGCTGGGCCCTCACGGCCAGGGCAACCCCAGGCCCAGGTTCGCCACCGGAACCGTCCACCTCGACGGCGAGCCGCGCTTAGTGGGCAAGACCGGCGACCACCTGCAATTCAGCGTCAGCGACGGCCGGCAACGCCGAAAGGCCATCTTCTTCCGCGGCAGGGACTTTCTTCAGCCCATGCTCGATTGCCGCCGTTTCCGCGTGGCCTTCGAGCCCATCCTCAACGAGTTCAACGGCCGAACCAGCGTGGAACTGCAAGTCCTCGATATCAGGTTCGCCAGCGAATAGGGTCAACGATCGCTCCACACCTCGACGAAAAGCGGGTCCGTGTGTACGGGTCGGCTTCCCCAGGCGATTTAGAATGCGCACGAGGTTTACGAGTGGAAACATGCCGCCGCCATCCTCGCTTGGGATTCTGAGCAGAAGGGCTGGGACATTCTGGAGGTGCTTTCCGGCGTCCCCGTTCGACGCTCCCAGGTACTCCCGGGTGGCGGCGGACGCTCCCGCATCACGTGGAGCATTGACGGCGCGTTTGACGAACGAGGGTGGATCGAGAAGAAATGGTCTACGAAGATCGTTGTCGATGACAACGTCATCGAGAGCCCCACGTACCAGGCGGACTGTTACAGGAACTCGGTGGCGATCGAAATCGAGTAAAGGATTGACGACCGCCGGGGCGGCCGGTCCGAGATCGTCCAGCCGGCCCGCTTGAACCGGCACGATGGGCACGCAGCACGTGATCTGAGTCGCCGGCGATTTCGGATGCTCGCTCAGGCGGGCTCGCCGCTCACGGCGGCGCCGGGGGGTTCATCGCAGCCGTGGCAACGGCCATAGCTCGCCGGCACGGGCAGTCCGAGCTTGTCGCACAGCGTGAACCACCCGGCCTCGGCGAAGTATCCCAGCGGATGGCGGCCCTCGAAGAGCCGGCCCCGGCGGATCGCCGCGAGAAACCCTTCTGGCCCGTCGAAATCCGGCAGCAGTTGGAAGCACGAGTCCAGCCCGCCGGGATGGTGGGTGTCCACGCCGACCAGCATGGGCAGGCCGTGCTCCTCGGCCAGGGCCCGGGCCCGCCGGTTCGGAAAGGGCAGCAGGTTCTGGGCGTTGCACACCTCGACGGCGTCGACCAGGTCGATCAGGTCGGCAACCGCCTCGCGCAGGCTGCATCCGAACAGCCGGTTGAAGGGATGCGGCACGACCACCAGCCCGCCCTGGCGCTTGATCAGCTCGGCGGTTTTTCGCGGCGAACGGCCCGGCTCGACGTGTTCATGGAGGAACAGTCCGATCAGGTGGCCGCGGGTGGTGGAAATCTCTTCGCCGATGATGATGCGGACGTCGCCGCCGGCGCGGGCGGCGGCCGCACGGGCGCCGGCCAGCGTGTCGTGATCGGTGATGGCCAGGCAGCCCACCCCGCGGGCCCGGGCCTCGGCCAGCAGGCCGTCCACTGTGTTGTTGCTGTCGCGCGAATAATCCGTATGAACGTGGAAGACCGTCTTGATCCGCCCCATAACCCCGGCTCCCCCTCTGATCCGGCCCGGCGACCCGTCGATCCACGACCGCTCCCCCTACTTTAGGCTTCAACCTCGCCGGGAGGCAACCTCCGACCCGCACGGGCCCACCGGCGGCTCCGACGATGGCGTGGCGACCGGCGGCTGCGGAAACCGCGACCCGCGGATGGAGTCACCGCCCATGGCCTTGTTTTCGGAACGGAACCTCTTGCCCGAGGCCGCGTCCCGGCGGACAATGGCCTTGACGCGCCGCCTCGAACGAAAACGAAGGCGTGCGGGAGTCCGGTCATGGTAGGTCCGCGCTGCTTTCGGGTTCACCCGGCCGATAACGTCGCCACGCTGCTCGACGACGTAGAGGCCCGGGCCGAGGTGCGCGTGCTCAACGGCGCGGCGCTCCGCTCGGTGGTGGCGTCCGAGCCGATCCAGGCGAGCCACAAGGTGGCCCTGGCCGACGTCGCGGTGGGCGAACCGATCGTCAAGTTCGGCGTGCCCATCGGCACGGCGTCGCGGCCGATCGCCGCCGGCCAGTGGGTGCACCTGCACAACTGCACCAGCGGCTTCGACGCCCGATCGCAGACGCTCGACGTGCACACCGGCGCGACCACGGACACCCGCTATGAGTGATTCGAACCTTCCAACCTGGACGGGCTACCTGCGATCCGACGGCCGAAAGGGCGTCCGCAACGTCGTGCTGGTGGTCTACACCGTCGAATGCGCCCAGCACGTCGCTCACGCCATCGCCGCGGGCGAAGAGGACGTTCACGTCATCGGCTTTCCCGGCTGCTACGACAATCAATACGCGGTGAACCTGCTGCTGGCCCTGGCGAGGCATCCCAACGTGGGGGCGGTGCTGGCGGTCGGCCTGGGTTGCGAATACACCCGCCCGGACCGGATCGCGGAGGTGGCCCGGGCCTCGGGGCGGCCGGCGGAGTGGTTCTGGATTCAGGAGGCCGGCGGCACGCGCGCCAGTCTGGAGCGCGGGAAGGGCATCGTTCGGCGGCTGCGCGAGGTCATCGCCCGCGAGGTGCCCCGCGTGCCGATGGGCCTGGCGGACCTGACCGTGGGGGCCGAGTGCGGCGGGAGCGACGGCACCAGCGGCCTGGCCGGCAACCCCACGGTGGGCGCGTTCTTCGACCGGCTGGTGGACGCCGGGGGGCGGGCGGTCTTCGAGGAAATCGTCGAGATGATCGGCTTGAGGCAGACGCTCATGTCCCGCGCCGCCCACGAAACCGCCCGCGGGCAACTGGCCGGGGCCTATGACAAGGCCGAGCGGTACTGCCGCTCCGTCCGGCAATGGTCGGTCTCGCCGGGGAACTTCGCCGGGGGCCTGACCACCATCGAGGAAAAGAGCATGGGCGCGTTCGCCAAGGGCGGCACCCGCCCCATCCAGGGCGTCATCAAGGTCGCCCAGGCCCCGCCCGGGCCGGGTTTGTGGCTCATGGACACCGTGCCCGATCCGCATTTCATGCAATACGGGTACACCAACCCCAACGACACCGAAGGGATCATGGATCTCATCTCGGCCGGCAGCCAGATCATCCTGTTCGTCACCGGGCGGGGCAGCGTGATCGGCTCGCCGATCGCGCCGCTGATCAAGGTGACCGGCAACGGCGGGACCTATGAGCGCATGAAGGACGACATGGACTTCAACGCCGGGCGGGTGCTGACCGGCGAACTGACGCTCCAGCAGGCCGGCGAAGAACTGCTGGCGTTGGTCGTCCGCGTGGCCGGTGGAGCGCCCAGCCGTCCGGAAGTCCTCGGGCACCGCGAGTATTTCGTGATGTACAAGCACCAGGACACTCCGTCGCTGGCCGAGGGCTGCCGGGCGTGAGACGCTACCGTTCCCATTGAGGGCCCCATGGAACCGCAATCGCCCTTCAGGCTGGACCAGGAGGTCGCGTTGATCACCGGCGGCGGCACGGGCATCGGACTGGCCATCGCCCGGTGCTTCGTGGCCTCGGGGGCCCGGGTGGTCATCGTCGGCCGGCGCGAAAACGTGCTGGCCGAGGCCTGCCGGTCGTTGGGTCCGGCCGCCGCGTATCGCGTTCACGACGTCTGCCGGTTCGACCAGAACGACACCCTGGCCCGGTCGATCAGCGAGCAGGTCGGGCCGCCCAGCATCCTGGTCAACAACGCCGGGACGCACTTCAAGAAGCCGGCCGTCGCCACCAGCGTCGAGGAGTTCAAGGCCCTGATGGACACGCACGTTTTCGCGGCCCACAGTCTGTGCCGGGCGGTCCTGCCGGGAATGCTCTCGGCCGGGAAGGGCTCGATCCTGTTCATCGCCTCGATGGTGTCGTACATCGGCATGCCCCAGGTCATCGCCTACACGGCGGCCAAGAGCGCCTACGTGGGCATGGTCCGGGCCCTGGCCGCCGATTACTCGCCGCAGGGCGTCCGCGTCAACGCCATCGCCCCGGGGTGGATCCAGACGCCGCTGCTGGAGCGGGCCCTGGCCGGCGATGAGCCGCGCAAGGCCCGGATTCTCAGCCGCACGCCCATGAACCGCTTCGGCGAACCGATCGACGTCGGCTGGGCAGCCGTCTATCTCTGTTCGCCCGCCGCCCGGTTTGTCACCGGCAGCATCCTGCCGGTGGACGGCGGCGCCAGCACGGGGTTTTGATGACTCCGCCGTCGCCTGCCGCGACGCTGAAGAGGTGAGAACGTGTCAATGCGGGAAAGTGAGCAAGGTGCGTAGGACCCCATCCCATAACCCTGAGCGACGACCGGCTGGAAGCCGGTCCCACGCGGTTCTTGATATGGGCACCAGATGAGCTGGGCGAGGAGGGCGCAAGGAGGGCTTGCGCCTGAACGTCGCCGGCACAGCCGAGGAGGATCGCCGTGCTGGCCATGCACATGGCTGACAACCTGCTGACTCCGCCGGTGGCCATGGCGCTCAACGTCGTGGCGGTCGGCATTCTGGCCTGGTCGGCCCGGCAGACGCACCGGCGGTTCGATCCCGCGCGCGTGCCGCTCATGGGCGTGCTGGGCGCGTTTGTCTTCGCGGCCCAGATGATCAACTTCCCGGTGCTGCCCGGCACCAGCGGGCATCTGGGTGGCGGCCTGCTGCTGGCCCTGGTATTGGGCCCGCACGCGGCGGCGCTGGTCATGGCCTCGATCCTGATCGTGCAGTGCCTGATCTTTCAGGACGGCGGTCTGCTGGCTTTGGGCGCGAACATCATCAACCTGGGGTTGATGCCCTGCTACCTGGGCTACGGAGTCTATCGGCTGCTGGCCGGGGCCGCGCCGCGGCCGGGACGCGCTTACGCGGCCTTGTTCATCGCCGCCGTCGCCGGCTGTGTCGCCGGAGCCGCCCTCGTGCCGCTCGAGGTCCGGGTGAGCAACCTGCTGGCCGTCCCCTTCTCGGAGTTCCTGTTGCTGATGATCGGGCTGCACCTGCTCATCGCGCTGGGCGAGGCCTTCATCACCTTCGCCGTGGTGGGGTATCTGGGCCGTGTTCGTCCGCAGCTCGTCGCGTCCGCCGTCGGCCTGCCGGCCTCCTCCGGGCGACTCGGCGCCCGGGCGGTGGCGGCGAGCGTTTTCGTCGTGTCCCTGCTGCTGGCCGGTCTGATCTCGCTGTACGCCAGCGAGTGGCCCGACGCGCTGGAGTCGTTGACCTCCGGCGGCGAACGGCGCTCGCCGGCCGTCCTGCCCAACTCGAGCCCGACCGTTCAACGGGTCGAGGATGTGCACCAGCGACTCTCGCCGCTTCCCGACTACGGCGGCATCAAAGGCTGGACCAGCGCCCCGGGCGTCATCGGTACGATCGTGGTGCTGATCGTGGTCTGGCTCATCGGGCGGAGCCTGCGCCCCGCGGCCCGGCCCGGCCACCCGCACCGTTCAGCTCACTTGTAGATGAGATACTTCGCCCGCTTGGCCAGGAAGGGTTCCAGCCCGCCGTTCCAGTAGTCGAGGATTTCACCGATCGGCCGGCCGGCCTCGAACAGCCCGCGAATCCGGTCGGTGCCGCAGACCTTGTCGAACATGTCGTCGCGCTGGTTGCCGAACAGTTTGTGGTCCGGCCAGGTTTTTCGGGCCACGTCCATGACGTGGAACTGAAGGGCGGTCAGGTGGACGGCGTTGCGGTCGGTGAAGTGGATCTGCGCCCCGCCGCAGACCTTCTTGGCGTACGGTCCGTAGTAAGGCGAGAAGTAGCACGGCCGGAAGAACACCCCCGGCAGCGCGCGGGCGTTGAGGGCCTCGGCGAAGGTTTCCGCCTCGATCCAGGGTGCCCCGGCCAGCTCGAAGGGCAGCGGATACCCCACGCCTTCGCTGATGACCTGCAACTCGCCCATGATCCCGGTGGCGGCGTAGAACAACGATGAATCCGCCCGCGGAACGTGCGGCGAGGGGGGCACCCAGACCAGGCCGGTGTCCTCGAACCACATGTCCCGCCGCCAGCCGCGCATGGGCACCACCTTGAGGTCGCATCGGACCCCGCCCGGCAGCCAGCCTTCGTTGTTGATCATCCGGGCCAGTTCTCCGCAGGTCATGCCGTAGACGTAGGGGATCGGAAGGTATCCGACGAAGGACTTGAACTTCAGGTCCAGCGGCCGGCCCTCGACGCGGTTGCCGGTCAGCGGGTTGGGCCGGTCGAGCACGACGAACGTCAGGCCGTGCTCGGCGGCGGCCTCCATCGCGGCGGTCATGGTGCTGATGTAGGTGTAGGACCGGCTGCCGTTGTCCTGCACGTCGTAGACCAGCGCATCCAGGCCGCGGAGCATCTCCGGCGTCGGCTTGCGGGTCCGGCCGTAGAGCGAATAGACCGGCACGCCGGTGCGCCCGTCGCGGGCGTCCTGAACCTTGTCGCCGGCGGCGGTGTCGCCGCGCACGCCGTGCTCGGGGCCGAACAGAGCCACGAGCTTCACGTCGGGCGCCCGGTGCAGCACGTCCACCGTCGAGCGCAGATCGGCGGTCACGCCGGTCGGGTTGGTAATCAACCCCACGCGCTTGCCGGCCAGCAGCCGGAAGCCGTCGGCCAGCAGCACGTCGATGCCGGTTTCCACGGCCGCGGCCCGGGCCACGGCGCAAAACGCGGCGGAAAGAACCAGACAGAGGACGAACGGCCTTCGCGGGTGAGGACGCGAAAACCGAGAACTGAGAACCGATCTCAGAGAACCAGAAGCCCTTCTGAAAACCCGGGTGGGACCGGCATCCAGCCGGCCGACGGCCAGGTTCATGGGCTGGGGTCCACAGACGGCTCGCGAGCCGCTCGAACTCCTGCGCGGCGACCGGTCTGGCGGGACCGGGATGCCGGCGGGCGCTCTTCGTCCGTGCGGAAAGCCGTTCTCAGTTCTCACGTCTGTTTTTCTCGGTTCGACGGGCGGGGCGCCGCACGCTCGCGTGCGCGGCGCCCCGTCCTCATGTGGCCGTTACTTGAGGAGGACGTAATCCAGGCCGAACATGTGCCGGTCGCCCTTGGAATTCGGGTTGGTGCCGGTGATCTCGACGGTCAGAACGTTGCGGCCCTGCTGAAGGTCGAACTCGCCCAGGTCGATCTCCGGAGAGGGAATCACGCCGTTGTTGTAGAAGTCGATCGGCTCGCCGGCCTTCTTGCCGTTGACGTAAAGCTGGACGATGCCGTAATCCACCGCCTTGGTGAAGCGGGCGACGACGCGCTTCCTGCCGGCCTCGGTCGCCCGCAGGGCCAGTTCGAGCTTGTCGCCCGGCTTGGCCTGCGTCCACCAGAGCTGGCCGTCCTCGCTCCACTCGGCCACGCCCTTCTGCACCTCGGTCTTGCCGCCGGTCTTGCTCAGCACGCGCATCTGCTCGCCCTCGATCGCGCCCTTCACGCGGAAGACGGGGTATTCCGGCACCGGGTCGTACCTGACGTCCGAGGCGATGATCGGCCCGAAGAAGTCGGTGGACTTGGGACGGGCGTACCAGTAGCTGATCGCCGCCCGGGTGTTGCGGCCCTGGAGGTTCCACTGCCAGTTCTCGATGTCGAAGCGGAAGCAGCGGGTGAAGGGGATGTCGTCCACGATGTGCCAGCGGTTGACCGAGGTATTGCCGTAGTTGCCCGGTCCGTCGCAGCGCGGCTGGTTGTGATAGGCGTGCACAAAGCGTTCCGGCGAGCACCAGGCGTAGCCGTAGTAGTCCTCCGTCCCCGTGCCGAAGTGGCTGGGGAAGGTCTCGCCGTCCACGTAGATCTTCTCGTCGCCCTCGCCCCACCAGTCCTTGACGTTGTTGATGATGTGCAGGTGCCCGCCGACGAAGCGCCCGGCGCCGTTGGCCATCAGGTGCTGCCAGTCGCTGAACGGGCGGCTGGGGACGTTCCGCTCGATCCGCCACTTGGCGTGGAAGAGCAGGCTCCTGTCGTTCCACTCATAGGGGACGGTGGCCACCGCCCCGTCGATCTTGACGTTCTTGTCGGTAAAGTTCTTGACCGCGACGCGGGCGGTCTTGCTGAAGGGCATGTACCAGTGGCACCAGAGGTCCTGGGGCTTGCCCTCGGCCGGTTCGGTGATGCCCAGGGGCAGCGAGGCGTAGGGGGTCAGGCCGGGGGCGGTGCCGTAGAAGTCGCCAATGGGGGCCTCAACGGTCTGCTCGCCGTCGAAGGCGATCTTCAACACCACGCCGCGGGCGGCGGCGGCCAGATCCTCGGCGGCCAGGTGGGTCAGCAGTCCGCAGATGGCCAGCGAGCCGTTCAGCTCGGCGAGGACGGCCTCGGCCCCGGGGGCCAGGTCGGCCTGGAAGGGGGTCTTCTTGCGGTCGGCCGGCGGGGCGGCGCCCTCGCGCGGCGAATCCAGCCGGCGGGCCGTCTCCTCGATCTTGCTCGAGAGCCGCTGAAGATCGCCCGGCTCGAACGTCTTCACCGCCGTGCCCTCGGCGTAGGTCCGGTAGTTGACGTGGTAGTAGAACCGCCCCTGGTCCGAGGTCACCTTGCAGTGCCTGGCGTAGGGAATCGGGAAGTAGAGATTCCACCCGCGGGAATATTCGCCGGCGATCGGGCGGGTCAGGTTGGCGAACTGGCCGCCGAGCAACTGGTTCATCGGCGCCTCGATGGCCGGCGCGGCGTTGCCGTCCAGGTAGATGCGCAGGACGCCGGCCGGATTGGCCGACCAGATGCGGACGATGGCCCCGGGCCCGTTGATGTCCATCATCACGAACTCGGTCCGGCCGTCCTTGTTCTCGCGGCGCAGGAACTGGCCGGCGTCGCCGTTGGCGTACCAGCCCTGGTAGTCGGAGAAGGTCTTCGAGGCCGGGTCATAGCTGGAGAACTGTTTGGTGACGTAGGCCGGATCGGGAAGCTGGGCCAGCCGCTTCAGATCCACCATTTCGTCGAGCAGCGAATCGATCGTGACCGCCGCCGTCGCCGCCTGGGCGAGCACCGCCAGGACCGGCGCCGCACACCACAAACCCACGTGACGTTTCATGATTCCGTCTCCTGCGCGAGAAACCACCGCGTTCGCGCCCGGGCCACAAACCGGGCCTCGTGCCGGTATTGTGCACAAAGACGTGGGAATAACAAGCGGGCCGGGGATCAGAACAGACGCTTCGAGTCCAGCAGGATGCAGATCGGTCCCTCGTTGACGCAGGCCACGTGCATCTTCGCCCGGAAGACGCCGCGGGCGACCGGCAACCCAGCGGCGGCGAGCCGGTCGCACAGCGCGTCGTAGAGGGCCCTGGCCGGTTCGGGGTCGGCGGCCGCGTCGAAGGACGGCCGGCGCCCCTTCCGCGCGTCCGCCTGCAACGCGAAGGCACTGATCACCAGCAGCCCGCCGCCCACGTCCGACACGCTCAGGTTCATTTTTCCCGCCTCGTCGGTGAAGATGCGCAGCCCGGCGATCTTGTCGCACAGGTAGGCGACGTCCGCCTCGCCGTCGTCCTTCCCGACACCGACGTAGACCAGCAGCCCGCGTCCGATGGCGCCCACCACGTTTCCTTCCACCGTGACGCTGGCCTGCGAAACCCGCTCGACGATCGCGCGCATAACCACCTCGTTGTCGTTGACGTGGCTGGCAACACAGGATGAAACGGACAGGCGGCGCAGGTTTCCAGCCCGCACCGCACCGGTTGAAGACCGAGGCCACGGAATAACCGCTTCCGCGCCCGTTGTTTTGAGCCCCTTCGATCAACCCCTCCGGGACCAGCTTCAGCCCGTGTGGGAACGGCTTCCAGCAGGTCGTTTTTCGGGTTCGGGGGACGCACTCCAAGGGGCGCGAATGTTTCCGGTTGACAGGAGCCGATTGTCCGATGGGGGCGCGGCGGGCCGACGGCGGCCGCCGGTGAGAGCCGCGGTCGCCGGCGAGTGGCGCGGCGTGCTCGCTTCTCCCTTCCCGCGCCCCGCGCGTCACGCTCGGCAGCGACGGGACGTGTCTCTCACAAATCCAGCAACGTGGCCTCGGCCTCCTCGGCCTCTTTCTTTTCCTCCTCGGGATGCGCGGGTTTCCACTGCACGCGCTCGCGGATGCCGCGGGGGCTCAGCCAGATCTGGGCGATGGCCATCTGCTTGCCCTGCAGGGCCGCTCTGCGGAGGGACTCGCGCTGCTGGGTGTATTCCGCCTCGGTGACCGGCAGAATCTCCAGCAGTTCGACCACGATCCAGCGCTGCTCGTTTTCCGGCGCGTAGAGGGCCACGCGGGAAGGCTGCGTGGCCGTCGCGGCGCTCATCGAGAACACCAGGTCGATGAAGCGGGGATCCGACCCGACGGGGCCGACGAACGAGGGGAACATCCGGCCCATGCCGAAGGACTGCTTGCGGGCGAAGGGCGGGGGCGTCGCCACCGCCTGGGGACCGAGCTTCTCCTTGAGAACCGCGTCCTGCTCGACGGCCGCATCGAGTCCGGTCTTCCTGGCCGTCTCGACCAGGTCGGCGGCCTTCTGTTTGGCCGTTTCCGCGGCCTTGAGGCGGCGCACGTCCGCGACCACCGTGGCCCGCACCTCCTCCAGGCTGGCCGGCGGATGGGCCGGGCGGATCGCGATGGTGCGGAAGACGTAGGCGTTGCCCTCGTCGTCCACGAACGGCTCGGCCACGGTCTCGAAAAGGTTATGGAAGAAGTTGGTGTGCTGCGGCCGGGACGCGCGGTCCGCTTCCAGTCCCTGTACCAGGAAGGCGGCCTCTTTCAACTGGATCTGCTGCGGCGTGCCGCGCAGGGCCGTCGCGTTGGCGGGTTGGCGCAGCACCTCGAAATCCGCCAGGCTGTGGAACTGGGTCCGCTCGAAGGTGATGACGTCGCCGTGACGGGCGCGGAACTCATCGCGGGTCCGCGGGTAAAGCTGCGGATCGATGGCCCCGTCCGGCGGCTGGCGGTACCCGCCCGGCTGGGTGGCCGGCTGGTTCAACCAGGGCCGGTTCAGGGTCTTGGCGATCTCGGTGGCGATGCTCAGGGCCTCGCGGCGGGCCCGTTCGGTCCTGAGCTTCTTGAAGACCTCGGCCCGGGCGGGGGTGTATTCAGTGTACGGCAGGCGCACCGGCGGGCGGGCCGGTTGCGTCGTCGCCGGAGCCGTGGCCGGCGCCAGAAACTCGCGCTGGTGCTCCTTCCAATAGCGGTAGGCGTCGTCCTCGCTGATCTGCTGCTTCTCGGCCAGCGGCTCCACGTGAACCGCGAGGTACTCGACCTGAACCTCCGCCGGCCAGCGATAACCGAAGTCGGCCCCGCCGGCGAACTCGGGCCTGTCCTTGTCCTTGTACTTGTCGAACTGTTCCTGAAGCTCCTGTGGCGTAGGCTCGTAGGCGGAATCGACGAACCGTCCCGGCTCGAGGACCACCAGCTTGACGCGGGCCTTCTCGCCGGTCTGGCGGATGAAATCCGCGATGTCCGCCTCGCTGACCATCGCCGAACGCATGTCCGCGTACCAACTGTACTGGACGCGCAAAAAGGACTCGATGGCGTGGTCGATCTCTTCGAGCGAGGCCTTGAGCTTGGAGCGGGCGGTCTCAATGCGGCTGGCGTCCAGGCCGTTGCGGGTCGAGTCCACGTCGGCGCGCGGCACGTACAGGCCCCGCCGGCGGGCCTCGGCGTCGAGCATGTACCATTCCCGGTCCGTGAGCGGATCGTTGCGCAACTGCCCGCCGAAGCCCGGACCCCAGAAGCTGTTCCAGGGGATCCCCAGGCTGCTGAGAATCTCGCAGTCGCGGCGGGTTCCGGCCGCCGTCATGTTCGAGACCTCCTGGCCGTAGACCGTGCCCCAAGGCATTTCCATCAGCTCCGAACCCCGCCCCAGGCTCTGAAGGAAATCATCCAGCAGCCAGACGATCAGGAGCAGGGCCATAAAGACGGCCAGCAGGTGTTTCGTGTGTCTACGAAAGAACTTCATCATAATTGATTTTTCCGCCTTGCGATAACCTACCCCCCTCTGTTCGGCAAAGGGGCCTCAAGCATACCGTTAGGGGCTCTGAAATCAAATCGGAGAGGCATTTGTGTTCCCTTTGGGCGGAGCGGGGCGCGGGTAACACGATCGGGCTGGTGCGGGAAACGAGTCGGCCGGGCTTTCTGTCCCGGCCGCTTGGCCGGTCGTGGTGGATTCCACACTGCCGGCACTCCACCAGCGCGCCGCCGACGAATCGACGCCACCCCCTCGGAACTACGTCCGATACACCACCTGGATTGATTCCGGTCGCTTCTTCCTATAATACCGGGTCGAGGCGGACCGGACGCTGGCCGATAGACTGTGCAGGTGTGGCAGGGTTCCCGCGCCCCGATGCGCCATCGGCCCGTGGGGATTTATCGTGTTGCCGCACGTAAGTGTCGTTTTTTCAACAGGTTGAATTCTGATACCGGGGACGGATGGTCTGATGTCGGTTCAGAACACAGTCAATCGGAGCCCCAAAGCCGCTGGCGAGCCGGCCCGCTCGGAGAAGGATCCCGCCGCTCCGGCCACTTCACGTAAGTCACGCAATGGACCGGCTTTGGTGATCGTCGAGTCTCCCGCAAAGGCCCGGACCATCTCGAAATATCTCGGCTCGGGATACATCGTCGAGTCATCGCTGGGGCACATTCGGGATCTGCCCTCGAAAGCCGCTGAAATCCCGGAGGAGTACAAATCCGAGAAGTGGGCGAAGATCGGCGTCAACGTCGATGAGGGTTTCAAGCCGCTCTACGTGATCCCGCTCAAGAAGCGGGCCCAGGTCAAGAAACTCAAGCAGTTGGTCAAGCAGGCTTCCATGCTTCTGCTGGCCACTGACGAGGATCGGGAAGGCGAGGCCATCGCCTGGCACCTGAAGGAAGTGCTGGATCCCAAGATTCCGGTCCGGAGAATGGTCTTCGATGAGATCACCGAGTCGGCGATTCGGGAGGCGGTGCGCAACCCGCGCGACCTGGACAGTCAACTCGTCGACGCCCAGGAGGCCCGGCGCATCCTGGATCGGCTGTACGGCTACGAGGTTTCGCCGGTGTTGTGGCGGAAGATCGGGCCGAAGCTCTCGGCGGGGCGGGTTCAGTCGGTGGCCACGCGGCTGATCGTGGACCGCGAGCGCGAGCGGATGCAGTTCCGCCCGGCCGAGTATTGGGACGTGGAGGCGGTCCTTCAATCCGCCGCCGAGCGCGTGCTCTGCAAGTTGATCGAGCTGGCCGGGCAGCGCGTGGCCGGCGGCAAAGACTTCGACCCTCAGACCGGGCGGCTCAACGCCGGCGCCGACGTTCGGCTGGTGGACCAGGCCCTGGCCAGGTCGCTGGCCGACCGGCTGGCCGGTGTCGCCTTCACGGTCGAGAGCGTCACCGAGAAGCCCTTCACCCAGCGTCCCAACCCGCCGTTCATCACCTCGACGCTTCAGCAGGAGGCCTCGCGCAAGCTGCGCTTCGGCGTTCAGCACACCATGCGCATCGCCCAGTCGCTGTACGAGAACGGCTACATCACCTACATGCGAACGGATTCGACGCATCTTTCGCAGCAGGCGATCAGCGCGGCCCGGAAGCAGGCGGGCGATCTGTACGGGCGGCAGTACCTGCCGGACGCGCCCCGCCATTACGCCACCAGATCCAAAGGCGCCCAGGAGGCCCACGAGGCCATCCGTCCGGCCGGCGAGCAGTTCCGTACGCCCCGGGAGGTGGAAGGGAGCCTGAGCGCCGACGAGTTCAAGCTCTACGACCTGATCTGGAAGCGGACGCTGGCCTGCCAGATGAAGGACGCGACCGGCTGGCGGACGACGGTTCGGTTCTCGGCCCCGGCGGGCGAGCACGGGACGGCCGTCTTCTCGGCCTCCGGCAAGGTCATCACCTTCGACGGCTTCCTGCGGGCCTACGTCCAGGGCGCTGATGAAGGCGAAGCCGAGGACCAGGAAATGGTTCTCCCGCCGCTCAAGCAGGGCGACGCGCTCAAGCCCGAGAAGGTCGAGCCCCGGCAGCACACCACGCTGCCACCGGCGCGCTATACCGAAGCCTCGCTCATCAAGGAGCTCGAGGAGCGCGGCATCGGCCGGCCCTCCACCTATGCCACCATCATTTCCACCATCCAGGACCGCGGGTACGTCTGGAAGAAAGGCACCGCCCTGGTCCCGACGCTGACCGCTTTCGCGGTGGTCAACCTGCTGGAGAAGCACTTCGAGGATCTGGTGGACTTCGGCTTCACCGCCAAGATGGAGGACGACCTGGACCTGATCGCCTCGGGCCGGCTCCGCTCGACGCCCTGGCTGCACGACTTCTATTTCGGTTCGTCCAAGACCGGCAACGGGCACAAGGACTTGAGCCACGTCGGGCTGAAGCGGCGGATCAGCTCGGGCGGCGCGGACATCGACCCGCGGGCCATCTCGACGATTCCGTTGGGCACCGACGAGAACGGGCAGACGGTGGCCGCCCGCATCGGGCGCTTCGGGCCGTATTTCCAGATCGGCGACACCGACCAGCGGGCCAACATACCCGACGATATTCCCCCCGACGAGTTGAGCGTCGCGCTGGCCAAGGAGCTGTTGTCGCGCTCGACGCAGGGGCCGAAGGTGCTGGGCCACGACCCGTCCAGCGGGAAGCCGGTGTACGTCAAGAACGGGCGGTTCGGGCCTTACGTGCAGTTGGGCGACCCGGAGGTGACCGAGAAGGGCACGCTGAAGCGCGGCGGCAAGCCCAGGATGGCCAGCCTCTGGCCGTCGATGAAGCCCGAGACGCTCACGCTGGAGGATGCCCTCAAGCTGCTGTCCTTCCCGCGAACGCTGGGCACGCATCCGGAGACGGGCGCGATCATCACGGTGCAGGACGGGCGGTTCGGGCCGTACGTCAAGATGGGCAATGAGACGCGCAGCCTGGCCAGCCACGAGCAGCTTTCGACCCTCACGCTGGAAGAGGCCGTGGCCCTGCTGGCCCAGCCCAAGCTGCGCGGGCGCGGCGCGGCCCGCCAGCAGCAGCCGGCCATCGAAGTCGGCAAACATCCGGACAGCGGGGCGGCCATCCTGCTCAAGCAAGGTCGCTACGGACCCTACGTCACCGACGGCGTGGTGAACGCCTCGCTGCCCAAGGGTTTCCAGCCGGCGGAACTGACGCTGGGCAAGGCCGTCGAGCTTCTGGCCGCCCGCGAGCAGCGCCTCCGCGAGCAGGGCATCGACCCGCGGGTACCCCGGAAAGCGAACCGCAGATCCGCCGCCCGTCGAAGCCGTGTCACTGCCCAGGGATAAAAAGAGGGCCCATCTCCCCTTTTCCGCCGGTTGATGGTCGGGGTTCTGGCTGGATGCGAAGCCGCCGTCTCACGCATCTCACGCGCACTCAGGCCGCCGGTCTGGTCACATGGTGCTGGGGGCGCCGTGAGCGAGGCTCTGCGCATCGTGCTCGCCGGAGATGTATTCCTTGATCGCCTCCAGCCCGGAGGCAAAGTCAACGGCACCCGCCAAGGCCAGGTCTTCGACCAGCTCCAGGCAGGCCCGGATCGACTGGCCGCGGATGAGGATGTCGAGTTGCTCCCGTTTGAGCATCCCCAGCCGGACGGCGATCTCGCCGAACAGGCACTCCTGCGCGGATTGCTGGCGAAGGATTTCGTCGATGTCCGAAGGACTGAGCAGGCCGTGGAGCATGGCCAGCCGTCCGATCGGCTCGCGGCTGATCCCTCCTTCGGGCGCGGCGGCGCTGAGTCGCTCGCGGGTCGTGCGCCCCGTGGCGATCAAGTACTCGGCAAAGGCGGACGTCATGATTGTTCCCCAGGTTTGGCCCGCGCCCCCACTCGATGCCACTATGTGCATCGGCCCCACGGGTTGGAACGCTTTAAAGGATAACATGTCCATTGGCCGGAAAAGCAGGGTGAATTCCCCATTATTCGGTCGAGCCCTGCGCGCCGCAAAAGCGAACATCACGCCTCTCCTATGATGGGCGGCCTCGGCTGGTGAGCCTCGAAGTGTCTCGACGCGCAGACAAGTGAAAATGCCACCTCCAATCCACAAGCCCCAGAATACCCTTCTTTCCTATTCTCTGATTCCAGATGCTGATGAATCTACCTTCCCTGACAAAGCAGCTTCACAACCTGGCACTGGGCGATTGAGTGAGATCGCGTGAGCCTGTGCGCGGGTGGCCTTTTCCGGACATGAAAGGACTGATGCATGGCACTGTGGACCGACCGATTCTCGGGTCGTTTCCCGCGCCACACAGTGAAACGCAGCCGCATTCCAGGTGAATACGCAGAGAGAATCATCCAGGTGGCACAGCTTTCCATGCTGTACGACACCGGTAGAAGACCGGCGGCCCAGCGGTGAATGATTCCGCGTCTTGACTCAGTGACCTGCGTCTCTGGCGGTCGGGCCCCTCGCCCGCCATCGTGATAGCCAATGGTCGCACGATGCGAACGCGCCGACCGCCCTCGGCGGAACCGACCAGGGCAACGACTGCGACGGGGTGAAAACTCCCGTCAATTGCGGTTGGACGTCCGAAGGAATGCAGGTTGGAAAGATGAGGATGGGATCCATTTGAGAATGGGTCTCGTCGTGGGGCGGAGCGCACTATCGATGGGACGACGGATCCATGTTCTGAATTGAGTCGCCCGCCGCGATTTGGCATAATGAATCCGGGCAGTGAGGGCGAAGGCATGGTCCGAGAACGGTGGGGAAATCGGCTGGCCGCCGCGCTGGCCGGGCTGTGGGTGTGTGCCGGCGGCGCATCGGCGATGGACCGTGTCCGGCAGGAGACCCGCACTGACGCCGCGATCGCCAAGTACGGGGTGACCGGCCGGGGTGTGATCGTCGCCATCCTTGACCGGGGCATCGACTGGCGGCACCCGGACTTCCGCAACCAAGACGGCAGCACGCGCATCCAGTGGCTGCTGGACATGAGCCGCTCGGGAGTGAACCCCTGCGATCCCAACGACCCGCCCCCCGTCGAATACAGCGAGGAGCAGATCAACGCAGCCTTATCCGGGTGGCCGCCGATCGACACGCGCGACGCGGTGGGTCATGGGACGGTGACCGCCGGCCTGGCCGCCGGCAACGGGCGGGCCTTCGCCGACGGCAAGTACCGGGGTATGGCCCCGCGGGCCGACCTGATCATCGTCAAATTCACGTCCGAGGGCGCGCCCGACCACGACGACCAGCCGTACGAGGCCTCTTTCCAGGGCTGCGCCGATATCGCCCTGGACTGGCTCGATCAGAAGATCACCGAGTCGGGCAAGCCCTGCGTCGCGCTGATCAACAGCGGCGTGCAGTGGGGGCCGATCGACGGCACCTCGGCCACCAGCCGGAAGATCGACCAGGTGTTCGGCCTGCACCGGCCGGGGCGGGTCTACGTGTCGGCGTCCGGCGATGAAGGCGGCTACCTCACGCACGCCGGCGGCCATTTCGATGAGACCGAGCCCACGGTGGTGCGGTTTATCAAGTGGGTGGACCGGCCGGTGACGCTGCCGTTGTGGTACAGCGGCCATCTGACCGCCGCGGTCAGCATCGTGCTGGACGACGGAACGCGGGTCGGCCCGGTGGCGCCAGGCGAATTCGTCTACAACCCGGGTGGCGTCTCCGTTTACGCCTACTGGCCGGGGCAGGAGTTCTACCACTGGAACTCGACCAGCGGCGACTTCGCGGTCGGCATCGTGATTGAAGGGCATCCCGGTGGCGGGGAGGTGCACATCCAGGCGCTTTCCGCCGGCGTGGGCCGGTTCGATCTGTACCAGCCGTCGCTGGGCGGGGTGCTCGATTTTCAGGATCATCTGGTCGATGGCCGTCTGAGCGACTATTCATCGACGCGCTCGGCGATCGTGGTGGGCGCCCACGTCAACAAGGATTCGCATTCCGACATTGATGGGAACTTCTGGCTCCATCCGCAAGAGGGCTCTACCGACCAGTTGTGGATCCATTCATCGGGCGGCCCGACGCGGGACGGGCGGCTGGGCATCGACCTCACCGCTCCCGGCCACGGGGCGTTCGCGGCCTACGGGCCGGACAGCTACTGGGCCACGTTCCGCTTCAATCTGATTCACGACGGCGGAGGGTGGTACGGCGGGGCCGGTGCCACCAGCGGGTCGGCGCCCATCGTGCTCGGAGCCGTGGCTCTGATGCTGGACCTGTGCCCGAACCTGACCGCCGAACAGGTCCGCGACGTCCTCCGGGCCACGGCCCGGGCCGACCAGCACACCGGGCCGGTGCCCAATCTCGACTGGGGCCACGGCAAGCTGGACGTGCTGGCGGCGCTCGACGCCGTCCATGCCCTGTGCCCGTGCGATTATGACTTCGACCGCGACGTGGACGCCGACGACCGGCTGCTGTTCGAGAGCTGCGCCACCGGGCCGGAAATCGGCGGCGTCGCGGCCGGCTGCGCGGACCGGGACCTGGACCACGACGGCGACGTGGACGCGGCCGACTACGGGCTGTTCCAGCGCTGTTACGGCGGGCCGGGCATCCCGATCGTACCGGGCTGCGCGCGGTGAATGGCTCTCGGCTGCGCCGGCTGGGGATATGTCCCGGCGTTGCCGCCCGCAGCGCTGGGAAAGCGAGGTATGAACGAACGGTGCCCGCCGCCGCAGGGACCTTCTGAGCGGAAACACTCCCACTGACGACGACCCGCCGTGAATTGTCATCGCCCCACAAGCAGGCTCACGGGCCCGGTCCGGGGCCATTCTCAAGCGTTCATCTTTCAACCGTCGCGGGAGCGAAACGCCGTCCCATCACCTGCCCGTCCCGTGGGCCGAGGCGCGCCCCACTGGAAAGTCCAGGGGAAAGAGTTGAATCTTTTTTCACCGACGGATAGTAGAATGCCCCCGTGATCTGCGCCTACATCCGACATGCCGACGGCCGCTTCGACACCACCGACTCGATGGTGGACACCGCCCGGGCCCTGCGCGAAGGGGCCCAGGTCTGGATGGACCTCGAGGCCCCCGACGAATGGACGCTCATGCTGCTGGGCGAGGCCTTCAACTTCCATCCCCTGGCCATCGAGGACTGCATCCACGGCGAGCAGCGCTCGCGCATCGACCCCTACGACGGCCACATCTTCATGGTCCTCTACGCCCCTCTGCTCAACGAGGAACACACCTTCATCGGTTCGCGCGAGCTGGCCATCTTCTGCTCCGCCCAGTACCTGGTGACCATCCATCACCTGGCCATGAACTCCATCAACAACGTCCGCTCGCGCTGCTGCCGGGACCCGGAGAACGTCCTGGGCCGGGGCATGGACCACCTGCTGCACGCGGTGGTGGACGGGATCATCGACGGCTATCAGCCGCTCCTGGACCGCATGGAGACGGAGGTGGCCGGCCTGGAGGAGGCCGCCCTGGCCGACCCGGCCTCGGCCCTGCTCGAGAAGATCTCCGCGCTCAAGGGCGAGCTGCTGCAAGTCCGCCGTTACATCACCCCGCTGCGCGAGGCCATCGGGCAGCTCGCCAGAGGCGAATACCCCTTCATCGGCAAGAACATCCGCCCCTATTTCCGCGACGTGCTCGACCACCTGGTCCGCACCACGGAAATGCTCGACGTCTATCGCGACCAGGTCATGGGGGCCCGCGACGTGTACATGTCCTCGCTCTCGCACCACACCAACGAGGCCATGAAGACGCTGACCCTCTTCGCGACCATCATGATGCCGCTGACCCTCATCACCGGCATCTATGGCATGAACTTCGAGCGGCTCTGGCCGCCCGTCAACCACCCCTACGGCTTCTGGATGGTCATCGCCTCGATGATCGTGCTGAGCGTGGGCCTGCTCTACTTCTTCCGGCGCAAAAAACTGCTCTGACGCATACCGCGGAGACGCGCCAGGCCACCGGCCCGCGAACCGTGCGGGTTTCGGAGGGGGATGACGCGCGGATGAACCCCCAGGTTGCGTTCGTATTCGCGGCCAAACGCTGAAATCGTCCGTCATCAAACGCTTTTTCCCATGTGGATCCGGTTCCGCCGAACGTCACCACCGGCGACAACCGGCCGCGCGCACGCGGCGCGATGCGTTCGCGCTTCTCACATCGCGTTTCCCGCTCATGGCGTTGCGGGAGGCCATGCCGGGGTCTAGAATGACGGAAAACGCGGGAACCAGAGCCATCGCGGGAGCCAGAGCCATGCCGGTCGATGAGATCGAGTTCGAGTGCGAAGAGCTGATGGACAAGGCCGTGGATTTCCTCCGCCAGGAGCTGCGCGGGGTCCGCACCGGGCGGGCCTCGCCGGGGCTGGTCGAGCACCTGAAGGTCCACGTCGAGTCTTACGGCTCCACCCTGGAGCTGCGCGAGCTGGCCAGCATCTCTGTGCCGGAGGGCAACCTGCTGCTGGTCAAGCCGTTCGACCCCGGCGTGCTCAAGGACATCGAGCGGGCCATCCAGAGTTCAGACATCGGCATCACCCCGATGAGCGACGGGAAGGTCATCCGCCTGCCGGTGCCGCCGTTGTCGGGCGAGCGCCGCCAGAAGATGCTCGCCCAGGTCCGAAAGATGGGCGAGAACCAGAAAGTGGCCATCCGCAACGTCCGCCGGGACATGAACAAACGCGTCGAGACCGAGGAAAAAGAGAGCCGGATTTCGGAGGACGAAGCCGAAAAGGCCAAGGAGACCGTCCAGGAGCTGACCAAGAAGTACGAGGCCCAGGTGGACGCGCTGGTGGCGGCCAAGGCCAGGGAAATCGAGGAAGTCTAGGGGGCCCCATGTTCGCCCGGCTTGCGGAGTTCGCCCGGACGCTGGACGCGCTGGCGATCCTGCTGATGGCGGGCCTCTTCCTGGCCGGTGTCATGGCGGTCGCGGGCCTGTATCGGTCGCATCGCCGTCGGGCGCGGGGGCGTGAGCGGGAGGGGCACCGGCCGCTGGTGGTCGGGCGGACCGTGTCCTGTTCGCTGTGCGATACCACCTTTTCGCTGCCCATCGCGCCGGGCGAGTGGGTCCGCTGTCCGGGCTGCCAGGCGCTGGTCCGCGTGTGATTTGCGGGAGCCGTTCACCATGTGTTACACCTGCCATCGCAAGATCGTGTTCACCGCCGGCCTGCTGGCCCTGTCGGCGGCGTCGGCCGCACTTGCCGCGGAGCCTGCGGCCACGAAGCCGGCCCGGCCGTGGCTGGGGCTTCACGTCTCGGTTCACGGCGACGCCCCCGCGGCGGCCCTGATCGAGGAGCTGCCCGAGCTGGCCAGAGCCGGGATCAACACCCTGGTCATCGAGGTGGGTTACGGCTTCGAGTTCGCCTCGCATCCCGAGTTGCGCGCAGACGGCGCGCTGAGCCGGGCCCAGGCCCGCAGGCTGGCCGATGCCTGCCGGAAGAACGGCATCCGCCCCATCCCGGAGCTGAACTGCCTGGGGCATCAGTCCTGGGACAAGCACACCGGTCCGCTGCTGACGAAGTATCCCCAGTTCGACGAAACCCCCGGCCAGTTCCCGGACAACAAGGGCATCTATTGCCGAAGCTGGTGCCCGCTGCACCCGGAGGTGAACCGGATCGTGTTCGCGCTGATGGACGAGCTGATCGAGGCCTTCGCGGCCGATGCCTTTCACGTGGGCATGGACGAGGTTTTCCTGATCGGCTCCGAACACTGCCCGCGCTGCAAGGGCAAGGACCCGGCCGAGCTGTTCGCCAAGGCGGTCAACGACTACCACGCCCACCTGGTGGGCAAGCGCAAGATCGAGATGCTCATGTGGGGCGATCGGCTGCTGGACGCCAAGGTGACCGGCTACGGCGAGTGGGAGGCGGCCAGGAACGGGACCCATCCGGCCGTGGATCGCATCCCCAAGGACATCATCCTGTGCGACTGGCACTACGGTAAACGGGCCGCCTATCCATCCATCCGCTACTTTCTCGACAAGGGCTTCCGGGTCTGGCCGGCCGGGTGGGACAAGGTCGAGGCCACCGAGGCCCTGGTTGACGAGGCCCTCCGGCAGCGCGGCCCGCGCCTGCTCGGGCATCTGTGCACGGTCTGGGGCAAGGCCCGCATTCCCGATCTGGCCGCGTTTCCCCCGTTGCAGGCGGCGATGAAGAAGTGGGGCGGCGGGCAGCGAGAGAGTAGCGGCGGCTGAGAGACCATCCCAGCACCCGGACCCTCGACGGGCTGGAGGCCGGTCCCACATGTTTGCAGCCGGTCCCACGTGGGATGGCTCTTACTTCGCGGCCTTCAGATACGCGATCAGGTCGGCCATTTCCTGAAGGTTGATGCTGCGCTCGAAGTCGCCGGGCATCATGGAGAGCCCGGAGGCGAAGATGGCCGCGATGTTGGAGCGCAGCAGCGTCCGCTCGAGTCCCTCGCGCTGCCGGACGGTCACGGTGTTGGCCGATTCGGACGCGATCACGCCCATGACCGTCTCGCCGTCGTGCGTGTCCACCACGTAATAGCTGTAACCGGCCACGATGGCGGCGCTGGGATCGAGGATGTCGCGCAGCAAAGCCGCCGGGTCGCGGTCGCGGACCGAGGCCAGGTCGGGCCCCACCGCGCTTCCGAGACCCTCTAAAACGTGGCAGGCGGCGCAATTGACGCGGAAGACCTCCCGCCCCCTGGCCGGGTCGCCGGGGCGTTGAACCGCGGGCAGGTAGTTCTCATAGGCTTTCTGCCGGTCCACCGCGCTGGGCGACTTGAGCAGCTTCTCGGCCCTGGCCCGGATGCGCTGGTCGCGGTGCGCGAGGAGCTGCCCGACCCGGGCCGCGTCCACCGCCCAGGCGGGTACTTCGCCCTGCTCGATGGTCGTCAGCAGGATGGGCACGTACTGGCTGCGGGCGAAGACCGCGTCGAGCACGGCGTCGCGCACCGCCGGCGTATAGCCCTGCCACCGCTCCCGGGTCAGCAACCGGGCGATCAGCTCGGCCCGCCCCGTGCGGATGAGGGCGGCCACGACGGCCTTCTGGATCTCCGGCGGCTGCTCGGGCCGCAGGAGGGCCTCCAGCCGCTCGTGTACCTGCCGGAGATCGCCGCTGACCAGGAACTCGATGGCGCTGATTCGCTCCTCGACCGGCTGGCCGGCGGTCTCGGCGATGCGCAGGTCCTGCTCGAGGCGGGCGGTGAGTTCGGGGCTCGTCGGCCAGGGCAGCCGCGAGGCCAGCCGCCGTGCCGCCCGGCGGACCTGCGCGTCCGGGTCGCCGATCAAGGCCAGCGTGGCGGTGCGCACCCGGTCCCAGGTTTGTCCCGGTTGGGTGCTGGGCCGCGGGCCGCCGGCGCGCTCGAACCCGTGGGTCAAACCCGTCAGCGCCGCTGCCCGCCACCAGGCCGCTTCCGGCGGATGCGCGCCGGCCAGCGACTCGAGCACCTCGGCCATCGTCGCTTCGTCCCGCCGGGCGCCCACGACGGCCAGCAGCTCCTCGATGAAGACCCTGGCCCCGTCGGACGCTTTCGCCGTCAGCCCGCCCCCGCCGGTCTGAATGATCCGCCACAACTCGGCGGCCCGTCCCGGCACGGAACTGAGGATGGCCGTCCGCATCCACTTGTCGCCGCCGTCGCGGCCGGCCAAGGCGGCCAGCCCGGGCAGCGCCTCCGGGTCGTCGAGTTCGCCCAGCGTGAACGCGAGTTGAAACCGCACGCGCGGGGCGGGGTCGTTCTGAACGGCCAGCACCGCCCGGGCCAGGGGCGTCAGTGTCGGCTGGGGGGCCGAAGCGGGCGCCGAGACGGGCCGTGTCGCGGCCGGCTGCGTCCGCGGTGTTTGCCGGGCGAGGCGCTCTTCCGACAGCCGCAGGGCGTGAACCCGCACCTCCGCGCGCTCATCGCGCAGGGCGGCGATCAACACGTCGTCGTCCAGGGCGCCAAGGCCGTCGAGGGTGCAAAGGGCGTGAAGCCTTCCTGGCCCGTTTTCGCCGCCTTGGCTGGCCAGCAGCTCCCGAAGCGGTCCGACCGCCGTCGGATCCTGCCGCTCGACCAGCAGCCGCTGGGCGGTCAGGCGCCACCACTGGTTGGAATGCGAAAGCAGTGGCACCAGCCCGGCCGTCAGCGGCGGTTGGATACGCCCGCCAGCCGATTCCAGCACCAGCGGCGGGCGGCGGTTGAGCGGCCCCTTGGGTCGCACCCGGTAGATCCGCCCCTGGTCCTTGCCGTTCTGCATGTTGATGGTCTTGAGGATGTCCGGCGGGATGGAGTCGGGCGTCTCGATGATCTGGCGGTACATGTCCACGACGTAAAGGCATCCGTCGGGCCCGTTGGCCAGCGCGACCGGCCGGCACCAACTGTCCCGCGAGGCCAGAAACTCTCTGCCTTCATCCACGCGGCGGGCGATGACGCCGACGCCGTCTTCGGTCAGTCGATCACGGTGCACCAGGTTGTTGGCCGCGTCGCAGACGTAGGCGTCGCCGCGGGTCGCTCGCGGAAGGGCATCGCCCTCATAGAGGGTGATCCCGCAGGCGGCGGTGAAAAAACCGCCGGGCACCAGCTCGCTGGGGGTGTATCGGGCCGCGTTGCTGCCGGCGGCCCGCTGTTGCGTGCGGATCACGCGCCATTCCTCAAGCGGGCTGATGCGGGCGATCTTCGCCGCCGGGCCGTGATCGGAGACGTCGACGGCCGGCGCTGGAACGGCCAGGTAGGGGTTGCGCCGCAGGTACTTCTCCGGCAGCATGATCTCGATGATGTGTCGGGCGTTCGAACAGGTGAACCAGCGCTCGAAGGGGTCGGCGGTCAGGCCGTATTGCCCGCCGCCGGTGGTGGTCTCGAACTCGAAGTCGCTGCCCTTGAGGACTTCGGCCGGACGGCTCGCCGCCGGGCGGGTGGCCAGGGCCCCGAGCCGGTCGGCACGCAGCCGAAACCTGAAGTCCCGCCCGCGCAGCGCCACCGGCCTGGCGCCGGGCTGATCGCCCGGGCGGATGTCTCCGCCGTTCTGGGCCCCGACCGCGTAGATCCAGTTGTCCAACCCCCATTGCAGCGAGTTGAACAACTGCTCATGATTGCCCTGTCCGAAGCCGGTGAACAGCACCACGCGGACCTCGGCCCTGCCGTCGCCGTCGCGGTCCTGGAAGAAAAGCAGGTCGGGCGCCGCCGACACCAGCACGCCGTCGAAGGCCGGCAGGACACTGACCGGATGAAACATGCCTTCGGCGAAGACGTCGGCGCGGTCCATGCGTCCGTCGCCGTCGATGTCGTGCAGGAGGCGGATCTGCCCGAGACCGGGCACGCCCTGGCCGCCGGGCCCGAGCTGGAACCCGCGCATCTCCGCGACGAAGAGCCGGCCGGCCTCGTCGAAGGCCATGGCCACCGGATCGAGCACCAGCGGCTCGGCGGCGACCAGCTCGATGGTCAGCGAATCATCGGCCAGCTCGAACGACTGGAGCGCTTCTTCCGGCGAGAGCGGACCGGCCAGAGCGGCACCGGCCAGGAGCAGGTGGAGCCAGGCCGGCCAGTTCAGCGCGATGATCCTGCGGTGTAATGGACCGGGAAGAGACCGTCGAACGCGCATCGTGGGGTTCCCCGTCTTGTCGGGGGTGATATGGTAAACGGGCGGAGTTGAAATACAAATCTTCGGCGACGAAGAAGGCCCGGGGGCGTTCGTGACGCATGTGGCGGCGGCGTGAATGTGCTCCGGCTTTACCTGCCGCAGCGCCGGGGCGGTGAGATAGTGCGGACTTGATGGAATCCGCCGGTCGCCGATCCAGTGGCGACCGGCCCCGGTGCCGGTCGTGGAAGGGATTCAGGTCTTCCACGGCCCGCACTCAGGTCAGGCCGCTACCACCTTCTCATGCACCTGCTCACGGGTGACGGTCCCGCATGACCTGAGCGAGTGGACCCGCGACCTGGAGGGAACAGGCGGTCGATCCGTCGGGCATCCCTGCTCCCTCCCAGTCGCGGCCCACGACCGGCGTCGCGGTTACTTGTTCCTGATGAGGTTCTCGACCACGCTGGGGTCGGCCAGGGTGCTGACGTCGCCGATCTGCTCGGGCTCGCCCTCGGCGATCTTGCGCAGGATGCGGCGCATGATCTTGCCCGAGCGGGTCTTGGGCAGGCCGGGAGCCCAGTGGATCACGTCGGGGGTGGCGATGGGACCGAGCACCTTGCGGACGTGAGCGACCAGCTCCTTCTTGAGGGCGTCGGTGTACTCCTGGCCGACCTTGAGGGTGACGTAGGCGTAGATGCCCTGTCCCTTGATCTGGTGGGGGAAACCGACAACGGCGGCCTCGGCCACGGTCGGGTGCGAGACCAGGGCGCTCTCCACCTCGGCGGTACCCATGCGGTGGCCGGCCACGTTAATGACGTCGTCCACCCGCCCGGTGATCCAGTAGTAGCCGTCCTCGTCGCGGCGGCAGCCGTCACCGGTGAAGTAGAGCCCCTTGTAGTGCGAGAAATAGGTCTCGCGGAAGCGGCTGTGCTGGCCGTAGACCGTGCGCATGATGCCCGGCCAGGGCTCCTCGATGCACAAGACCCCTTGGCCCGGTCCCTCGATGCGCTGGCCGTCGGGCGTGAGCATCACCGGTTTGACGCCGAAGAACGGCAGCGTGGCCGAGCCCGGCTTGAGCGGCGTGGCCCCCGGCAGGGGGGTGATGAGGATGCCGCCGGTTTCGGTCTGCCACCAGGTGTCCACGATCGGGCAGCGGCCCTTGCCGATCACGCGGTGATACCAGAGCCAGGCCTCGGGGTTGATGGGCTCGCCGACCGAGCCGAGCAGGCGCAGGCTGGCCAGGCTGCGCTTGTTGGGGTGCTGCTCCCCCTCGCGCATGAGGGCCCGGATGGCCGTCGGGGCGGTGTAGAAGATGTTGACCTTGTACTTGTCCACCACGTCCCAGAAGCGCCCGGGGTCGGGGTAGGTGGGCACGCCCTCGAACATGATGGTGGTGGCCCCGTTGCACAGCGGACCGTAGACGATGTAGGTGTGGCCGGTGACCCAGCCCACGTCGGCCGTGCACCAGTAGACGTCGCCGTCGTGGTAGTCGAAGATGTACTTGTGGGTGACGGCCCCGAAGACCATGTAGCCGCCGATGGTGTGCAGGACGCCCTTGGGTTTGCCCGTCGAGCCGGAGGTGTAGAGGATGAAGAGCGGATCCTCGGCGTCCATCCACTCCGGCTCGCACTGCGGCGAGGCCTTCTCCATCAGCTCGTGCCACCAGAAGTCGCGGCCGGGCTTCATGTTGACCGGCAGCTTGTCGGCCCCCACGCGCTCATAGACCACGCAGGTGGTGACGGTCACGCCGCGCTGGGCGCTGAGTTCCATGGCCTCGTCGGCGTTGGCCTTGAGAGTGACGGCCTTGGCCCCGCGGTACACGCCGTCGGTGGTGATCAGCGTCTTGCAATCGGAATCGACGATGCGGTCGGCCAGGGATTCGGCGCTGAACCCGCCGAATACGATCGAGTGAATGGCCCCGATGCGGGCGCAGGCCAGCATGGCGACGGCCAGCTCTTTGACCATGGGCATGTAGATCGAGACCCGGTCGCCCTTCTTCACCCCGCGGCTCTTGAGCACGTTGGCGAACTTGCAGACCTCGGCATGGAGCTGGCGGTAGGTCAGCCGCCCGTCCTCGCCGACGGCGTTGCCCTCCCAGATGATGGCCGTCTGGTCGCCGCGCTTCTCCAGATGGCGGTCCAGGGCGTTGTAGGTGATGTTGGTCCTGCCGCCGATGAAATACTTGACCACGATGTCGTCGGAAGAGAAGTCCCATTCGCGGAACTTGTTCCAGCGCTGTTTCCAGTAGAAGCCGTCGGCCAGCTCGGACCAGAAGCCCTCGGGGTCCTCGATGGACCGCTTGTACATCGCGCGGTACTGGTCCATGGACTGGATATAGGCCTTCCGGGAGAACTCCGGGGGAGGGTGGAACAACTGGCCCCCGGTGGCGGACGCTGTTTCGGCGGTACTCATGTGACGACTCCTTGATATTCAGAACGACGTTTGACGCGAGGCGACTCGCATGGAATCCCCGGTACGGCTGGGGATAGCTGCCTGTTGATCCGACCGGCTGGAAGCCGGTCCCACAACTCTCAGAACGACATCCTCACCCGCACGCCTCCGACGATGGCGTGACTGAGGGTGTCGTTGGCGCCGGGGTTGTCCACGTACTGGAGGTCCGGCGAAATGGCCAGCCAGGGCGTTACCTGGATGGAATAGTATAACTCATAGACGGTTTCCTCCCCAGCGTCACGATTGATCCGCCGGCCGAAGTTGTCCGACGAGACCAGCTGGCCGAACCCCAGCCCGAGCACGTCCCGGTCGCGCTGCGGGAACAGCCCGGTGTAGGACAGCCCGGCGGACCAGAAATCGGAGAAACGGTTGATCTCCTGGTGGCGATAGCCGTAGCGGAAGAACACGCCCAGACCCTGCTCGTCCTTGGCGTTCTCGCGGATGAGGAGCTGATCGCAGCTCGTGTAGAAGGCCCACTCGTCGCCCTGGCGGTCGGGGGCCAGCCCGGCGTGAAGGAAGCGGGCCCGCGGGCGCGGGTCGTAGAAGAGTCCGAAGCGGTAGTTGCCCGGCAGCGGCCCGCGCGGGCCGGGAATCCTGAACGAAAAAGCGTTCTCGACGTAGCCCACGAACCAGGCGTGGCCGTGGAACGTGGTGTCGAAATCGGGCTGGTACCAGGGATTGGGCGCCGCGTGGGTGGGGCCCTGGGCGTTGCCGGCCCCGACGATGAGGGTATACCATTCGACCGGCTGGAGGTACACGGCCGCGCCCAGCGTGGTGATGGCCGCGGTGGGCACCAGCGGGTTGTTGTCCAGGGCCGTGTTCATGAACTGCCGGTCTTCGCTGTTGGCGAAGGCGTTGCGGTCCACGATGGTCTGGAAGTCGAGGTAGCCCACCTGGACGGCCAGCTTGTGATCGACGAAATACTGCCGATACCATAACTGGTCGATATAGAGGTCCTGTTTTCCGTCGGCGTCGTCGTTCACGTCGAGCTGCCGGGTCGTGCCGGCATAGGGGTTGACGCTGTAACCCCACCCGTCGCGGGCCTGGACGAGCACGTCGGCGTCCTCGATCAGCCCCATCTTGCCCAGGTCGAAGGTGAGGAACCAGTCGATGGTGGCGCTGTTCTTTCCGCCGCCGGTGGTGTTGCCGCCGTCGAGCACGGACAGGAAATGATTGTTGTAGAAGAACTGAGTCTCGATGCCCAGGTCCTTGAGGGCGGGCCGCAGGCCGAACCAGTCGCCGGTGGCGGCGCGGGAGGTCAGGCCCAGCGGGGGGTCCAGCGGGCGGGCCGCCGGTTGCGAGGCCGGGGCGGACGCCGGC
>JABRVU010000152.1:0-7039 GCA_039961895.1 Phycisphaerae bacterium | reverse complement strand
GTATCGCGTCGAACGTTACACGGCCGACGGCGAACTGCTCGGGCACTTCGGGCGGTTCGGAACCCGGGACCCCGAGCACTTCCCCGGCTGCTGCAACCCGACCAACCTGGCGCTGCTGCCGGGCGGCCGCGTGGCGGTCACCGAGAAGGCCCCGCCGCGGATGAAGGTCCACGATGCCGACGGTCGCCTGCTGGGCCTGGTCGGCCCGGAGGCCTTCGACGCCGGGTGCAAGAACATGGACGTGGCCGCCGATTCGCGCGCGAACGTCTACGTGGCCGACACGGTTCGGCTGTGGATCCGGGTGTTCGCCTGCCAGGAGGCCGTCGCCGGGGCCGGCCCGCGGACCCGCCCGCCGGCCGATCGGGAAGGAGCCGTGCCGCCATGAGCGCGACACCGACGCGACGCGAGCTGATCGGCCACGCCGCCCGCGGCGCGGGGCTGCTGGCCTTGGGCGGGACGGCCGCCCACCTGGCCCGTAAAGCCTGGGCCAGCGACGTCTGGCTGATCGACCCCAACCGCTGCGTGAACATCCGCCTGGGGGCCACCGGCGTCGAGGTCTGCGAGACCTGCGCGACCGCCTGCGTGCTGGAGCTGTCGGCGGTGCGGGCGGTCAACGAGTTCTCGCGCTGCGGGCGCTGCTGCATCTGTCCGGCGTATTACGACGTTGACAGCGACCTGGGCGAAGACGGACTGCCCACCCGCAAACTCTGTCCGCGCGACGCCATCCGCCGGACGCCCATCGGCAAGGTCGATCCCGACGATCCGCTCAACAACTTCTACGAGTATTCCATCGACGAGGACCTCTGCAACGGCTGCGGGCGCTGCGTGATGGCCTGCAAGGAGCCCGCCGGCCTGGGGTCGATCCAGCTCAAGGTCCGCTATGACCGCTGCCTGAACTGCAATCGCTGTTCGATCGCCCAGGCCTGCCCGGATGACGCCTATCTGCGCCGGCCTCCCGGACCGGCGTGAAAAGTGAGAAGCCAGAAGTGAGCAAGCTGCGCACCAACGAGCCGCGGGTTTCGAGCCCGCACGGCCGGTCCGACGCGAAGGGCCGCGCCGCGCCCGTGGCCCGGGCTTGTTCGGTCATGCTCATCGCGTGGGCGGTTTTCCTTCCGGCGCGACCCGCCCCGGCCATCGAATACGAAAGGCCGGTCAGCGCCGCCCCGGGCGAGCAGGACATCGGCGGGGGATACGTGACCCCGCCGGTTCAAAACCCGGCGCCGCGGGCCGGCTGGTGGGCGGCGGTGGACCTGGCCGCCCTGGCTGTCGCCCTGGGCGCGGCCGGTTGGATCGTCCTGGCCCGCAGGAGCCGACGCTGGCTGGCCGTGCTGACCATCGCGTGTCTGGCCTACTTCGGCTTCTACCGCGAGGGCTGCGTCTGCCCGATCGGGGCCATACAGAACGTGGCCGTGGCCCTGACCGACCCGGCTTATGCGGTTCCCTGGGTGGTTCTGGCGTTCTTCTTCCTTCCGCTGATAGTGGCTTTGCTCTTCGGACGGGTATTCTGCGGCGGCGTCTGTCCGCTGGGTGGTATCCAGGACCTGGTGTTGCTGCGCCCGGTGAACGTGCCCAGGCGGCTGGATCAGGCCCTGGGTCTGCTGAAGTACGTCTACCTCGTGCTGGCAGTTGGCTTCGCGGTTCGGCCGGCGGCGAGCCGCGATTTCATCATCTGCCGGTTCGATCCGTTCGTCGGTTTTTTCCGCATGGCCGGGCCCGGCTACATGCTGATGATCGGCGGGGCGCTGCTGGTCCTGGGGATGTTCGTGGGGCGGGCCTATTGCCGGTATCTGTGCCCCTATGGCGCGCTGCTGGCCCTGCTGTCGCGCCTGTCCTGGCGGGGTGTGACCATCACGCCGGACAAGGAACTGGACTGCGGGCTGTGCAGCGAGGCCTGTCCATTCGGGGCGATCGAGAACATGCGGGCGGTCCGATCGTCGTGCCTGTTCTGCGCCCGCTGCTTCGCGTCGTGCCCGCGCGATCGGGCGGCGACGTGCGAGCCCTGTGAGCCGGCCCGACCGCCGGCGCCTCCGGTCGAGGTGCCGGCATGATCCGCCGCCATGAGCAGAAGGTGGTCGGCGTCGTCACCGCCCTCTCCGGGCTGGGGGTGGCGGCCTGCACGGTTTTCCTGGTGGCGGCGTACCTGGTTACGCTGTGGCGGGCGCCGGCCGATCAGAAGCGGCTCAAGGACCTCGAGCTGGCCGTCAAGCGCGACGTTTCGCGGGAGGCGGCGCTGGCCGCCGAACGCGATCGGCAGACTCAGCGGTCGCTGACCCGCAGCCGGCGCTGTACCGCGGCGGGCTACGCGCTGCTGGGTAATGCCGTCGTCTTCCTGATCGGCGGGAAGCGGTGGCTGGCCCTGCGGCGGCCTGGGACGACGGTCATCAGCCGCGAGGCCCTGCTGCGGGCGGCCGGACGACGGGCGGCGGTTCATGGGCGACCGGGAACGGAGAAGGCGGCGCCGCCGACGGCAACGTTCCACGAACCCGCCCTGGACCTGACCGCCACCGACGAGATCGTTCAGCGCATCGGCCGCGGCCGGGAAGCGGCCATTCCGATCCTCCAGGCCATCCAGTCGCATTACGGCTTCGTACCCGACGCGGCGATCGAGCGCGTCTGCCGGCTGACCGAGATCACCCCCGCCCAGATCGCGGGCGTGGCCTCGTTCTACGACCATTTTCGCCGATCGCCCGCCGGGCGGCACCTCGTTCGCGTCTGTCACGGGACGGCCTGCCACGTGGCCGGCGCCGAGATCATTCACGAGGAGCTTCGCCGGTATCTGAACATCCCTCCCGGAGGAGATACCGACGCCGACCGCGAATTCACGCTCGAAAAAGTGGCCTGCATGGGCTGTTGCACACTCGCGCCCGTGGCGACGGTCAACGGCACGACGCGCGGGCACCTGCAACCCGACCAGGCGGCTGATTTCATCGAGGAATGCCGGGCCTCACGGTTACAAGCCGAGCCGATGCCGGCGTGGAACGGCTCGGGCGGCGCGACCGGCTGCAGGGCCGGCGAAATTCGCGTCGGGCTGGGCTCCTGCTGCGTGGCCGGCGGCAGCGGCAAGGTCTACGCGGCCTTGCAGCAGGCGGTGGCGGCGGCGGGCGCGCCGGTGGCCGTCAAGCGGGTCGGATGCGTGGGCATGTGCCATCGCACGCCGCTGGTCGAGGTGGTGATGGGCCCGGGGCCGGCCGCACGCTATGGGCTGGTTCGGCCCGAGGACGCGGTGGCCATCGCCCGCCGACACGTTGGCGGCGGGATCGGCCCGCGCCTCCGCTCGGGCGTGCGGTCATGGACGGCGTCGCTCGGGGCGGCGTTAAGCGGATCCGGCCGGAACAGAACCCGGCGACCACAGGATGCCCCGGCACGAAACCGGCCGCTCCCCGACGGGCGCCATCGTCCCAGGCTCCCCGCCGAGCTGGCCTTCGCGCCGCAGGACCCGCCGGTGGCCGCCTTCCTTGATCGCCAGGTCCGGGTCGCCACCGAGCATTGCGGGGAGTTGGACCCCGCCGATTTCGACGAGTACGTCCGTCACGGCGGGTTCGAGGCCCTGCGCGCGTGCCTGCACGCCATGCGGCCCGAGGAGGTCGTCGAGGCGATCCGCGCCAGCGGATTGCGCGGCCGCGGCGGGGCGGGCTACCCGACCGGGGCCAAGTGGGCCCGGGTCCGCGAAGCCGCCGGCGACCGCAAGTACGTGATCTGCAACGGCGACGAGGGCGACCCGGGCGCGTTCATGGACCGCATGTTGATGGAGTCGTTCCCCTTCCGCGTCATCGAGGGGCTGGCCGTCGCGGCGTACGCGGTGGGAGCGGACGAAGGCTACTTCTACATCCGCGCGGAATATCCTTTGGCCGTGCGGCGCATCCGCGACGCCCTGCGCGAGTGCGAGCGCCGCGGGCTGCTGGGCGAATCCGCCGGTCCGGCCGGACTGCGGCTCAAAGTTCGCATCATGGAAGGGGCCGGCGCGTTCGTCTGCGGCGAGGAAACCGCCCTGCTGGCCTCGATCGAAGGGCAGCGCGGGATGCCCCGGCTGCGTCCGCCGTTCCCGGCCGAGAAGGGGCTCTGGGGCCGGCCCACGCTCATCAACAACGTCGAGACCCTGGCCGTCGTCCCCTGGATCATCCGTCACGGTCCGGCGGCCTTCGCGGCCATGGGCACGCCCTCCAGCAGGGGCACCAAAGTGTTCGCCCTGGCCGGCAAGGTCCGCCGCGGCGGGCTGATCGAAGTGCCGATGGGCATCACCGTGCGCGAAATCGTCGAGGAGATCGGCGGCGGGGTCAAGGATGGCCGGCGCTTCAAGGCCGTCCAGATCGGCGGGCCCTCGGGCGGATGCATCCCCGCGGAGATGGCCGACCTGCCCGTCGATTTCGAGGCTCTCGGCGCCGCCGGGGCGATCATGGGCTCCGGCGGGCTGGTGGTGCTCGACGACACCGACTGCATGGTCGATATCGCCCGCTTCTTTCTGGCCTTCACCCAGGACCAGTCCTGCGGCAAGTGCACGTTCTGCCGGATCGGCACGCGGCGGATGCTCGACGTGCTGGATCGCATCTGCTCGGGCCACGGGCGTCCCGGCGACCTCGACGAACTGGAGCAACTGGCCGGCGCGGTCAGGACCGGCAGCCTGTGCGGGCTGGGCAAGACCGCGCCCAACCCGGTGCTGACCACGCTGCGCTACTTCCGGGCGGAATACGAGGCCCACGTGGCCGGCTGGTGTCCGGCCCGCAGGTGCAAGCCGCTCATCCGCTACCGCGTGCTGGACAACTGCACCGGCTGCACGCTGTGCGCCCAGCACTGCGGCGACCAGGCTATCGCCTTCACGCCCTATCAGCGGCATCGCATCGACGACGCCAGGTGCACGCGCTGCGGCGTGTGCGTGATCAAATGCCCGGAGAACGCCATCGCGGTGGAGTCGCCATGCCCCGGTTGAGCATCGACAACCAGGCCGTCGAAGTGCCCGCCGGGGCCACCATCCTCGACGCGGCCCGCAAGCTGGGCGTGGACGTCCCCGCCTTGTGCTTCTATGCGGGGCATCCCCCGAATAACTCGTGCATGGTCTGCCTGGTCAAGACGGGCGGGCGGTGGGTGCCCTCCTGCGCGACCCCCGCCGAAGAGGGCATGGTGGTCGAGAGTGAAACGCCGGAAGTGCGAGCCCTGCGGCGGACGGGTCTGGAACTGCTTCTGAGCCATCACCAGGGCGACTGCGCGGCCCCCTGCGAACACGCCTGTCCGCTGCACATGAACGTGCCGCTGATGCTGCGCCAGGTGTCGGAAGACGACCCCCTCGGCGCGATTGCGACCATCCGCAGGGACGTGGCCCTGCCCTCGGTGCTGGCCCGGGTGTGCGGCGGGATGTGCGAGAAGGCCTGCCGGCGCAAGGAGGTCGATGCCCCGGCGGCCATCTGCCTGATCCAGCAATGCGTCGCCGACGCCGACCTGGCCTCCAGTCGGCCTTACCTTCCGCCGCGGCGTCCGGCCGTCGGCAAGCGCGTGGCCGTCCTGGGCGCCGGGCCGATGGGGCTGACGGCGGCGTATCACCTGCTGCTGGCCGGCTACGACTGCACCTTGTTCGACCCGCACGAACGGCCGGGCGGAATGCTGCGTTATGAAATCCCCCCGGAGCGGCTTCCGCGGCACATCCTCGACCGCGAAATCGCCCTGATCGAACGGCTGGGGGCGCGCTTCGAGATGGGAGCGCGTCTTCAGGACGAAGCGCTGAGGTCGCGGATGAATGCGGGCTTCTCGGCGATTCTGCTGGCCGACGGGCCGTTCGAGACCGGCGTCGTCGAGCGGATCCAGGCCGGATCCGTGCCGGTCTTCGTCGCCGGGGAGATTCACCGCCCGCACCAACAGCCGGCCCGGCTGATGGGCGACGGCAAACACGCGGCCGAATGCATCGACCGACACCTTCGCGGCGACGCCGACGCGGGCGCTGAGGCCGTCTTTCACTTCCGCGCCGGGCGGGTCCCCCACGAGGAGATCGTGGCGCTGACCGTTCGGGCCGGATCGGCTCCCCGCGTGGCCACGCCGCCTTCCGGAAGCGGGCTGACCTTCGAGCAGGCCCGTACCGAGGCCCTGCGCTGTCTGCACTGCGACTGCGGGAAGCGCGACGGCTGCGTGTTGCGGCATTACGCGGCGATGCTGGGGGCCCAGCCCGGCCGGTATCGCGGGCAGCGCCGCCCGATTCAGCGCCAGGCGATGACCGGCGGGGTGATCTACGAGCCCGGCAAGTGCATCCTCTGCGGCATCTGCGTGCGGATCGCCACCGCGGCCAAGGAGCCGCTGGGGCTGACGTTCGTCGGCCGCGGATTCGACGTGCGGGTGGCGGCCCCGTTCGACCGGGCCATCGAAGAGGGCCTGACCCGCACGGCCGATGAATGCGCGCGGGCCTGCCCGACCGGGGCCCTCAGTTCGACCCCTTCCCACGACTTCTGAGGCGCTGCGTCATCGCAGGCGCACGGACGCGCCCACGCCCGCGGAGAAGCGCTCGGCCGCGCTGCCGCCGTTGACCGCGATCTCCAGCAACCGGGCGCTGCCGATCAGGGCCAGCGGCGAACCCGGCGCGACCTCGCCGTAGGTGACGCGCAGCGGACCGATGACCTGCTCGCCGAGGGTGACTTCGTACGGTTTGCCGCGATGGGGCGAACGGGCCGCCGACAGGTCGATATCGGATATGTTGGTAATGAGGTTGCCGAAACGGTCGATCGTGAGCACCTGTCCCTCGATGCCGCCGTCGGGGTGCAGGACCGGCCTGGGAACGTTGAGCACTTCGATGCGGTCGGCCGGCGGCCCGAGCTGGCTCAGGGGCACCCCGCGCGACAGGTGGGCGGCCACCGGGGCGAAAATGTCCCGCCCGTGGAAGGTATTCGAGATCTGCGCGGCGAAGTACCGCCGGCTCTCGACGAAACGCAGCTCTTCCAGCTCCGCGTCGCGGTGCAGCATCGTGACCAGCCCGTTGTCCGGGGCCAGGACGACCCGCCCGCTGTATCGCGCCGCCAGGATGCGCCGCGAACCGCCCACCCCCGGATCGACCACCGCCACGAAG
>JABRVU010000151.1:0-1662 GCA_039961895.1 Phycisphaerae bacterium | reverse complement strand
CCGTCGTTCCGTCGCCGGAGATCCCCCGGATGCGGAAACGCCAAACCTTCGGAGCAGGGGGGCGCCAGTTGGCCATGAATACCTCGCCTTGTGTTCCTTCGACCGTACTCGCGGGTCCGCTCGTGGTCCCCGTACGACCATTGTAACACGAGGCGTTCCCAAAAGCACTGGGCGGACGCGGTCAAGGAGGTCCTCGTCCGGCTGAAGGCGTTCTGGGCCGCTGACGACGGCAATATCGTGGAGGCGAAACGGTTCCATGCCCTGGTTGTGGTGATGGTGATGCACGCGGGTATCGCCACGGTGCCGGCCAGGCTCGACCCGGCACTACCACGAACCCGGCGGAGAGCGGCCCCCCATCGGGTGGCATCGGTCATGGAATTCCAGAGCCGGAACATTTAGAGTGCATCCGAAAACCCGTGTGGGACCGGATTCCAGCCGGTCGGTTTTCAGGGTTATTGAGCCTTCCGCTTGCAGCGTGGAGGTGCACCATGAGCGGCGCGCAATCGCGGCCGGGGACAGCGCGCGGCGGCGGTTTCAGGGTTGTGGTCGGGCCCGTCTTCTGGGCGGTGATGATCGGCTGGGCCGGTGCGGCGCCGACGGCCGGGCATGACGCCCTGGGCGATTCCCTGCGGCACGAGATATCGCTCATCGTCGGGCCGGCCCTGATCGACGTGCGGGTCGAGGTGACGTTCTTTCAGTTCAACGCCCTGCTGGAGCGCCGTCGGATGGACGCGGACCTCGACGGGCGGATCAGCCCCGCCGAGTCCAGGGCCTACCTGGAGAAGCAGGCCCCGATGCTCGAAGGCGGCCTGCGGCTGACGGTTGACGGGCGACCGGTCGAGCTGGCGCCGCTGTACGATCCCCGGCTGGACCTGCCTGAGGAAGCGGCCGCCGCGTCGAGTCACGTGTTGCGGCTGGATGCCTTCGCCCGGACCCCGCCCTGGCTGGCCGCCGGTTCTCAGGTCGTGGTGGAAGACCTTCTCTGGCCGAGGGTGCCGGCCATCGTCTCGCTCGAGGCGGTCGGACGCGACGGCGTGCGTATGCTGTCTGAACCCGTCACCGAGCCGGCCGCGGGGCCGGACGCCGCCGGCGTCCGACGGTTGCGGGCCCGCTGCCTGGGCGTGCCCGAGAGCGCCAGGCCCGCCTCGCCGCCGGCATCGGACCGGCCGATCGTGGACGTGGCGGGCCCTTCAGCGACCGGCCACCGCTCCTTTAATGACCTATGGGCAGGTAAGGTTTATTTCTCCGTGCTGATTCTCGTACTTGCAGGCGTTGCGGCGGCGGCCGCCGCCCGCCGGCGCCAGGGAGCACCATCATGAGACGACCGTACTCCGCTCCGACGTGGTCAGGCATCACGGCCATCGTGCTTCTGTGCGCCGGCGGCCGGTCGGCGGCCCAGGAGTCGGCTTATCCCGGCGTTCAGGGCTTCGCGGGCGAACTGGTGCGGACGGGCTCGTATCTGCTGGAGCCCGCCGACCGGCCCACCGTGGACGGGCTGAACCGGCGTCTTCGAGAGGCCCGCGGCAGGCAGCGCGAGGCGTCGGGAGAGGCCAAGGCCCGGGCCGTCGCGGAGGAAACGGAGGCGGCCAAGGAGCTGCTGGCCATTCTCGAGGCCAACAAGCACGCCGTGCGCGTCGCCATCGACGGCGAGAAGTTCACGCC
>JABRVU010000150.1:0-5037 GCA_039961895.1 Phycisphaerae bacterium | reverse complement strand
ACCTGACCGAATGGTGGCAGGCCCTCGGCGACCCGCGGCTCGACGACCTGATCCGCCGGGCGAGCGAGTCGAACCTCGATTTGCGCATCGCCACCGCCCGCGTGGCGGAGGCCCGGGCCCTGCGCGACGTCGCCGTGGCCGACTTCTGGCCGCAGGTCAACCTGAACGGCTCATACGCCTACCGCGGCTCCAGCCGCAACGCATCCCGCCAGCGCAGCGCGTCGTTGAACTGGCGCAGCCAGTTGGCCAGCTCGGCCGCCGCCGGGGCCAGTAACGCCATCGGCAACCAGGTGAACAACCTGCTCAACCCCGGCGGAACGGGCGGGACCGGCGGGACGGGCGCGGGCGGACTGGGCAGCGGCGGCGGCTCTGGGCTGACCGGCGGTTCGACCGGCCAGGCCATCCGCGACGTGCATCTGTTCCAGGCCGGTTTTGACGCCTCCTGGGAGCTGGACGTCTTCGGCCGCATCCGCCGGTCGGTCGAGGCCGCCGACGCCGACGTGCAGGCCTCCGAGGAGGACCGTCGCGCCGTGCTGGTGACGCTGCTGGCCGACGTGGCTCTCAATTACGTTCAGCTTCGCGGCTATCAGCAGCGGCTGGCGGTGGCCGAGCGGAACATCATCGACCAGCAGGCCACCGTGGACGTGACCGAAGACCGCCACAGGGCCGGCTTCTCGCCGGAGCTGGAGGTGCACCAGGCCCGGGCCCTGCTCGAGACCACTCAGTCGCAGGTGCCTCTGTTGAGCAGCGCGATCCGCCAGAGCATCTATCAACTGGGTGTGCTGCTGGGCGAGCCGCCTGAAGCGCTGCTCGAGGAGCTGTTGGCCGACGCGCCGATTCCGACCGCTCCGCCCGAAGTGCCGATGGGCCTGCCCTCAGACCTGCTGCGCCGCCGGCCGGACGTCCGGGCCGCCGAACGGGCCCTGGCGGCGGCCACCGCCCGGATCGGCGTGGCCACCGCCGACCTGTTCCCCACCTTTTCACTGACCGGCAACGTCGGCCCGGCGACCTCCAACATCAAGCATTTCCTGGACGAGAACAGCCTGGCATGGTCGGTCGGGCCGGGCGTGTCCTGGCCCGTCTTTCAGGGCGGACGCATCCAGGCCAACATCCGGGCCCAGAACGCCCGCCAGGAGCAGGCCCTGGCCGCCTATGCCCGCGCCGTGCTGACCGCGCTCCAGGAGGTCGAGAACGCCCTGGTGGCCTACAACAACGAGAAGGTCCGCTACGAGACGCTGTCCCGGGCCGTGCACGCCAACCAGGAGGCGGTGGCCATCGCAACGCTCCGCGAGGAAAAAGGGGTGGTCAACTTCCTCTCGGTCATCGATTCGCTGCGCTCCCTCTACTCGACGCAGGACCAGTTGATTCAGAGCCAAACCACGACGTTGACCAACCTCATCGCCCTGTACAAAGCCCTGGGCGGCGGGTGGGAACCACCGGAAGATATGAGAACCGAGAACTCGGATCGATGACCCATGCCCGGTTGCACCGGCGGGTCAATCGCGTTTTCGGGCATACACGCGCATGAATTCGGGGCAGAACCACGGCACGGGAAGGAAGGGCAGCGTGGCGGCCACGCCCAGGGCCGCCTCCAGGGGACCGAGCCGGCCCAGCCGGCGCAGACCCAGTGCGACCAGGATGCTGAAGCCCAGCATCCACTGATAGGTCAGCCGCCGGATGGCCACCACCTCGTAGCCGCTCTGCTCCAGCATCATCGTGATCGTGCGCGGGGTGTAGAGCACCAGGTGCCGCGGGGCGTCGAGCTGGCACCACTTGCGGCCGAAGAGGCGGGCCAGCGGGCTGTCCACGTTGGGCGTCTCCAGGGCCAGCCATCCACCGGGACGGGTCAGCCGCCGAGCCTCGGCCAGGATTTCGCGCGGCGAACCTTCGTGCTCGATGTATTCGTACATGCCCACGCCATCGAAGGACTCGGCCGACAGGCCGGCGCGGGGCAACGGGCCGAGGACGGCGGACATGCCCAGCCGCCGCCGAATGGCCTCGACGACCTCCGCTTGCGTGTCCACTCCCAGCGTGTCGCAACCGCGCAGGCGATGCAGGTGGTACAGAAAGGCGTTGCAGCCGCAGCCCACGTCGAGAACGCGCGCCTCCCGCGGCACCCGGCCAAACACGCGCTCAAGCTGCCGGATGCGACGGACGTTGAGATGCCAGACGATGCCGCTCATGGCCAGCCAGGGCGGCAACGCGCCGGACAGCACCGGCGTGTAGCAGAAGTACGCGCGCGGATAGTGCGCCGCGAGGCCCTCGAGCGTCGGGCGGGGGTTCAGATACACCAGGCCGCACCCGTTGCACTGCACGACCCGGAACTCGCCCGGCCGGCCGAACAGATGATCGCGCACGCGATGCCGCTCGGCCGCGTCGTCCCGGCCGCACAGGGGGCAGGGAATGGTTTCGAGCAGGTCGGTTGCGCTCACCGCTTGCCCGCCGCTTTGAGCAGTTCATCGGCCCGGGTGAACAACTCGCCTTCCAGCGGCGGGTCGCAGGGCTGCGGGTTATCCAGCGCCATGCCGTACCGACCGTGGCGATAAGCCTTATCCAGCAGCGACTGAAGGTCGATCGTCACCTGCGGATCGCCCGCCCGCAGCGGGATCAGCAGACGCGACCGCAGCGAAAGCGGATAGAAGTAAGCCGCCCGCGGATCACCGGCCAGCCGCACCGTCGCCCGGCAGGTGGTGAACGGCCGCTTACTGCCGTACCGGTGCGGGCGAAGCAGCGCCGGCCGGTGCCGTTCCAGGTATGGCTCCATGCCGGGGAAGGGGCTTGTCATGGGTCGTACTCCAGCCTGTCTGGCCCTTCTCATGTCTCATTACACTCGTTCGTCTCGCGCGATTCGCAGGGCGATCGCGCCCGCGCCGATCAGGCCGGCATCGGGCCCCAGAGCCGCGGGAAGTACGTCGAGGTCAGCGGTCAGATAGGGCTGGCCGACCTCGCGCAGACCCGCCCGGATGGCCGCCAGGTACGGTTCGCCCAGACCGATGATCCCCCCGCCGATCAGCACGCGCTGCGGCGCATAAATGGCCGACCAAGAGGCGATACCGGCGCCGAGCCACCAGCCGACCTGTCTTACGGCTTCGCCGGCGGCGGGGTCGGCCTCGCCCAAGGCCTGGCCGATCTCCACGCCGGTCAACCTCCCGTATTGGGCCCTCAGCCGGGCCAGCCGCGAGGCCGGATCGCGGTCGGCCAGTTCGCCGGCCAGTCGCTCCAGCGCCCGCCCCGATGCCCGTGCCTCGACGCAGCCGCGCCCACCGCACGCGCATCGCGGGCCGGTCGCGTCGACGATCACGTGCCCCAGGCTCCCGCCGACGTGGTTGAAGATCCGCAACACCTGTCCGTCGATCAGGACGCCCGCGCCGATGCCCGTCCCGACGGTGACGACGATGAGGCGCTCCGCGCCGCGCCCCGCGCCGAAGTGATACTCCCCCACGGCGGCCGCGTTGCAGTCGGCGTCGAAGACCACGGGCAGGTTCAGTCCGTTGCGGATGCGCTCGAGGAAATCCGTCCCGCCCAGCGTGGGCAGGTTGGCGGCCGACAGCAGCCGGGTCCGGCCGGCGTCCATGTACCCGGGCATGACCAGCCCCACGCCGCCCACGGCCAGCCCGGCGGCGGCGGCCTGGGCCAGCAGATCACGAATCTGGGCCAGGATCAGATCGGCCAGCTCACCGGCCGGGCGGGCGGCATCGATGGCCGATTGGCGCTTGAGCTGAATCGCGCCCGCGGCGCTGACCACCGCCAGCCGAACGCTCTGCCCGCCCAAGTCCACCCCGACGGCATGGCCCGAAGCTCCCATACGCTCATGCTAGAGGCAACCCCTCGAAAGTGAAAGCGACGCCGCCGGCGAAATAGCGCCTCGTGCGGCAGGTTCGTGCGCGGCCGGCCGAACATGAGGTTGCAGTTCCCGCTCCCGGCCAGCGCGGTCCGGGGCGGCCGATCCATCAAGGCGAACCCCCGCGTCTCCCCCGCGGCATCGCTGGAGGAGACCTAACATGTTCGCTGTCCGCTACTTCCCCCGTGGGCGATGGACGACCCTGGCGCTGATCGCCGCCGTGTTCCTGGCGGGAGCCGGTCGGACCCGTGCCCAGAACCTGCTGGTCAGTAACGCCAACGACGGGCGCGTGTTGGAATACGATTTCAACACGGGCGCGTTCGTGCGCGAGTTCATTCCGGCCGGCGTCGCCGGCGCCAAGGGCATCCGCTATGGACCCAACGGCAACCTCTTCGTCTGCACTTCCGACCAGGACAGTGTGATGGAGTTCGACGGCACCACCGGCGCATTCGTCCGGACCGTCGTCAGTGCCGGTAATCCCGGCAACTTCGATCAGCCCTGGGGCCTCACCTGGGCCGTGCCCGGCACGCTTCGCGCGGGCAGTTTGTTCGTCTCCTGCGCCATGGCGCCGCCAGGCGAAAACCGTTGCGTTTACTCCTACAACGCCGACGGCGTCTATTCCGCCACCTATCCGTGCCTCAGCCCGCAACAGACCCCCCTGTTCATGGCCACGCGCCCCTACGGAGCGGTCGGCCGGATCTTCGTAAGCTGGAACAATCACGTGTTTCCCGATTCACCGGGCCGCGTGACCGAACACACCCTGGCCGACGGTACCCCGATCCGCCACTATCAGGGCCAGGTCTCCCGCCAGGTCACCGGGCTGGCCTTTCACCCCAACGGGGACCTGCTGCTGGCCGATTTCAACGGCAACCGCGTCTGGCGCTTCGAGACCACCGGCACCAGCCTCTTCGCCACCAGTTTGGGGAGTTTTCTAGGAGGAGGTAGCTATGGCGTACGAGGCCCGCGCGACCTGGTCTACGGTCCCAACGGCAATCTGTTCGTGGTCGGCGGCCTGTCCAACAACATCCTGGAGTATGACGGCACGACCGGCGCGTTCATCCGGCAGGTCGTCGCCGGCAACGGCCTGGATGGGCCGTGGGGTCTGGCCTTCCGCCCGGGCGAGCCCACGCAAGCCTGTTGCCGCCCTGACGGCACCTGCGAAGACCTCACTCCCGCCCAGTGTCTGGCCAACGGCG
>JABRVU010000149.1:0-2544 GCA_039961895.1 Phycisphaerae bacterium | reverse complement strand
GCGCGTTCGCGGTCGGCGGCGTCCGTTGCCTGAACAGGAGGCCAGCCATGAACAGGCGTTCGCTGATCGTCCTGCTGGCGGGGGTGAATCTGCTCCTGCTGGTGGTGATCGTCTTCAGTGTCACCGGGCCGCAGCAGGCCTTCGGGCAGGCGGCGGCCCGGGCCGCGGATTACGTCATCGTGACCGGCGAGACCGAGACCGACAACGACGTCATCTACCTGGTCGACTCGCGGGCCCGGCGGATGTACGCCTTCCGCACGACGTATCCGCGCATGCCCGGCACGCCGGCGCGGTTCGGTCTTCTGGCCCAGCGCGACCTGGCCGGCGATTTCGGGAGGCCCCGATGACCCGCGGCATCAACGGAAAAGACTTCGCCATCGGCGTCTTGAGCGTGACGGCGGTCGTGCTGCTTACCTGCGTGGTGCTGCTGCACGGGCTGGCACCCAGGCCGGTGCTGGCCGCCGGGCAGGGGGGCGCCACCGGCGACTACGTCGTCTCCACCGCCCGGCTGGACGACGCCACCGAAGTGGTGTTCGTGGTGGATACGTCGGCCCAGATGATGAACATGTACGGCTTCCTGCCCGCCCGTGGGATGATCGAGCTGGTGCAGCAGTTCGACCTCAAGGCCCTGGAGGCCGTCAACCGTCCGGCGCCCTTGGATCAAGGCCCCGGCGGACGCGAACGACCGGGCCGGCGCAACCGGTAGCTGATCCGCCGGTTTCCAGTTCCGAGTTTCCAGCCACCAGCAGACGAGGCGCGGCCCGGGCTGGAATCCGGACTTTCCGACAAGGACGGTGCATGACGGCGAAGATGATTTCGTTACTGGCCGACCAGGTCATCGCGGGGGACCCGCTGACCCGCGTGCAGGCCGAAGCGTTGGCGGGCGTGGGCCCGGATGATTACCTCGATCTGTTCCGGTCGGCCACGCGCATCCGCGAGCATTTCCTGGGGCGCAAGGTGCGCTGTTGCAGCATCGTGGCCGCCAAGGTGGGGGGGTGCAGCGAGGACTGCTCGTTCTGCAGCCAGTCGGCCCACTACCAGACGCCGGTCAAGGGGCTGACCGTCCTTCAGCGCGACCGGGTGATGGAAGCCGCCGAGCAGGCCGTCGCCGACGGCGCGGATTCGTTCGGCATCGTCAACAGCGGCTACGGACCCACCGACGAGGAGATCGAGCACTGGGGCCGGAGCGTTCAGCGCATCCGGGCCTCCGGGCGGATCCGGGCCTGCGCGTCGCTGGGCGTGCTGACCGAGGCCCAGGCTCAGCGCATGGCCGAGCTGGGCGTGCAGCGCTCCAACCACAACCTGCAAACCTCGCGGCGGTTCTTTCCCAATATCATCAGGACCCACACCTACGACGAGCGCCTGCAGACCCTGTATCACATGAAGCAGGCCGGCATCAGCGTGTGCAGCGGCGGGCTCTTCGGGATGGGCGAGACCTGGGCCGACCGGCTGGACCTGGCCTTTGAACTCCGGGAGGTGGGCGTGGACGTGGTGCCGATCAACTTCCTGGTGCCCATCGACGGCACGCCCCTGGCCGGCGTCGAGCCGATGGAGCCGATGGAGTGCCTCAAGATCATCGCGGTCTATCGCTTCCTGCTGCCGGACAAGGAGATCAAGATCGCCGGCGGGCGGGAGGTCCACCTGCGCGACTTGCAGAGCTGGATCTTCTTCGCCGGGGCCGATTCGTTCCTGATCGGCAATTACCTGACCACCAGCGGGCGCAGCGCCGAGATGGACCGGCAGATGGTCCGCGACCTGGGCCTGGAGCTGGAAACCTTCGACGAGTCGCCGGCGCCGTCTTCCGAACGCCGTTCCCGCGGGGGCGTCGAATACCTCAAGCATGTCACCTGAGGCGTTCATCACCGGCCTGGGCATGGTCACGCCGGCGGGTCTGACGGCCGCGACCACCTGGGCGGGTCTGGTGGCGGGGGGGCGGTTCCTCGAGGAGCTGGCGTCGAGTCCGCACCGGCGGATCGGCGGGCGGGTGCGTTCGTTTGTTCCCCCTCCGGACAGTGAACACCTGGATCGGGTCTGTCAGTTCGCGCTGGCGGCCGCCGGAGAGGCAGTCGATTCCGCCGGACTGGCTGAAGGAACTCTATCCCAAGACTATGATCCCCATCGCGTCGCCGTCTCGGTGGGTACGAGCAAAGGCGGCCTCCTGACGTTCTCGGAGCTGGCCGCTGACCTGCTGGACGCCGGCTCCCCGCGCGGCAGACCGACTCCGGCCGGCAGCATGGCGGGGAGGCTGCGCGATCGCCTGGCCTCCATTCCCCCGGATGCGGCGGCGCGATGCGTGGCCGAGCGGTTCGGTGTTCGCGGAGGGATGCACGCAACGGTGGCGGCCTGTTCGACCGGGACGCTGGCGGTCATTCACGGCTATCACCTGGTCCGCGACGGGCGGGCGGACATTGTTCTGGCCGGCAGCGCCGACGCCTCGCTGCATCCGCTGTGGTTCGCGGCTTTCGATCAGATGGGGGTGCTGGCACCGGCTCACCCGCAGCGGGGAGCGGCTTGGGCCTGCCGGCCTTTCGACCGGTCGCGGGC
>JABRVU010000148.1:0-18950 GCA_039961895.1 Phycisphaerae bacterium | reverse complement strand
ATGCTGTGCGGCGCGTTCATGCGTCGAGTGTAGCCCTCGCCCGCCGCCCGGACAACGCCGCCCTTGCCCGGCCCGGCTCGGTCACGTCGGCGGGCCCATTCGATCCGGGACGCGGACCGACGGACCGCGGTTCAGCATTGCCACCCGGCGGGTGAATGTGGATAATTAAAGGGAAGGTAGAGTCGCCAACGGTTCCCCTTTCGTGGGAGTCGCTTATGTCATCAGCGAGGCTCGTGGGCGCGTTCGTACTCATGGTCGTGACGTTCGCCGGCCACGCCTCCGCCGCCGATCCGCCGCTGGTGGTCTATGCCAACGGCAGCCTGCCGGCCGGCTGGCAGGACTGGTCATGGAGCACGTCGCGCAGCTTCTCCAACACCAACCCGCGCTACGGCACCAGCGGCAGTTCGATTCGCGTTCAGCACACCAGCGGTTGGGGCGGGCTGTATCTTCGCTCGACCCAGTCGCTCAACCCCGCTGACTTCGTCGCCCTGCAGTTCCAGATCCACGGCGGCACGACCGGAGGGCACAAGCTTCAGCTTCTGGTCTACGATGCCGCCGGCGGCGCCGCCCCGGCCATCACGCTGCCGCTGACCACGGCCAACGCCTGGACCAGCGTGGAGGTGCCGGTCTCCTCGTTCGGCGTGTCGGGGATCATCGGCCTGGCCTGGCAGGACGCCACCGGAGCGGCCCAGCCCGACTATTACCTCGATGAGATTCAACTGACCCGCGCCGAAGTGATCCCCCAGCCGATCACCCTGAGCGTCAACGCCGCCGCCGGGCAGTACCCCATCAGCCCGCTCATCTACGGTCTGAACTTCGCCGACGCCAACCTGGCCAACGAACTCGATCTGCCGGTCAACCGCTGGGGCGGCAACGCCACCACGCGCTACAACTGGCAGACCGACGTTTCGAACCGGGCCAGCGACTGGTACTTCGAGAACCTGCTGGAAAGCAATCCCAACCCGGCCCTGCTGCCCAACGGCTCGGCGGCGGACCGGTTCGTGGAGCGGAACCTCTCCACGGGCGCCGAGACGATCATGACCGTTCCGCTGATCGGGTGGACGCCCAAGCCGCCGCGGGTCGAGGCCTGCGGCTTCAGCGTGGCCAAGTACGGTCCGCAGCAGCAGACCGACCCATGGCGGCCGGACTGCGGCAACGGCATCCTCCCCGACGGGACGAAAATCACCTGGAACGATCCCCTGGATACCAGCGTGCCGATCGGCCCGTCGTTCGTGGCCGACTGGGTGACGCACCTGGTCGGCCGATACGGCACGGCGGCCCAGGGAGGCGTGCGCTTCTACAACCTCGATAACGAGCCGATGCTCTGGAACAGCACGCACCGCGACGTGCACCCGGCGGGCACCTCCTACGACGAGCTGCGCGAGCGGACGTATCAATACGCGGCGGCGATCAAGGCCGCCGACCCCACCGCCGCCACGCTCGGCCCGGTGCTGTGGGGCTGGACGGCGTATTTCTATTCGGCGGCCGACGCCGACGTCCCGCAGTCCGACTGGTGGAACTACCGGCCCGACCGCATGGCCCACGGCGACCGTCCCTTCATCGAGTGGTATCTCGAACAGATGAAGCTCTACGAGCAGACCCACGGCGTGCGCATCCTCGACTACCTCGACCTGCACTACTACCCGCAGTCCGGCGTGGCCCTGACCGGCGCCGGCGACGCCGAGACCCAGGCCCGAAGGCTGCGCTCGACGCGCTCGCTGTGGGACCCGACCTACGTCGATGAAAGCTGGATCGCCCAGCCGGTGCGGCTGATCCCGCGCATGCGCGACTGGGTCAACACCTATTACCCCGGCACGAAGCTGGCCATCACCGAGTACAACTTCGGGGCCGACGACCACATCAACGGGGCCCTGGCCCTGGCCGACGTGCTGGGCATCTTCGGGCGCGAGCGGCTGGACCTGGCCACGCTGTGGGACCCGCCGAGTTCCTCGCAGCCGGCGGCCTTCGCCCTGCGCATGTACCGCAACTACGACGGGGCCGGCGGGCGCTTCGGCGGGACCTCGATCCAGGCGGCCAGCACCGATCAGTCCCGGGTGTCGATCTACGCGGCCCGGCGGGAGGACGGGCGCCTGACCCTCATGCTCATCAACAAGTCCACCGCGCCGCAGGCCCCGACGCTGACGCTGGCCGGCTTCAATCCCGGCTCGACGGCGGTCTATCGCTACAGCTCGGCCGACCTGACCCGCATCGTCCGGCAGTCGGACGCGTCGTTCACGAACGGAAGTCTCGAACTTGCCCTGCCGGCTTCGTCGATCACGCTGCTGGTCGTCCCGCCGGGCGCCTTCCCGCCGGGCGATTTCGACAAGGACAACGACGTGGACGGCGTGGACGTGCAGCACTTCGCGGGCTGTGCCGCCGGAGCCGGCCAGGCCCTGACCGGAAACTGCGCCGACGCCGATCTCGACGGTGACCTCGACGCCGATCAATCCGACTTCGGCATCCTCCAGCGCTGCCTGAGCGGCTCGGGCTTCCCGGCTTTCGTGGCCTGCGGGCAGTGACCGGCCTGGGGAGCACCAGGGGCCAGGACGGCGGCGGCGGCGGGCCGTTTCGGAACCGCCGGGCCGCGTCTGGACTCTGCCCCCGCTCCCGGGGCCCGGACCGTGCGTTGACGCCGGGCCGCCGATGGCGACACTATAGGCGTACACAATTGTCTTGTGGTCCAGATGCGCGTCCCGGACGGGCAAGGTCGGGGCGCGTTTCGATATGACCGTGCGCGCTGGAGCGACACGTCGGGCGGAGCAAGAGCCGCGCGGGCGAAAGCCCGCGGCTGGCGGCCGTCACAAGGTCGCGCACGCTGAGGTGCAACTATATGGACACGACCATCGCGGAACCGGAGGCGCAGCCGTTCAGCGAGCCGCGGCGCGAGCTGCGGGCCCTGGCCCGGCGGGTGCTGATCATCGGCCTGGACGGAGCCACGTTCGACGTGCTCAACCCCATGATGGCCGCCGGGCGGATGCCCCACCTGGCCGACCTCATCGCCACCGGCACCGCGGGCATCCTCGAATCGACCAAGCCGCCGATCACTCCGGCGGCCTGGACGACCTTCATGACCGGCAAGGGGCCCGGCCGGCACGGCATCGTCGATTTCGAGAAATACGACGCCAAGAAAAACGAACTTTCTTTCAACAGCACCTATGAGATCCGCGAGAAAACCATCTGGGAGATCCTCAGCGAGAAGGGGTTCCGGGTGGGCTCGATCAACGTGCCCATGACCTACCCGCCGCGCAAGGTCAACGGCTTCATGATCTCGGGGTTCGAGACCCCCAGCGTCGAGACGGAGTTCACCTATCCGCCGGAACTCAAGCACGAGATCCTCAAGCGCTGGCCCAACTACAACTACCGCTCGGACTGGAAGCGCAAGACCTTCGGCGGGGACGCCCTGTTCCGGCGCAACCTGGCCCACATCGAGCACAGCTTCGAGCAGGGCTATGAGCTGGCCCGGTTCTGCGGCGAGCGTTACGGGTGGGACGTGCTGATGGTCCTGTACAAGCTGGTGGACAATCTCCAGCACAAGGCCTGGAAATACCTCGACCCCAAGACCTCGGGGCAGCACCCGGCCCGGGCCGAGATGGCCGCCCGGTGCTTTGAAAAGCTGGACGCGACGCTGGGCAAGCTGGTGGCTTACGCCCGCCAGCGCCAGGCGATCGTGCTCATCATGTCCGACCACGGCCACGGCAGCCTGGACGGCAAGGCCCAGCCCAACGCCCTGCTCGAACAGTGGGGCTACCTCAAGATCAAGAGCCGCCTGGCCAACGCCGGGCGGCGCGTCGAGCGCATGGTGGACCGGGCCCTGGGCCGGACCGCCAAGCGCTTCGAGGCCAACGTGGGCATCGAGCACGAGATCGACCTGGACGCGTCGGCCACCCGGGCCTGCGTCATGCACGCCGGCATCTACGGGTTCCTCTACTTGAGCCTCAAGGGGCGCCAGCCCGGCGGGCTGATCGACCCTGAGGATTACGACAAGGTCCGCCGCGAGCTGCGCGACCGGTTCCTGGCCGTCACCTGCCGGAACCCCCAGGGGCAGACCATCCGGGTTTTCACCGCCGTCCATCTGACCGAGGAGCTGTACAAGTGCAGCCGGGAGGAGCAGCCCTGGCTGCCCGACCTGATGCTCGAGCCGCACCCGGGGCTGGCGGTGGTTCGGAAAATCCGCGGACACAAACCGGTGCGCTGGCTGTCGGCCTCGCGCATGGAGGGCACCCACCGCGTCGAGGGCATCCTGGTTGTCAACGGAGACCACGTCCGGCGGGGCGCGTCCATCCACGCCCATATCGGCGACATCGCCCCCACCCTGCTGGCGGCGCTGGGCGTGCGCGTGCCGGCCGACATGGAGGGACAGGTCCTGGTGGACGTGTTCGACACCCGGCCCAGCATCGAGTTCGAGCCGCCCCAGGCCGCCGAGCACGTCGACCATGAGGAGGTCTACTCCCCGGCCGAGAAGGAGACCCTCACCAGGCGCCTGTCGGAGCTGGGATATCTGGAGTAGCCGATCTTTTTCGGACCGCAACGGCCCCGGCGGCGTTCCTGGGCATTCCCCCCTTCGAGCAGACCGGTCCGGAAATCAGCGGCCCATGACATCGGGCTCATTATTGTTCCAGCGGACCGTCGGCCTGTTCATGGGCGGCTCTGCGATGGACGATGCCAGAAGGTCATGGCAGCAGCATCCAGCCATCGTCCGCCCCTGGTGGCCGCCGTCTATCCGGGCCGGCGCCGGCTGAACGCGCGTCGGGGAGTGGCCCTGCTGCTGGTTACCATTGCCGTCTTCCTTTCCGCGGTGGTCGCCCATCACTTTCTCGCCGCCCAGGGCACGGCCGTCGCCGCGGCCCGAAACTGCCGCGACCAGACTCAGGCCCGGACCATCGCCGAGTCGTGCCTCGATCTCACCCTGGCCTACGTCAAGGCCACGCCTGGATGGCGCGCTCAGGTCGCCAACGGCACGTGGACACAGTCCGCGCCTTTCGGCGGCGGAACCTGCACCGTCGTCGGCGAGGACGGGCGAGACCTCGATGGCGACGGGCTGATCGCCGTTCCCGGCGAGGGCGACGGGAACCTGTCGGCCGCGGGCGGCGGCGAGGATGACCTGTTCACGCTCGCCATCACGGGCCAGTACAAGGCCGCCCGTTGCCTCATCCGCGCCGTGGTCACGCCGGCCAACGGCGGCCTGGCCGGATCGTGGAGCTTCGACGAGTCGTCGGGCACCAGCGTCCGCGACTCCAGCGGCAACGGGCTCGACGGCACCATCTACAACGCCGGCACGCCCTCCTGGGTGCCCGGAAAGGTCAACAACGGCCTGAAGTTCAGCAATGCGACCAGCTACGTCTCGGTCAACGATCACAACGCCCTCGATCTGGGCCAGAGCGGGACGCTGGCCATCTGGTTCAAGATGGACACCTTCAAGCCCTTCGCCGGACTGATCCACAAGGGGGTCAAGACCAATTTCTCGGACGAGGCCTATACGCTCCAGTTCTGGAACGACAACAAACTCTATTTCGGGGTGGGGGGCACGACGGGCGCCAGCTCCGGCACCTTGAGCAGCAACACGCCCATCAGCAACAACCAGTGGTATCACGTGGTGGCCACCTGGGACTCGACCGGCATGAAGCTGTATCTGAACGGCTCGCTCAACGCCAGCAACAGCCGGGCGGTCAACGCGATGAACTCGGCCGGCGCGTTGATCCTGGGCGCCCAGCTTCCGGTTGCCTATAACTCGACCTATAAGAATCTCACCTTCAACGGCACGTTCGACGAGGCCTTCGTGCTCAACCGGGCGCTGAGCGCGTCCGAGGTCACCAGCCTGTACAACCTCAACCCGCCGGGCGGCGGGGGCGGCACGGCCATGAAAGTGGACCTGGTGAACTGAGATTCCGACGGAACCCACGTGGGGCTCCCGTTTTACACCCTGAACCCGCACCGGCTGAAAAACGGTGCCGCCAACGGACGCTTCTGCGTTCCCGCTTAGTCAAGATCCCTCCTCCGATATCCGAGATATCAATAGCGCCTGGATCCTTTCCGCCTTCGCGGACACGTCCGTTGTGCGCAGCCCGAAGGATGCCTTCCGGGCCCTGGAGCGGTCAAGGTGAACACGCCACACGTGCAGGTGATTCTCGATCAGAACACGGTGCCCGCCCCATTGCGAACGGCCCTGAACCGGGTGAAGGCCCGGGTCTCGCTGCGTTCGCTGGACAAGGCCCTGGCCAGCGGCATCTCGCCGAGCGCCGACGTGTGCGTGATCCTGCCGCACCGGAAGAGCCCGGCGGACGTGCTGGACCGCATCCTGGCCGACGCTTCGAGCCGGGCCTGCGCGACGATGATCGTACCGCCGGCGGAGCGCTTCAACGGCGACGGCCAGGCGTCGAACGATCCGATCCGCCGGCTGGCGGGCGAAGGCGACGACGCCTCGGCGATGAACGCCGACGAACTGACCGGGCGGATCAGGGCCCTCTGCGAAATCCGGTCGCCGCTCCAGCAGATGCGGGCCCAACTGGCCGAGCTTCGCCGGCGCGAGGCCGAACAGCAGCGCGGCCCACGCCACCTGGACGAACAGCTCCGCCTGGCCGCCGAGGTTCAACGCGAGCTGCTGCCGGGGGCCCTGCCCCGGATGGGCGGGCTGTCCGTCGAGGCCCTCTATCTGCCCGCGGATTTCGTGAGCGGCGACATCTATGACGTCAGCCGGCTGGATGAGGACCACCTGGGTCTGTCCCTGGCCGACGCCACCGGCCACGGCCTGCCGGCGGCCCTGCTGACCATCTTCATCAAGAACTCGTTCCGCGGAAAGGAGATCACCGGCGACGACTACCGCATCCTGCGGCCCGATGAGATCCTCGACCGTCTCAACGCCGAGATCGTCAACACGAGATTGAGCCAGTGCCAGTTCATCACCGCGCTTCACGCGGTGTATGATTCGCGCACGGCGACGCTGCGCTGGGCCCGCGGCGGCGTGCCCTACCCGGTCCTGGCCCGTCCCGGCCAGACACCCCGCCGGCTGGTCAGCGCCGGCACGCTGGTGGGGGCGTTCGAGAAGCCGGTCTTCGAGGTGGCCGAGCACGCCTTCGAGCCGGGCGACACGCTGCTGATGTTCACCGACGGGCTCGAGGCCCTGTTGCAACGGCACGATCCGGCCTTCACCGCCGGAGACCTGGCCCATTCGATCTGGCTGCGGCTGCTGGCCGACCAGGGCCTCGCCGAGGCGATGGAGGAAATACGCAGGCTCGCGGCCCGAACCGACGACGCCTGGCAGCGCGACGATATCACCCTCCTGGCGGCCAGCATGGAAGAACGCACGCCGGTTGCCTGACCGCCTCGACGGGCGGCGAAACGGATTCTAGGTCGAACCACGGCCAGGCAGGTCCGCCAGCATCTCTTCCATCACCGGCCCCAGGTCGCGGCCCATGCACTCGCCGGCGGCAGCGGTCTTCGCCACGCCCGCCCGCAGCACGTCGCGGGCCTCGTCGATCAGGCCCAACCGGAGCAACACCTGGGCCAGGACGTGATACGTGGCCAGATGTTCGGGGTCGAGACGCTGGGCGAACCGCAGATGCTCGGCCGCCTCGCGCCACTCCGCTTCCGAAGCCCCTTCCTCGAAGAGCTTTCGACCCAGCGCGTATCGGCTCAGGGCGTCGTTCTCGTCCATGGCCAGAAGTTTCCGCAATTTCGACACGTCGATGGGCATTGCCGCCCTCCCGATGAGCGACCGCGCGGCCCGCCGGCGTCGCCGCCGCCCGTGCCGCCGTCGCGTGAGCGGGCGGTATTATAGCGGTCATCGTCCGGCGCCGAACGGCAAACCTCCGTCCTGCCGGCGGGGGCGTGGCCACGTCGAAAACCCGGACGCAACGCCAGGCACCGGGTCCCTGGGCTGCCCGAGGGCCCCGCGGCGAGCGACTCGGCCTCTCGCATGTCCACCCGGGTACCATGCAGCCATGCCGCACCCCTGATGAGATCGAGGCGATGGCGCACTGGAGCGGTCGCGTTCGAGGTGGTATGATATCCACCATGTCTTGCCCATGGACGGCGGGCGCGAGCGCCCTGGAGTGCATCCGAACTATCCGACAATCGACCACCCGGAAGCCGGTCCCACGTGGGTAGACGCCGGTCACACGGTTTGTAGCCGGTCCCGCACGGCTTTCAGAATGCACACTCATTCACGTTGGAAGGAGAAACCATGAGCCGCCTGACACGCCGACAGTTGCTGGAAGATTCGCTGCTGGCCGCCGCCGCGCTGGCTGGCGGTGGTTCGCTGGTCCGCGCCGCCGAGGAGGCCCCGGCCGGAACCGGCCAGCGCGTCGGCCCCAATGACATGATCCGCATCGCCTGCATCGGCTTCAACGGCCAGGGCGGCAGCCACATCAGCACCTACGCCGGCCGCAATGACGTGACCGTGGCCATGCTCTGCGACGTGGACAAGGCCGTCTGGCCGCGCGGGCTGGGCATCATCAAGCAGCGCAACAAGCCCGAGCCTCCCTGCGTGCAGGATCTCCGCCGGGTGCTGGACGACAAGAGCATCGACGCCGTCTCCATCGCCACGCCCAACCACTGGCACGCCCTGGCCGCCATCTGGGCCATGCAGGCCGGCAAGCACGTCTACGTCGAGAAGCCGGTCAGCCACAACGTCTCCGAGGGCCGCCGCATGATCGAGGCCGCCCGCAAGTACAACCGCATCTGCCAGACCGGTACGCAATGCCGCTCGATGAAGGGCACCATCGACGCCATCAGGTACGTTCACGAGGGGCACATCGGCAAGGTCTCGGTGGCCCGCGGGCTGTGCTACAAGGCCCGCGGCAGCATCGGGCTGTGCGGCGCGCCGCAGCCGGTGCCCGAGACGCTCGATTACAACCTTTGGAGCGGTCCGGCCCCGCTGGTACCTCCGCGCCGCAACAACAAGGCCCACGGCCCCGTCCACTATGACTGGCACTGGTTCTGGCTCTACGGCAACGGCGACCTGGGCAACCAGGGCATCCACCAGATGGACATCGCCCGCTGGGGCCTGAAGAAGAACACGCTGCCGGCCAGCGCCCTGGGCCTCGGCGGGCGGTTCGGATACAAGGACGACGGCGAAACGCCCAACACCCAACTGTGCTTCTACGATTACGGCGACTGCCAGCTCATCTTCGAGGTCCGCGGCCTGACCAAGGACAACCGCTATCGCGGGGCCGGCGTCGGCGTGGTCTTCCACGGCAGCGAGGGATACGTCGTCCTCACCAGCTACACCGAGGGGGCGGCGTTCGACCTGGACGGCAAGGAGGTGCGGCGCTTCAAGGGCGGCGGAGACCACCACGGCAACTTCATCGACGCCATCCGCAGCGGCAAACACACCGATCTGCGGGCCGACGTCAGCGAAGGGCACCTCTCCAGCGCCCTGTGCCACCTGGGCAACGTGTCCTATCGTGTCGGCGAGGACGTGCCCTTCTCGGCCGGCTCGAAGGCATTCGGCGACAACAAGGAGGCGGTCGAAACCTATCAGCGCATGCAGGAGCACCTCAAGGCCAATGCGGTCCCGATGGACGGGCAGGTCTACCGGCTGGGCAAGCTGCTCGAGATCGACCCGGCCACCGAGACCTTCATCAACGACGACAAGGCCAACGCCCTGCTGACCCGCGACTACCGCGAGCCGTTCGTCGTGCCGGCCAAAGTGTAGCCGATGGGGGTGATTTGAAGACCGTCCGGTTCGGGTCGCCCACGCGGGGGATCGGCTCAAGCGGATGTTCCGCCCATGGCCGGGTCGGTGTAGGACCAGGCTCCGGTTTCGACCCGGCCGGCGTAGCGCTTGAGGGGCTTGTCGCGGCCGGCGACGCGGACGACCAGATCATACCAGCCGTGGCTCGCCCCGGCGTCCACCACGATGACCGCGCTCCCGCCAGCCGGAACCGTGCGGGTCGCGCTGACGGTGCGGTACGAGCGGTCCCGTACCTCGACCGCCTGGCCGTGGCCGGAGTCGCGGTTGTGGATCTTGATCTCGACCCGCGGACCCGGTTCCCGGCCCGGCGCATCCTCCCGGCCGCAGGCCACCTCCACGTCCACGCCAGGATCGTCGCCGGCGCCGAGAAACTCGCGGAAGAACCCGTTGGGACCGTACACCCGCAGGTGATACCGGCCGTTCTCGAAGTCGCTCAGCGCCCAGGCGTCCTCCAGCCGATCGCCGGGCGCGACGGCGTAATCGCGCGTCGAAACCCGGCCGGGGCCCAGCAGCGCGTAGACCACGAAGGGCGAGCCGGCCGAGCGCTCCCCGAACCGCTCCTTGCGGGCCTCGAAGGCGATCAGGAAGCGCGTCCGGTCCGCGCTGAGCCGCCCGTCGGCGACCAGCTCATACGGCAGCGGGCAGGAACGGCGGATGCCCGGCTCCTGGCGCGGCATCAGCGGCGAAGCCGCGGGGTCCTCGCGGAGGCGCTCGATCTCCGGGCGGCCCAGGGCCCGGAATCCGGCCGGCGGCGGCTTGAACCGGGCCTGGTGAATCCGGGCGATGAAGGCTTCGCGCGGCGGAAACGGCAGGGCTGCGTCCGTCTCCCGCGGCGAAGCCTGAAACGCGCTGGTCAGGTCGCCGCAGACCGTCCGCCGCCAGCGGTTGACGTTCGGCTCCTCGAAGGGCCGGCCGGTCTTGTGCGTCAGCAGCATCTCCAGGAACCGCACCACCGAAGTGTGATCGAACACCTGGGAGCAGACGCAACCCCCGCGGCTCCAGGGCGAGGCCACGATCAGGGGCACGCGATAGCCCAGCCCGATCGGCCCGCCGCGGGCCTCGGCGGGAGGCTTGCGGCGCAGGTCCTGATCCAGTTCGTGGTATTCGAGCGCGGTATCGATGCCCGCCGAGACCCGCCCGGTCTCCGGCCGGCGCGGATGCGGGGCCACGAACGGCGGAACGTGATCGAAGTATCCGTCGTTCTCGTCGTAGGTCAGGATGAAGATCGTCTTCCGCCAGACCTCCGGGTTGCGCGTGAGGATGTTCATCGCTTCGGCCACGTACCACGCTCCGTACCAGGCCGAGCCGGGGTGATCGCTGAGCCGCGCCGGCGGCACCAGCCAGGACACCGTGGGCAGCCGCCCGTTCTTCACGTCTTCGCGGAACTGATGCAGCACGTCGCCCCGCGGGATGCGCACGCGGCGATCCTCCCCGCCTTCGCGGTAGGTCAGCTCGCTGAGTTCACGATAATGCGGGTCGCCGCTGTTGGTGCAGAAGGCCTTGAGGTGCAGGTTCTTCTCCCGGGGCGAGAGTTTCTCGAAGTTCTCCGCGCTGAACCGTTCGCGTTCCTTCCGCAGGTTCTCCAGCCGGGCGGTTTTCTCGACGAGCTTGGCTTCGAGCCTGGGGGCCTCGTCGGTGCCGGCGCCGGCCCGCACCCGGTCCTTGAGTGCTACGATCTCGGCGGCCAGGTCCCGTATCTGCCGCTCCAGGTAGGCGCGGTGCGTCGCGGCGAAACGCACGTGGTACTGGGCGAACCACTCCAGGGGGTTGTCGGTGAAGTTGGCCAGCCAGGCGTCCTCTTCGCCGCTCAGTCCGGACTCGAGGCTCAACTCGTTCTGATAGATCTTCCAGGTGACGCCGTGATCCTCGAGCCGCTCCGGCAGCGTCGTCCAGCTCGCCCACCGGCCGTAATCCACGTCCTCGTTGCGCACGTTGGCGGGCGCGTCCGCGGACTGCCGCTCGCGGATGGTTCCGGTCCACAGACACAGCCGGTTGGGCGTCGTGCCGGTGAGCGTCGAGCAGAAGTTCTGGTCGCAGATGGTGAAGGCGTCGGCCAGGGCGTAATAGAAGGGAATGTCCTGCCGGGTGTAATACCCCAGGGTCAGGGGCATGGCCGCGTATTCCTTCCGCCCGGAACGCTTGACCTGGAGCCAGCGGTCGTAACGGCCCTGGTTGCGGGCGTCCGTCTGGTCGGTCCAGCCGTGCGGCAGAGCGCCCATCCACGTCGCGTTGGTGTCCTGGATATCGAGGCGGAACGGCAGGTAGCTCTTCCCGTCGTCGTCGGTCTGGACCCAGACCGGATCGCCGTTGGGCAGGGCGATGGCCCGCGGGTCGTTGAAGCCGCGCACGCCTTGAAGCGTCCCGAAGGCGTGGTCGAACGAGCGGTTCTCCTGCATGAGGATGACGACGTGTTCGGCGTCCAGAAAGCTGCTGCCGGGCGCCGGCTCGATGGCCTGGGCCTTCCGGATCGCGGCGCCCAGCGCGCTCCATGCGCCCGCGGCGCCGGTGAAGAACGCCGCCCGTTTCATCAGCTCGCGTCGGGTCCACATGAAAAGCTCCCTGGCCCGCGCACCACGGGCGCGCGGTGATCGAACGACGAAGGGCCGCGGACCTCCAGCCCGCGCGGTCGCGGCCCATGACGGGGGCCGCCACTTCGCGCGCCGTCCGGTCGCCGTTTTCCGGCCGGAGGCCACACGGCGGCGACGATCCGCGACCCGGCCGTGGGGGCGCGTCGCCGGGAATGCGCGCCTCGCCCGGCCCGAAGCCCCATTATCCTCCAAAAACGAGCGTGACGCATGCCCTCCCGCCGAGCCGGGTGCTGGGTGCCTGACCGTTCCGCGGCCCGCCGGTTCGGTCGCGCACCCGTCGGTCGGGGGATGCCCGTCGCACGCTTGACGTGGAGCATTCCGCCCGCCATCCTGTCCCTCCTGGAAGACGGCCCGGCGGGCGCGGTCCCGCGGCAGGCGGTTGAAGGCGGGCGGGAGGGCACCACGTTCCCGGCCGCGGAAGCGACCATGAGCAGCATCTCCATCATTCGCACCGATCAGACCGACGCGGCCCGGGAACTGCGGGCCATCCGCCAGTCGCTGCTGCTCGATCAGCTCATTCTGGGCGACGCCCCCGAGTCGCAGACCGTTCTGGACATCATCCGCGACGTGCGGGCCCGCGGCGACGAGGCCGTCGCCCAGATCACCGCCCGGGTGGACAACGTCAACGTGCCCCCGGAGTCCGTCCGCGTCCCGGTCGAGGAGATCAAGAAGGCCCGCGAGCGTCTGGCGCCCGACGTGCGCCAGGCCGTCCGCCACGCCATCGCGTCGGTCCGGCGATTTCAGCAGTCGGTGCTGGCCTGTCTGACCGAGCCGACCGCACCCGACGGACAGCAGCTTTCGATCCGCATGAAGCCGATCAGGCGGGTGGGCATCTGCGTGCCCGGGGCGGCGGCTCCGCTGCCCTCATCGGCCATTCACTGCGCCGTGCCCGCGCAGGTCGCCGGCGTCAGGGAGCTGGCCCTGGTCGCCCCGCCGCGGCACGGGGGCGAGATCCACCCCACCATCCTGGCGGTGGCCGGCGAGCTGGGCATCAGCGAGGTCTACCGCATGGGCGGGGCCCAGGCCGTCGCCGCCCTGGCCATCGGCACCCAGCGCGTCGGGCGGGTGGACAAGATCGTGGGGCCCGGCAGCGTCTACGTGCAGCTCGCCAAGCGCTGGCTGTACGGTGTGGTGGACATCGACATGTTCGCCGGGCCCAGCGAGGTGGTGATCCTGGCCGACGAGAGCGCCCGCCCGGAATTCGTGGCCCTGGACATGCTGGCCCAGGCGGAGCACGATCCGGGCTGCGCGATCCTGCTGACGCCCTGTGCCGCCCTGGCCGACGCCGTCGTGGCCGAGATCGACAGGCAGCTATCGCAACTGCCCGCCCCGGACGGGGCCCGGCGGGCGCTGGCCACGCTGGGCGCGATCGTGCTGGTTCGGGACATGAAGGAGGCCGTGGCCCTGGCCAACGACATCGCCCCGGAGCATCTCCAGATCGCCACGGACAACGCGGCGGCCCTGGCCGCCGAGATCGACTCGGCCGGGGCCATTTTCCTCGGCCATTACACGCCCGAGGCGGTCGGCGATTACGTCGCCGGACCCTCGCACGTCCTGCCCACCGGCGGGTCGGCGCGGTTCTGGAGCGGAGTCTCGGCGCTGGACTTCCTGCGGCGGACCAGCATGATCGAGTATACGCCCGGCGGGCTGGTGCACGACGCGGCCTCGATCGAGACGCTGGCCCGGGCCGAGGGGCTCGAGGCCCACGCCCGCTCGGTGAGCATCCGCACGCGGCGGCGGGTGTGAGGGCGGCAGGCCGAGGAGGGGCCGCGAAGAAAGACCGGAATGGGACGGAGCCGTGAAAGGATGACCAGTCGACCAGGTGAGCAGGTGGCAGGGCGAAGACCATCGGGGCGATTCCTCGTCCCCTCGTCGCCTTGTCGCCTTGTCGCCTTGTCTCCGTGTGTCCCTGTCGATCGTCGCGCTTGTCTTCGCGCCTCGGGAGAAACTCGCGCCGCATGAGCTATTTCCGCCCCAACATCGAGGCCCTGGAGGGTTATACGCCCGGCGAGCAGCCCGACGATCCGTCGGTCATCAAGCTCAATACCAACGAGAACCCCTATCCGCCCTCGCCGGCGGTGATGCAGGCCGTCGCGGCGATGAGCCCGGAGCAGCTTCGCCGCTACCCCGACCCGCGGGGCAACCGCTTCCGCGACGCGGCCGCCCGCGTCTTCGGAGTGGGCCGCGAGAACGTCATCTGCGGCAACGGGATGGATGACATCCTGAACATGACCGTGCGGGCCTTCAGCGGACCGGAGGCGGCCCTGGTCTATCCGACGCCGACCTACACGCTGTACGCCGTCCTGGCGGCGATCGAGGCCTCGATCGTCAGGGAAGTGCCCTTTCCGCCTGATTTCAGCCTGCCCCTCGAGGGGCTGGTGCGGGCCCGCGGCCGCGTGACCTACCTGGCCAACCCCAATTCGCCGACCGGCACGTTCGTGCCCGCCGAGCAGGTGGGTAAGCTGGCCGACGCGCTGGACGGCGTGTTGTGCATCGACGAGGCCTACGTCGATTTCGCCGAGGAGGATTGCCTCGATCTGGCCCGCACCCGCCCGAACGTGCTGGTCATGCGGACGCTCTCCAAGGGCTATTCGCTGGCCGGCCTGCGCTTCGGGTTCGCCATCGGCGATGAGGCCCTGATCCGCGGTCTGATGAAGGTCAAGGACAGCTACAACGTGGATGCGATAGCGATTGCCGCCGCCGCCGCGGCCCTCGAAGACCAGGCCCACCGCGAGCAGACCCGCCGGAAGGTGATCGCTGAGCGCGAGCGTCTGGCCGCCGCCCTGGCCGGCCTGGGGTTGCCGGCCCTGCCCAGCCGGTCCAACTTTCTGCTGGCGGCCTGCACCCGGCCATCGGCCCGCCAGCTTTACGAGGCCCTCAAGGCCCGGCGCATCCTGGTCCGATATTTCAATCAGCCGGGCATCGACGACAAGCTGCGCATCACCGTGGGCACGCCCGAGCAGAACGATGCGCTCATCGCGGCATTGGCCGACCTCTGCCGCAACTGACAACCGGCCCGCGGCGGCCGGCCAACCGACCTCGAGGAGTCCCCCAGTGGCCCGACGCCCAGCCAGGAAACCCCGTCGCGCCGGCGACGCCCGAACGACGCACGGCGCCCCGCGCCGCGCGACCGTCCGGCGCGTCACCCGGGAGACGCGCATCGAGCTGTCCCTCGACCTGGACGGCAGCGGGCAGGTGCGCGTGGACACGGGGGTGGGCTTCTTCGACCACATGCTGCATCACCTGGGGCGGCACGGGCTGTTCGATCTGACCGTCAAAGCCGCCGGCGACCTGCACGTGGACGACCACCACACCGTCGAGGACGTGGGCATCTGCCTGGGCGAGGCCCTGGCCCGCGCCGTGGGCGACAAGCGTGGCATCCGGCGGTACGGGTGCTTCGCGTTGCCGATGGAGGAGGCCCTGGCCGAGGTGGCGGTGGACCTGTCCGGCCGGGCCGCGATCGTCTACCACGTCAAGTATCGCGGCGGCAAGATCGGCGGGTTCGACGTGCAACTGGTCGAGGAGTTTCTTCGCGCCGTGGCCCTCAACGCGCGGATGAATCTGCACGTCAACGTGCCCTACGGCAACAACGACCACCACGTGGCCGAGGCCGTCTTCAAGGCCCTGGGCAAGGCCCTGCGCATGGCCGTCGAACGCGACCCGCGCGAGAAGTCCGTGCCTTCCACCAAGGGCGTGCTGTAGCCGGGCCCGCCGTTGGCGATCGAGGAGTTCGGATCGCGGATCGGGAACGCCGCGGCGTTGCCGTATGCGGCCCCGGCGTCAATTGACCGACGCGGGCGGACGGCCGGACTCGTCGCGCAGGAAGCGGCGCAGGCTCAGCTTCTGGTGCAGGACGTGCAGTTCGGTCAGCAGCGTGCCGGCCCGGCGGAGAACGTCCATTTCTTCGAGCAGGTGCTGGCGGATCTCGACGGCGTCGCGAGGCAGCAGTTCCGCGGCGATCCGGTCCACGAGCGGTCCCAGCGGCGCGTCCCGGTCCAGCAGTTCGCGGCATTCGGCCGCGTCGGGCAAGTCGTCAAAACCGGGCAGGCGGATGATCCGTCGCAGCAGGTCGCGGGCGGCGCATTCGCCGTCGGAGGTAACGGCGTCCCCGGCCGGGATCATCGGCTCGAGAAGCGCCGTCCGGTATTCGCCCTCCCGGTCCTCTTCGCGGATTCTGGCCCGGCACAGGCCCGCCAGGTTGAGCAGATAGCGCCCGTCGGGGACGCGCACGTGCTCGCGGATACGCCCCACGCAGACGATGGGGCGGATCTTCGCGTGGTTGGTGTAATAGGCGGCCTCGTAGCCCGGCCGAAGCAGGGCCATGCCGATCACCTCCTGCCCGCGGAGCGCGTCCTGCACCAGGGCCCGGTAGCGCGGCTCATAAACCTGGAGCGGCTGCGTCCCGCCGGGCAGCAGCACGACGTTGGGCAAGGGAAACAGCCCGATGGGCTCATCGAAGCATGGGAGTTCAAGGTCGAACATGCGACCATTATACCCCGGCGTCGCCTATCGCGGCGGCAGGGAATCAGAAGGCGCGAAGGCAACAAAACGGGGAAGCAGGCGCGCAGATGGCGAAACCGGATGGGCCTGGCTCCCCGCCCATCCGTTCGCCGGGTCGCCGCTGCGGACGTTTCCGCGTTCGGGGCCGCGGCCCACGTCCTGGATCCGGGATTCGCCGTCCGCCATGCCCCCGCCCCGCGGGGGTCACAGCGTGCGGACGTGGAACCCGCCGTCCACGTTGATGACCTCGCCGGTGGAAAAGGGCAGGTCGCCGCGGGCCAGCATGGCCACGGCCCGGCCGACGTCCTCGGGCTGGCCCCAGCGCTGAATGGGGGTGAGCCCCTCGGCGATGAGCTTGTCGTATTTCTCCTTGACGGCCGCGGTCATGTCCGTGCTGATGACCCCGGGGCGGACCTCGTAGACGTTGATGCCCTGCCCGGCCAGGCGGACGGCGAACAGCCGCGTGACCATCGAGAGGCCGGCCTTGCTGATGCAGTATTCGCCGCGGTTGACGCTGGCCGCGTAGGCGCTGACCGAGGAGACGTTGACGATGCACCCCCTGGCGATGCTCCCGGCCTGGATCTGGCTGAGCATCAGCCGGGCGGCGGCCTGGCTCATGAAGAACGCCGACTTGAGGTTGGTGTTCAGCACGCGGTCGTAGCTCTCCTCGGTGGTTTCGAGCAGGTCCAGGCGCTTGCCCGGGGCCACGCCGGCGTTGTTGACCAGCAGGTCGAGCCGGCCGAAGGTTTCCATGCAGAAGTCCAGCAACAGGTCGCGGTGCTCCTTGAGAGACACGTCGGCCTGGCAGAGTTCGGCCTCCCCGCCGGCCTTCTCGATGAGGCCGCGGGTCTCTTCGGCGGCCGACAGGTTGGTGTTGTAGTTGACCAGCACGGTGAATCGCTCGCGGGCCAGGGCCAGGCTGATGCCCCGCCCGATGCCGCGCGAGCCGCCGGTCACCAGGGCCACGGGTTTTTCGTTCACGGTGAACGCTCTTGGCGGCGACCGGCCCCCGTGCCGGTCGTCGAGCCCCCACACGATCCACGGCCGGCACGGGGACCGGCCGCTACGCCAGCGGCGCCGCTTTTCAGCCGGCGACCGTTACCGGTGGATAACCGGCGTCCGATTCCGACCACGGCTCACACGTCGCAGATGCGGAAGGCATCGGCCAGGCCCTTGACCGGATCGCCCTTGGGAATGAACTCCTGGGCGACGTAGCCCTTGAAGCCGGTGGCCACGATGGCCCGCATGATGGCCGGGTAGTACAGCTCCTGGGTCTCGTCGATTTCGTTCCGCCCGGGGTTGCCGCCGGTGTGATAGTGCCTGATGTACTGGTGATAATCGCGGATGGTGCGGATCACGTCGCCTTCCATGATCTGGGCGTGATAGATGTCGTACAGGATGCCGAAGCGCTCCGAGCCCACGGCCCTGGCGATGGCCACGCCGTAGCCCATGCGGTCGAAGGCGTAGTCCTTGTGATCAACCTTGCTGTTGAGAATCTCCATGCAGATGTTGACTTTCCGCTTCTCGGCGTGGCCGACCACCTGCTTGAGACCCTCGATGCAGTTTCGGATGCCCTCCTCATCGGGCTGCCCCCGGCGGTTGCCCGAAAAGCAGATCACGTTGGGCAGGCCGGCGTCGGCGGCCAGGTCGAGGTTCTTTTTCATCTCCTCGATCTGCGGCCCGTGGTTTTCCTTGCGGTTCCAGCCGTTGGCGATGGAGCCGGAACCGGGAACCATCGCGGCGGTCAGGCCGTATTTCTTGACCGTCGGCCAGACCTTCGAGTCGATCAGCTCGATGGACTGGTACCCCAGCCGGACGGCCTGCTTGCAGAGCTCTTCCAGCTCGAGCTTGCCGTTGTAACACCATCGGCAGATGGACTGATTGATCCGTCGGTTGGGCTTGCGTTCGGAGGCGTCCTCGGCCGGGGCCGCGGGGGTCAGGGCCAGACTTCCGGCCACGCCGGCCGCTGCCGAAAGGACCGACCGGCGGGTCAGGGTTTCAGACGTGGACATGGCCGCGCTCCTTGAATGCCCGGCCGTGTTCGCTGCGCCGCAACGGCGGACGGGCGCATCGCCGTCTCGCGTGCGGGAGGGGCGCCGCACAGTGCGGGAATGGCGCCGCTCCCCTTCCGACGCGGGTTGCGAAGTCCGGGCGACGGGAACATTCTAAAC
>JABRVU010000147.1:0-4974 GCA_039961895.1 Phycisphaerae bacterium | reverse complement strand
CCCGGGTATCGCCCGGCGAGCCGGTCCGTCGGCCGGCCCCCACCATCCGCGTCCCCGCGGACAGCACCCCCACGCCGCGACGTCCGAAATAACACCGCCACCCCACCCATCGCCGACGTATAAAACGGTGGTCATCTGACCGGTTTTCCGCCCCACCGGCGTCTGTTCATCTAGACGGTGGAATGGCCGACGCATGGACCCGCTTGAGGCACAAGCCGATCCGGAACGCCCGGTCTTCGAGGCGATCCAACAGGGCGACGGGTATGCGCTCGAGGAGCTCATGCGCCGGCATGGCCGGTGGGTGCGCGGCGTGATCTTCGCGGTGCTGGGGCGGGCCGACGAGTTGGACGACGTGGCCCAGCGGGCGTGGATGCAGGTGTGGCGCGAGGCCCGCCGGCTCGAGGACCCGGAACGCTGGCGGCCGTGGCTGTACCGCATCGCCCGCAACGCCGCCCTGGACGCCCAGCGAAGGCGGCAACGTCGGCGGCGGCTCCTGAAAGGGTTGCTGTCGCACTGGCGCAAGCCCCGCCCGAGTCCGCCGGCTGATGCCCCCCTCCACCTCGACGAACGGCAGCGCGCGGTCTTTGAGGCCATCGCTGAATTGCCGGAGCTCTACCGGGAGCCGTTCGTGCTCAGGCATCTTGAGGATTGGTCTTATGCCCGGATCGCCGAAACGCTGGGGCTCCCGGTGGACACCGTCGAGACCCGCCTGGTCCGGGCCCGCAGGCAATTGCGTGAGAAGCTGGCTGGGAAAGTGTGAGGCCATGATTGACGAACGCGGCGAACTGCTGTTGACCCGGCGGCTCGACGGCGAGCTGAACCCGGGCGAATCGCTCGAGCTGGACAAGCTCCTGATCCGCTCGCCGGAGGCGCGCCGGGCCTACGAGCGCTCGCTGGAGATCGAGGCCCTGGCCGGGCGGGCCCTGCGCCGGGTGCTTGAAGATCGGCCGGCCCTGCCGCAGGCGGCCCTCGTGACGGCCAAGGACCGTCCCGCGTGGCGACGCTGGGCCGGATATGGCGCGGGACTGGCCGCGGCGGTGATGCTCACCCTCGCCGGCGGACCGCTGATGTCGTCCTTTCAACCCCGCAATGACCCCGGTCCGACGCGGGCCGGGCTGGGCGGTTACACCGAGCCGGCCTTCGCGCCGCCCGAGATCACCTACAGGAACGTCGAGCCCGAGGCGATCCTGGGCGTGGTCCGCGGCCCGCGGGAGTACCGCCGACGGATCGACCACGACGTGATCGGCATCGTGGACCCCGAGACGCAGGCCGTTTATCTGCTCGAGGCCCAGACCACGCGCGACGTGGTGCGCAGCGTGCGGGCGAATTACTGAGTACGCCGCCGTCTAAGCGGGGAGTCGAAATGACCTCGCCGAGCCGCGCCCCGGATGGGGCGCGAAGGGGACATCTCTGGATCTGGGAGGACCGAGGATCATGAACCGGCAGATACGTCTACGTTCAATCGGGTTGTTGGCGGGTCTGGTGTTCGCGTCGTGGGTCGTCGCGGCCAGGGCCGATGACGAGCCGCGGCCCGCGCCGCCGGCGGCCCGGGAAAAGAAGGAACGCGAAGTTGGAGAGCGGGAGCGACAGGAGGATCGGGCCCGGGCGGAGGCCGAACGGGCTGAACGCAAGGCCCGTGAAACGGCCGATCGGCCGCGCGAGGAGGTCGAGCGGCAGAAGGACCGCATCGAGAAGGAGAAGGACCGCATCCGCCGCGAAATCGAGGAGCAGAAGGATCGGATCATCGAGCGGCGCGTCCTGCCCAACGACCGGCTGTTCGAGCGCTGGCTGCCGCCCGGCCGGCCGCGGTGGTTCGCCCAGGTCCTGCCCGCGCCGGTCGAGCCGCCGGTGGCGGCCGGAAAGGCCTGGCTGGGCGTGCAGCTCTGCCCGGTTCCGGCGGCCCTGGCCGAGCACCTCCAGCTCGAGGACAAGGGCGTGATGGTCTGCAACGTCTTTGAGGGCAGCCCCGCCGACAAGGCCGGGCTGGCGCGTTACGACGTGATCGTCCGGGCCGACGGCAAGCCCGTCGCCGGCGGACACGACGCCGTCCAGAAGTTCTCCGAGCGCGTGCGCGGCAAGGAGCCCGGCGAAGAGATCGAGCTGACCGTCGTTCACCGCGGGCAGGAGAAGAGCTTCACCGTCAGGCTGGCCAAGCCGCCGGCGGACCCCGCGCGGCTCAAGCTCAAGTATGAGGAAGACCCGGACGTGGCCACGGCGCGCGAGTTCGGCCTGCGCGGGAAGATTTTGCGCTGGGGACCGCAAGGCTGGATCGCCGAGGATCTGGGCGAGTTCCCCGGCGACCGCCGCGACGTGCTGCGCAAGTTCGATTTCTTCCTGGGCGACAGGAAAGGCGGCGACCGGGCGACGCAGCGCAAGGAGGTCATCGAGTTCCACCGCGTGGACAAGGACGGCAACAGCCTCGAGGTGCGCCGCGACGAGACCGGCCGTATCACCGTCACGCGCTCCAAGGTCGGCGAGGCGGGGAAGAAGGTCGAGTCCAAGACCTATGAAAACCTGGAGGCCCTGCGCAAGGCCGACCGCGAAGCGGCCGACCTGCTGGAGAGCACCCGGCGCAAGGAGCCGTTGACGCCGGACCGGCCTCCGCGCGCCGAGGAGCCCAAACCCGAGGTCCGGCCGTTCGCCGATCGGGGCGACTCCAAGCGCGAGGAAGGCTGGCGCGAGTGGGAGCGGCGCTTCCTCCAGGGGCCGTTGCGGACCCTTCTGGACCACGAGGCCCCCGCCCCGCGCACGCGGTTCGAGGTGGGGCTCGACGGGCAGATCACCGTCCACACCCGCGACGGCGACACCGAAATGAGCCGCACCTACCGCTCGCGCGAGGAGCTGCGCGAGAAGGCCCCCAGGCTCTTCGAGCGGTATGAGCAGATGGAAGAGAAGATGGCGAAGTAGCCGGGGTCCGTTCGCTTTCGGATTGTGGAGGGAAGGGAGCGTCGCCGGCGGCGCCATCACTCCGCGATCCGAAATCCGAGAGCCGCGTTCACGTCTGATACCGCTCGCTCTCCTCGTCGAAGCTGAAGGGCTCCTGGCCGAAGATCACCGGGCGGTGCTGGGCGACGCTCATGACCAGGCCGACGCTGATGAAGCTGGCCACCAGGCTGCTGCCCCCGGCGCTGACGAAGGGCAGGGTCACGCCGGTGACCGGGCCGATGCCGATGGTCATGCACAGGTTGGTAAGGGTCTGCACGCCGAAGAGCGTGGCGAAGCCGACGGCCACCAGCCGCCCGAACGGGTCGCGGGTGCAGGTGGCCACGTCCATGCCGATGACCACCATCACCGCGTAGCACAGGACCACCAGCAGTCCGCCCCAGAGACCCCACTGATACGCGATCATGGCGAAGATGAAGTCGTTGTGGTTCTCGGGCAGGAGGGTATCGTCGGCGCAGAACCGCCCCTGCCCGAAGCCCTGGCCCAGCAGGCCTCCGCTGCCCACGGCGGTCTTGCTCTGCACGAGCTGATACCCGGAGCCGTTTTCCCATTCGTGCAGGTACTTGAACCAGGCGGCCTGTTTCTCGCCCGCCGGGCGCAGGCTGTCCCACAGGGCGGGGTGGTTCTCGAGATGGGCCCGGACCCGGGGGCTCTGGAGGAAGACGCTGGTGATGCGCAGCCGTTGAAACGTCTCGATCTTGAACCAGAAGAAGGGCAGGGCCGCGAAGGCCAGCAGGAGAATCACGCCCAGGTGCCGCCCCTTGGCCCCGGCGGCGAACAGCATGGCGAAGAGCACCGGCAGAAACAGCAGCGTGGTGCCCAGGTCGGGCTGCATCTTGATGAGGGTCATGGGGATCAGCGTCAGGGCGAAGGGGACGATCAGTCCCTTGAGCGTGCGGTAGTTCCGCCGCCAGCGCAGGTAGGCCGCCAGGGCCAGCACGTAGGCGATCTTCATCACCTCGGAGATCTGCACCTCGACGGGCCCGAAGCGGATCCAGCGGCGGACCTTGCGATGGACCTCGACCAGGGGCACATCCACCCAGCGGTCCATCACGATGTAGGCGAGCATGGCCACACCGACCCAGAAGCCCACGAACGCCAGCCGGGCCAGCCGGTGGTATCCGACGGCCAGGGCGGCGAACATGCCGCCGGTGCCCAGCACCAGGCAGGCGAGCTGGCGCTGGGTCTCGCGGGTCAGCCAGCGGCCCGGCTCGACGTCGCCGGTGGCCTGGATGGAGAGCAGCCCGAAGGCGCACAGCGGCGCGATGGGCAGCAGCAGCCCCCAGCCGTGCCAGGTGGGAAGGCGGAAGGTGAGGGTCATGGGGGGGCCTCGAGGACGGCGGACGGCGGAAGGATCGTGGATTCCACGGCGGGCGGCGACGGCGCGGGATCGGCGGACAGGCTGACAAGGCGACAAGATGGCAAAGCGAGCAACGCCAAGAGAGTCCCCTTGTCGCGGTGGGGCCTTGTCGGCTTGTCGATTCGTTTCCCGGTCATTTCGTGGTGTCCTGCATGTTGATCAGCAGTTGCACGATTTCGCCGCCCAGGGGCGCGGCCACGCCGCCGCCGCGGCCGCCGTACTCGATCAGGACGGCGACGGCGACGTTGAGTTTGCCGCCGGCCGACGATTCCAGGTAGCGGCTCCGGGAGGTCAGGTAGCCGACGAACCAGGCGTGCGTGGGGTCCATGTCCTCGGTCGGGTAGCGCCGAAAGGGACGCGACTCGACGATGGTCGCGGCCGGGTGGCGCAGCAGCAGATCGGTCTTGTTGGCGGCGATGATCTCGTCGGCGCTGCCATCGGGGAACCGGCAGGTGAAAATCCATTCGACTACCGGTCCGACGGTGGCCTCGGCGCTGCCGGTCTTGCCCAGCAGGACCAGGTCGCCGGCGTTGGCCAGGTGGATGTGCGCGTGGCCGGTCCCGCCGGCTTCGTTGACCGCGCGGTACATGCCCTCGCGGACGGCGCGGAGGGCCTCGCGCGTGGCGGGCAGGGGCACGGGCGGGCGCGGCCGGGGATCATCGGCCCAGAGC
>JABRVU010000146.1:0-4431 GCA_039961895.1 Phycisphaerae bacterium | reverse complement strand
GGGCGGCCACGCCGCCGGTCAGCCCGTCCATGTTGTCCATGAAGTTGAAGGCGTTGGTCAACGCCACGATCCACAAGGTGGTCAGCAGCACCGACGGCACCGGGCCGAGCAGTTCGGCAGCCCGCAGCCCGAAACCGGCGCTCAACAGCAGGGCCACGCCGGTCTGGACGGCCAGCTTCAGGTAGGGCGACAAGGGGCGGTGATCGTCGATGATGCCCATCAGGTGCATGGCCAGGGCCCCGGCGATGACGGCCAGGGCGGCGGGGGCCTTGCGCAGCGCGCCGCCGATCCAGTCCGGCCAGGCCGGCAGGCGCGCCGTCAGCCAGGGGAACTGCTCCGGGCGGGCGTCGCGCCACAGCCAGGCGGCCAGCAGCACGCCGGCCATCGGCAGCAGCACCGCCACGGTGAGGGCGATGCCCCCGCCGAACGGCGTCGGGGCCCGATGCGCCTTGTGCGCGGCCGTCGCGGGATGATCCACGAAGCCGCGATTCAGCGCCCAGCGGCGGATCAAAGGCGTCAGGCCCGCGCTGAGGGCCAGCGAACCGAGCAGGGCCGCGCCCGCGACGGCCATCACCGGCGGACCGCTCACGATCGACGCCCCTCTCCGCCCGCGTCGCGCGCCGACAGCTTGGCCTTGTAGCGCTCGCGGACCTGGTGGAAGAACTCGTGATAACGCCCGTCGGCGTAGTCGGGGTAGGTCCACGGCCAGGGGACCCATCCGCCGGCCTCGAAGTGCAGCGTGCTCTCCGCGTAGATGCCGTCGCGCAGGTAGACGCGGTGGGAATAGTCCTTGGTGGTGGCCAGCACCAGCTTGCTCAGCGAGAGATAGCCCGGATCGAGGTTGACCGCACGCCGGCCGGTCGGCAGCCCCAGCTCGTAACCGATGCGGCGCTCCAGCTCGTTGGTCAGCGTCTTCTGGTGGCTCAAGTCGCCCGGGTCGATGAGCTTCTCGAAGGAGACGAAGCGCCGTTGAAGGCCCTCGCCCATCTCCAGCTCGTAATAGTCGGTGGAATCGAACGGCCAGAGCCCGCTGACCAGGTCGGGCGGCCCGGCGTATTCGCTCAACAGCCCGACGGCGCGCTCCATCAGGTCCGGGTCATTGGAGATGAGCCCGCAGATCAGGTTCACCGGCTTGGGCGCTCGTGCCAGACCCATACCGGGCCAGTGTAGTCGCGCGGGAGCGCAAATCAACGTCCCGCCGTTGCCGGGCGGGGCCTCGACCCCGGCGTCGCTTGCTGCCCCACGGGGCGGGCGGGAAAACGCGAACGCGGGAAGGGCCCGTTTCACCCGCGGATTACGCCGAAGAACTTACAGAATGAACCGGCTCAAATCCTCGTCCCGGGTGATGGCCGAGAGCCGCTGCCGCACCAGCTCGGGGGTGATGGTGATCGTATGTCCGCGGCGGTCCGGAGCCTCGAAGGACAGCTCCTCGAGCACCTTCTCGACGATGGTGTACAACCGGCGGGCGCCGATGTTGAGCGTGTTCCTGTTGACCTGGAAGGCGATGTCGGCCATGGCCTCGACGGCCTCGGGCGTGAACTCCAGCCGGACCCCCTCCGTGGCCATCAGGGCCACCTGCTGTTTGATCAGCGCGTTCTGCGGCTGGGTGAGGATGCGCACGAAGTCGTCCTTGGTCAGGTCGGTCAGCTCCACGCGGATGGGAAAGCGGCCCTGCAACTCGGGCATCAGGTCCGAGGGCTTGCTCACGTGAAACGCCCCGGCGGCGATGAACAGGATGTGGTCGGTGCGCACCTGGCCGTAGCGCGTGCCGACCGTGCAGCCCTCCACGATGGGCAGCAGGTCGCGCTGCACGCCCTGGCGCGAGACGTCCGGTCCGTGCGGGCTGCCGCTCGAGGCGATCTTATCGATCTCGTCGATGAAGATGATGCCGTTGTTCTCGGTCCGGCGGATGGCCATCTCGGTGACTTTCTCGCGGTCGATGAGCTGCTCGACGGCCTGCTGGAAGAGCACCTTGCGGGCCTCGCGCACGGGCAGCCGGCGGCTCTTCTGCTGCTGGGGAATGAGCCGCTCGAAGAAGTTCTGCATCTCCGGGTCGAGCTGGTCGATGCCGAAGGTCGCCATCATGCCCACGGGCATGGCTTTCTCCTCGGAGACGATCTCGACGTCGGAGTCGTCCAGCTCGCCGGCCCGCAGCTTCTGGCGGAATTTCTCGCGGGTGCGGTGGCGCTGCTGGGCCTGTTCGCCGGCGGGGTCCTCGGCGGCATGGGGCAGCGGCGGGAGCAGCCGGTCCAGCAGCCGCTCCTCGGCGATGCGCTCGGCTTCTTCGCGCACGACCTCGGTCTGCTCCTCGCGGACCATGCTCAAAGCCAGATCGAGCAGATCGCGGACCATGCTCTCGACGTCCCGGCCGTGATAGCCCACCTCGGTGTACTTGCTGGCCTCGACCTTGATGAAGGGGGCGTTGACCAGTTTGGCCAGCCGCCGGGCGATCTCGGTCTTGCCCACGCCGGTCGGGCCGATCATGAGGATGTTCTTGGGCCCCACCTCGGCGGCCATGGCCTCGGGCAATTGCAGCCGCCGCCAGCGGTTGCGCACCGCGACGGCCACGGCCCGCTTGGCCTCGTGCTGTCCGATGATGTACTTGTCCAGCTCCGCCACCACCGCTTTGGGTGTCAGGTCGTTCATGTCCGTTCAACCGCCAGGGCGCCGAGGCGCCAAGGAGCCCCTGATTCGATGCCGTTCATGGACGTTACGGCGATACGGATCATACCTGGCATGAGGACCCTTGAAAACGTTGCCCCGGAACCGCACCTCCCTGATGCCGTGTCTCCGTGGTGAATTCCCGTTATCATTCGCGGCATGATCCGGGCGGTGGGTTTAAGCAAACGTTACGGGGACGTGGTGGCCGTCGACGGGGTCTCGTTCGAGGTTTCGCCGAACGAGACCTTCGGCCTGCTGGGTCCCAACGGAGCGGGCAAGACCACCACCATCCACATGCTGGTCGGGCTCCTCCGTCCCGACGCGGGCGAAATCCACATCGACGGCCTGGCCGACCCGACCCGCCCGAAGGCCCGGCAGGGCATCGGCATCGCTCCGCAGGTGCTCTCGCTCTACGACGACATGACCGCCCGCGAGAACCTGATGTTCTTCGGTCGGCTCTATGGACTGCACGGGCGGCGGCTGCGGCGGCGCGTGGCCGAGGTCCTCGACCGGGCCGCCCTGGTCGATAAGGCCGGGGCCCTGGTCAGGACCCTCTCCGGCGGGATGCAGCGGCGCTTGCAGATCGCCTGCGCCCTGGTGCACGAACCGCAGGTGCTGCTGCTGGATGAGCCCACCGTGGGCATCGACCCGCAGGCCCGGCATCACATCCTGCAAGACATCGAGCAGCTCAGGCAGGCCGGGCGGACGATCCTGCTCACCACCCATGACATGGAGGAGGCCCAGCGGCTCTGCGACCGCGTGGCCATCATGGATCACGGGCGCATCCTGGTGATGGACAGCCTGGAGCGGCTGATCCACGCCCACGCCGGCGGTTCCCGCGTCCGGGCCGAGCTGGAGTCGCCGCCGCCGGCCGGCGTCGTGCTGCCGGGACGGCTGAACGGAACGTCGCTGGTGTTCGAGACCGACCGGCCGATGGAGGCCGTCCAGCAGCTCGCCGGCGCGGGGCTGACGCTGCGCAGCCTCTCCATCGACCGGCCCAACCTCGAAACCGTCTTCCTCGACCTGACCGGCCGGAGCCTTCGAGAGTAAATGCGCACGCTGCTCTACATCGCGATGAAGGACCTGCTCCTGCGTTGGCGCGACCGGCTGGGCTTCTTCTGGTGGATGCTGGGTTTTCCGCTGCTGATCTCGGTGCTGATCGGGCAGATCTTCGCCGGAACGCTCGAGAAGCCCTCGCAGGCCCTCAGGGCCGCCCTGGTGGACGAGGCTCAAACGCCGGAGTCGCGGGCCTTCGCCGAGATTCTGATCGAGTCGGGCAGCGTGCGGGCCGCGCCGATGGAGATGCAGGCGGCGCGGACCGCCGTCCGCCGGGGGCAGGTGCTGGGCATGGTCATCCTCAAGAAAGACTTCCGCATCACGCCGGCGGTGTTCTCCAGCCGGAAAATGCCCGTGGCCATCGCCTTCGACCCGCTGCACAAGGCCGAGTCGGCCTACCTGCAAGCGGCCGTCAACCAGGCGGCCATCGAGCTGCTCCGCCGGCAATGGTTCGATCCGCGGCAGCGGGCCCGCTTCATCGACGCGGTCATCGCCGACACAGGACGGCAGGACGAGATGTCTCCGCTGGAACGCAAGGCCATCGAGGCCACACTGGGCACGCTGGGACGGTTTTTCGATCCGCCGGCCTCGCAGCCGCAGCCCGTTTCGCCGCTGGACGCCTTGAGCAACATCGAGACCGTGGCGGTGGACGCGGCCCGCATCCGCCCGAAGTCGTCGTTCGAGATCTGCTTCCCCATCGGCATCCTCTGGGGC